>JANNBZ010000376.1:0-30484 GCA_031386065.1 Burkholderiales bacterium
ATGAATACATGGCCCAACCGGGGAGCCTCCGGCGGCCCCTGCGGGGGCTGGAATAATGAAAGTTTGAACAGCCAAAAGAAGTCAGACCAAGCCGGTTTGACTCAAGCCAACAGGCCTCCTCGAAACCCGGTGCGGTTCACATTGAGGTGGCATATCTGGAAAGGTTTCGCCACGCGATGCATGACTTTCCCGAGGGAAGAATCGAGCCTTCAGAGGAACCGGACTTCCTAGTCTGGCGACCCGACTCAATCTTGGGAATCGAGCTCACAGAAATGCACCGCGAGAATAGCGCTGGCGCATCGCCACAGCAGGCACGCGAATCGATGCGGCAGCGCGTAATCAATCGTGCTCAAGAGCTATACGTTGCAAACGCATGTTCGCCCGTGCACGTGTCTGTGTTTTTGCGCGAAAGCGTTCACATCAAAAGATCTGAAGTCGAACTCTTGGCTAGTCAAATCTGTGAACTGGCAATTCGCAACTGTCCGCGCCCGAATTCCTCAAGCGAAGAGTTCTATGAAGAGACGAATCGCGCGTACTTTCCAAACGTTGTAAACAACATTCGAGTGCACAGACTTGATGCGATCACCGAGACGCACTTCAGCAGTCCAGGTTCGACGTGGGTTGCCTCGCTCGCTCAATCAGATGTAGAACGAACTCTTCTTTCGAAGAACCGCAAGTACCCGGCCTATCGGAAGAAGTGCGATGAAGCATGGCTGGTCATCAACGCAGACATTGGATCAATGTCCACGTGGTTCCAATTTGATTCCCCAAGTCTCTCGGGTACGTTCGAAACGGACTTTGAAAGAGTCTTCGTGTTCCGTCACTTTGGCCGCAAGCTGCATGAGCTCGCAGTCCGCAAGACACGTATATCGCTCTGAAGGGATTTTCTTCCAGCGGCAAGCTCAATTGCATTCCTCGTCAATAACATCGGCGCTGGCTTGCGGTTGATGGGAGAGCAAGACGGCGGTGCTGTCCATGTTGAACGAGGAACAGACTGCTTCGCTGAAGACGACCTTGTTACACAGGCCCAGAGGTTGTCGGCCGAGCAAAGTACGAACACAGCGCTGAGCCCGATTGCAAGACTGCGAAGAACTAAAACCATGCTGACCGCCACCTGCCACTGCGGCGCTGTTCGAATCGACGTGCCGCAGAAGCCGCGCCGACTCACCAGTTGCAACTGCTCGATCTGCCGCCGCTACGGCACGCTGTGGGCGTACTACACCGCGTCGAAAGTGCGCGTCACGGCGGCGCCGGGCGCACTGGCTGGCTACGTGTGGGGCGACAAGTCGCTGCGGTTCGCGCGCTGCGCGAGCTGCGGCTGCGTCACGCACTGGGAGGCACTTTCGCCCACGCCCGAGAGCCGCATGGGCGTCAACGCCCGCAACTTCGAACCGGGGGCAGTCAGTGGCGTTCGCGTGCGGCGGCTCGACGGGGCGGCGAGCTGGAAGTTCCTGGATTGACGAACGGGCCGCTCGTGCTCTGTCGTCAGCGCCTGCGCCGCCGAATCAACGCGATGGTCAGCAGCCCGCCCAACATCAACGCATACGTTTGCGGCTCGGGCACGGCTGCGACTGCGGCTGCGCCGTATTGCAGGTGGTCGACTTCGATACCGCCGTTGGCGTTGCTCATGGAGATGGCTGAAATGCCGGCGGGATTGATTGCACCGAAGAAGCGGTCTTCTGCCGTCTCACCGTTGTTGGAGTTGTCGGCAAAGCCGCTCTCGGTTCTGGTGAACAGCAGGTCGCCGTTGGCCGCGAACGCCGAGAAAGTGACCGAACTGCCGGCTCCGGCGTCGGTCCAGACCAGGCCGACGTGGGTGGGCAAAGTGCCCAGCACGGTGGCATTGAACGTGAATCGAATGCCGTTGGCACCGGCTGCGGAAAAGTAGGAATCGCCTTTCAGCCCGCTGCCGTCGATAACGCCATCGTCGGCATCGACAGAGTCGTGGATAGAAGGGCCGAAAACCACGCTGGTGACGCCCCCCGCGCTGGCAGCTACCCCGGGGGTGTTGAGCAGGTGGTCCTCGAAGGTTTCGCGGTGGAAATAGTCGAAGCCGACGCCGGCAAAAGGACTGTCTGCGGCGCTGAGGTACGGCGTGGGACCGAGGGAGGTGACCGCCGCGTGGGCGGGGGTCACCAGCCCGGCCAGGGCCATGACCAAACTGCCGGCGAGCAAGGGTCGAAAGGCTGACTTCATGCCGACTTCTCCGATGGTTGATGTGCAACGAACGGTAGCCCGCCCCTCAGCCCGGGTCAATCCAACGGCAGCGTTTCAGGCCCCCTAGGATGGCAGCCCATCGGGGATGCGGTGCGCTGGCGCGTCGTCTTCGACGACGGCCAGGAGGCGTGCGAATGCCCCGTCAAGCCGTGACGCGCCCTGACGCAGATCAATCGATGCGCACGCGGCGCATCGAAAGTCGGTATTCCCGCGCCGATTGGGCCGCAGAATCACGGCGTCCCTTCACCCACCCGAGACCACCATGAACCCCATCCGAATTGCTGCCATCGTGCTGATCGTGGCGGGTGCGCTGGGCCTGGTCTATGGCGGCTTCAGCTACACCAAGTCGACGCAGAACCTGAAGCTCGGGCCGATCGAGTTGTCGGTGAAGGAAAAGGAAACCGTCAACGTGCCGATGTGGGCCGGCATCGGTGCCATCGTGCTGGGCGGCGTGCTGCTGGTGGTGGGCGGCAAAAAGGGCTAGCCAGCCCTTGCAGCAGCGCGGCGTCAGACGTTGCTGGTCGCGCGCACTTCCTCGATCGTCGTCACGCCGGCCCAGACCTTGTCGATGCCGTCCTGGCGCAGGGTGCGCATGCCGTCGGCCATGGCGCTGGCCTGCAGTTGTTCGGCGCGCGCGCTGGTCTGGATCAGCCCGCGCAGCTCGCGCGTGACGACCATCAGTTCGTGAACGCCGGCGCGGCCCTTGAAGCCGGTGTGGTCGCAGTGCTTGCAGCCGGGGCTGCGGTGCGCCATCAGGCGGCCGTCGTGGCCGTGCTGCTTCACCCAGCCCGCCAGCACGTCGGCCGCCGCCGGCCGCGCGGCGCGGTCGGCGAACGCGTGCAGGTGGTCGGCCAGCAGTTCGTTCACTGTGGCCTCGCTGGCCGGCTCTGATTCGCGGCAGTGGCTGCACAGCCTGCGCACCAGCCGCTGCGCCAGCACGGCCAGCAGCGAGTCGGCGAAGTTGAAAGGGTCCATGCCCATGTCGAGCAGGCGGGTCACGGTTTCAGGTGCGCTGTTGGTGTGCAGCGTGCTCAGCACCAGGTGGCCGGTGAGCGACGCTTCGATGGCGGTTTGCGCGGTCTCGGTGTCGCGTATTTCGCCCACCATGATCACGTCCGGGTCGGCGCGCAAGAAGGCCCGCAGCGCCTTCGCGAAGGTCCAGTCGATCTTTGTGTTCACCTGCACCTGGCGCAGGCCGGGCTGGGTGATTTCGATCGGGTCTTCGGCGGTCCAGATCTTGCGCTCGGGCACGTTGATGTGGCTCAGCGCCGAATGCAGTGTGGTGGTCTTTCCCGCGCCGGTGGGCCCGACGCACAGCACCATGCCGTAAGGCCGCTCGACCGCCTGCTTCAGCCACGCGAGGTTGGCGTCGCTCAGGCCCAGCTTGTCGACCGGCAGCGGCCTGGCGGTGGTCAGGATGCGCATCACCACGTCTTCGAGCCCGCTGTTGGTCGGGATGGTGGCCACCCGCAATTCGATCTTGTGCTGGGCCGAGAACTTGGCGAAATTGATCTTGCCGTCCTGCGGCTTGCGCTTCTCGCTGATGTCGAGGTCGCACATGATCTTGATGCGCGCCGTCAGCGCATTGCGGTAGCTGGGCGGCAGTTCGAGGTGGGTGCGCAGCAGGCCGTCCTTGCGAAAGCGGATGCGAATTTTCTCGCGGCCCGGGTCGCTTTCGATGTGGATGTCGGACACGCCGTCCTTGTGGGCGTCGATGATCATGCTGTTGATCAGTCGCACCAGCGAGTTGTCGGACTGCTCGATCGGCCGTTCTTCGGCGGCCTCGCGCCGGCTCAGGCCTTCTTGCTCCAGCGTCTGCATCAGCTGGTCGGTGCCAGGCAGGTCGAAGTTGAGCGCTGACGCCTTTGCGTCGTTGAACTGGAACACTGGCGTGGCGCCGATTTTTTCGTACGCGGCCCACTGGCGTTCGCGCATGTCCTTGGTTTGCGCGAGCACGGGCACCACTTTCAACTGCGCGCTGAATTCGATCTCTTCCGCCGCAGCGCGACGGTGCGTCGGGTCGGCCAGCGCCACGATCAGCCGCCCGTCGCGCAGCAGCAGCGGCATTGCCTGCAGCCGCAGGGCGGTGGCGTAGGGCAGCAAACGCAGGGCTTCCACCTCGACCGGAAAGGCGTCCACATCGACCAGCGGGTAGCCCATCTTGCGGGCCAGCGCGATCTGCAGGTCCTCGCGCGAGACCACGCCCATGCGCACCAGCAGCTCGCCCAGCGGCGTGTCGCGGTTCTGGCCCTGCTGGTTCAGCGCATCCTGCAACTGCGCTGGCGAGATCAGGCCCAGCGATGTCAGCGCCTGGCCAATGCGCATGGGCGGCATGCTGGCCTGGTGGGCAATCGCTTCCATCAGCTTTTCAGGCGTCACCACTTGCTGTTGCAGCAGCAGCTCGCCGAGCTTTTGCCGGCGCAGCGCGCGCTGCTGCGCGGCAGCGTCTTCCACCTGCGTGGGGCTGGCGGCGCGCTGGTCGACCAGCAGCTCGCCGATGCGCGGGCCGGTGTCGAAGCCGGCATAGGCATCGCGCGGAATGAACACCCGCAGCACGCTGCCGTGAGCGTCGAGCGGCGGAAACAGGAACAGGCCGAAGGCCGTTTCGACATGGCCGATGGTGTCGCCGGTGGCGTGTCTGCCCTGCTTGAGGCTGACGCGGTACGGCGTGCAGGCGCGCTCGGCCAGCAGGCCCCGGTGCGGGTCGCCGGCTGTTGGCGGCACCGGCTGCAGCGGGTCGGTCAGCGTGAGCGAGCGGAACTGGTCGAAGCGCAAGGGCAGGGTGGTGCGCGCGGGCGGCACCTGCACATTGGCGACGGCTGCTTCCGGCACGAAGAAGGTCAGCCGGCCGTTGACCCGGCTGCCGTTCAGGCCCTCGACCACGCAGGCCAGCGGGTCGGTCTGCACCGTGGGCCGCGCATAGCAGGCCGCCGGCGGCGCGGGCCAGCAAAAGCGCTCGCTGCTGGTTTGCGTGTCTTCGAAGTCGGCGGCGGTCAGCGGGGCCGTGGCGTCCCACTGCAAGGGGGTCAACATGTCGGCCATGGGGGTGCTCTCGGGGCTGTCAGACGCGAAGCAACACGCTAACGCGCCGGCCCGTGCGGCCATGGTAGGCAGCCCGCCTGCAACGCAGGCCGAGAACAGCGGCCGACAAGCCGCGTTCTTCAACCCTTCATTTGTGCCGGCAGGAAGGTGATGATCTGCGGGAAGGCATACAGCAACAGCACCATCAGCACCATCAGCATGAAGAACGGGAATGCTGCGCGCGCGATGTAGCCGATCTGGTGCCGCGTCATGCCCTGCATCACGAACAGATTGAAGCCCACCGGCGGCGTGATCTGCGCCATCTCGACCACGATGACGATGAAGATGCCGAACCACAGCGGGTCGATGCCGGCCTTCTGGATGGTCGGCATGATGACGCCCATGGTCAGCACCACCATCGAAATGCCGTCGAGAAAGCAGCCCAGCACCACGTAGAAAACCGTCAGCGCCATGATGAGCTGGAACTTGCTCAGGCCCAGCGTGCCGATCCACTCGGCCAGGTGCCGCGGCAGGCCGATGTAGCCCATGCTCAGCGTGAGGAACGCAGCCCCGGCCAGGATCATCGCGATCATGCAATACAGCCGCGTGCCGCCCATCAGCGACTGCTTGAAGGTGGACCAGCTCATCGAGCCCTGCAGCGTCGACAAGATCAGCGCGCCCACCACGCCCAGGCCGGCCGCTTCGGTGGCGGTGGCGATGCCGGCGTAGATGCTGCCGAGCACGGCGGCAATCAGCACGATGACCGGAATCAGGTGGCGCGACTCGGATATTTTTTGCCGCAGCGTCATCGCGGTGTCGGCCGGTGGAATCAGCTCGGGGTGGCGCAGCGACCACAGCGCGATGTAGCCCGAGAAGATGAACGCCAGCAAGGCGCCCGGCAGCACGCCGGCGATGAACAGGTCGGCAATCGATACGTCGGCGGTGACGCCGTAGACGATCATGATGATGCTGGGCGGAATCAGCAGGCCCAGCGTGCCCGCGCCGGCCAGTGAGCCGACGGCCATCACCTCGGGGTAGCCGCGCTTGCGCAGCTCGGGCAGGCTCATTTTTCCGATGGTGGCGCAGGTGGCCGCGCTGGACCCCGACACCGCCGCGAAGATCGCACAGCCCACCACGTTGACGTGCAGCAGCCGGCCCGGCAGCGACTGCATCCACGGCGCGAGGCCCCGAAACATGTCCTGGCTGAGGCGGGTGCGAAACAGGATTTCGCCCATCCAGATGAACAGCGGCAAGGCGGTCAGCGTCCAGCTCGACGACGAGCCCCAGATGGTGACTGCCATTGCGTCGCCGGCGGGGCGCGAGCTGAACATCTGCATGCCGATCCAGGCCACGCCCGACAGCGTGAGACCAATCCACACGCCGCTGCCCAGAATCAGAAACAGCGCGCCGATCAGCAGCGCGGTGATGAGGATGTCGTTCATGGCGGACTACTCGTTTCGGCTGGCTTCGTCGCTGGTGGGCACGACGCGCTGGCCGCGCAGTTCGAGCACCAGTTCGTCGATGAAGGCGATGGTCAGGATCAAGGTGCCCAGTGCCATCGCGAGCTGCGGAATCCACAGCGGGGTGGCGTCGTTGCTGGTGGAAATGTCGTGAAAGGCGTGCGACTGCCAGGCCAGCTTGCCGCTGTAGAAAGCCGACAGCGCCGACAGCGCCGACGCCGCGAACAGCGCCCACAGCTCGAAGCCGCGCTTCCACGCGCCGTGCAGCGCACCCACCAGCAGCGTGACGCGGATGTGCTCGCCCTTTTTCAGCGTGTGGGCCAGCGCCAGGAAACCGGCGCCGGCCATCATGTAGCCGGCGTAGGCGTCGACCCCGGGAAGATTGAAGTGAAGCTGGCGGCCGACGATGGAGAGCATCACCATCACCAGCAGCGCCACCATGAACACGGCCGCCAGCGCCGCAGCGCCGTCGTACAAAAGGTCGAGTGCGCGACGCACGTTGCCTGGCTGCTGCTGCATCACATTTTCTTGTAGGCGTCGACCACGGCCTGGCCTTCGGGGCCGGCTTTTTCGAGCCACTCTTTCAGCATGGTGTCGCCGACTTTCTTCATGTCGGTTTTCAGCTGCGCCGGTGGCGCGACGATGTTCATGCCGTTCTTTTTCAGCAGGTCGATGTACTCGATGTTCTTGGCTTTCGACACGCTCCAGCCGCGCGTCTCGGCCTCGGCGCCGGCCTTCAGCACCGCCGCCTGCGTGGGCTTGTCGAGCGCGTCGAACGCGGCCTTGTTGACCAGCACCGCATTCTTCGGCAGCCAGGCCTGGGTGTCGTACCAGTACTTGATGTGCTCGTAGGTCTTGGTGTCGTAGCCGGTGGAACCCGACGACATGTAGCTCTCGATCACACCGGTGGCCATCGCCTGCGACAACTCGGCCGCCTGCACCGTGACCGGCTGTGCACCCACCAGTTCGGCGATGCGCGCGGTGGCCGGGCTGTAGGCGCGCCACTTCACGCCCTTCAGGTCGGCCGCCGAATTGATGGGCTTCTTCACGTAGATGCCCTGCGGCGGCCACGGCACCGCGTACAACAACATCATTCCCTGCTCGCCCAGCTTCTTGTCGAGTGCGGGCTTCTGCGCCTTGTAAAGCTTGGCCGATTCGTCGTAACTGTCGGCCAGGAAAGGCAGGCCGTCGGTGCCGAAGATCTGCCACTCGTTCTGGTAATTGGCCAGCAGGATTTCACCCATCTGCGCCTGGCCGCCCTGCACCGCGCGCTTGATCTCGGGTGCCTTGAACAGCGAGGCGTTGGCATGCACCGTGATCTTCAGCTTGCCGGCCGTGGCCTTGTCGACATCGGCCGCGAACTGCACCAGGTTCTCGGTGTGGAAGTTGGCGGCAGGGTAGGCCGCCGGCAGGTCCCATTTGGTTTGGGCCGATGCGCTGCCCGCAAGCACCAGCGAGGTGACCAGGGCAGCTCTTTTTGCGGCGGTTTGGACGACAGTGCGACGGGTTGGATTCATGGGCTCTCCAGGCAGAAGGGTGGGGATGACGGGCAAAGCATAGGACGGGCCCGCTGCTGCGGCATCGGGACAGATGCGACTTGTGCGTGACAGAAGATGTGTGTAGATTGTCGATAAATTGTCGATGTTTAGTCAGCAAGATGTTCGAGAAAGCACGATGTCCAGAAAGCTTGTCGCTCCGCCTGCCGCCCCCGCCAAGCCCACCGCACCGTTGAAGGCGGCGCGCAGCAGCATCGTCTCGTCGTCGCACCTGGTGTCGCCGCGCAGCGTGGAACTGTCGGAATTCGAGTTCGGTCTGATCGTGGCGTGGAATGCTTTTTCGCGTTGGGCGGTGCGCTGCATGTCGGCCGCCGGCTCGGCCGACCTGACCATCACCGACGTGCTTGTGCTGCACCACATCAACCACCGCGCACGCAACAAGAAGCTGGCCGACATCTGCTTCGTGCTGAACTACGAAGACACCCACGTGGTGGCCTATTCGCTGAAGAAGCTGGTGTCCGCCGGCCTGGCGCAGACCGAAAAACTGGGCAAGGAAGTGTTCTACAGCCCCAGCCCCGCCGGTGAAGCTGCGGTGCAGAAGTACCGCGAGGTGCGCGAGGCCTGTCTGGTCGACAACCTCGACGCCGAACGCAACCACGACATTGGCGAAATGGCCCGCCTGATGCGAACCATGTCGGGCCTGTACGACCAGGCGGCGCGTGCAGCAACGTCGCTTTGAAATGGGCCCCCACGCTCGCTTCGCTCACTGCCATCGGGCTTGCAAGCCCGATGGCCCTCGCCAGCCACTCGCGAGCGCGCAGGCGCTCGCTCGGTGCGGGCTCGGCCCCCCGAGGGGGCGCCAACCCAGCGGCCGGGGAACCCGTCCACGGTTGTTGCTTGATGCCAGAGTCCGGCGTTGAGATGAGCCGCCGCGCATTGGGCATGCTGATGCTCGACCTGTTTTCCCTGATCGCCCAGCGCTTCGCTTGACGCCGCGCGCGTCTCATCGACCGAAAGATTCCCATGACCGACACCCCTGTCATCACCGACCGCTGGCAGTTCTGGATCGACCGTGGCGGCACCTTCACCGACGTGGTCGGCAAGCGGCCCGACGGCGTGCTGGTGACGCACAAGCTGCTGTCCGAGAACCCCGAGCAGTACCGCGACGCGGCGGTGGCCGGTATTCGCCATCTGCTGGGTTTGCAGCCGCAGCAGGCCATCACGCCGGCGCTGGTCGAGTGCGTGAAGATGGGCACCACCGTGGCCACCAACGCCCTGCTCGAACGCAAGGGCGAGCCCACGCTGCTGGTGACGACGAAAGGTTTTCGCGACGCGCTGCGCATCGGCTACCAGGAACGGCCGCGCATCTTCGACCGCCACATCGTGCTGCCCGAGCTGCTGTATTCGCGGGTGATCGAAGCCGTCGAGCGCGTGGGCGCGCACGGCGATGTGGTCACACCGCTCGACGAGGCCCATTTGCGCGAGCGACTGTGGGCCGCGTTCGACGCCGGCCTGCGCAGCGTGGCCATCGTCTTCATGCACGGCTACCGCTACCCGGCACACGAGCTGGCGGCGCAGCGCATTGCGCTCGAGGTCGGCTTCACGCAGGTCAGCGTGTCGCACCAGGTCAGCCCGCTGATGAAGCTGGTGGGCCGCGGCGACACCACCGTGGTCGACGCCTACCTGTCGCCGATCCTGCGGCGCTATGTGGAGCAGGTGGCCGGCGAGATGCCGGGCGTGAAAATCTTCTTCATGCAGTCGTCGGGCGGGCTGGCCGATGCGCATGCGTTCCAGGGCAAGGACGCGATTTTGTCGGGGCCGGCGGGTGGCATCGTCGGCATGGTGCGGACAGCGCAATTGGCGAAAGACGATCTGGAAACCGAGAAGGTCATCGGCTTCGACATGGGCGGCACGTCCACCGACGTGAGCCATTTCGCTGGCGAGTTCGAGCGTGCGTTCGAGACCCAGGTGGCCGGCGTGCGCATGCGCGCGCCGATGATGAGCATCCACACCGTGGCGGCGGGCGGCGGCTCCGTGCTGGCCTTCGACGGCGCGCGTTTTCGCGCCGGCCCGCAAAGCGCCGGCGCCAACCCTGGGCCCGCCTGCTACCGGCGCGGCGGGCCACTGGCCGTGACCGATGCGAACGTGATGGTCGGCAAGATCCAGCCGGCGTACTTCCCGAAGGTGTTCGGGCCGCAGGCGAACGAGGCGCTCGACGGCGCGGTGGTGGCCGAAAAGTTCAGCGCGATGGCGGCCGACATAGCACGCGCCACCGGCGTGAAGCGCGCGCCCGAAGAAGTGGCCGAAGGCTTCATCGACATCGCGGTCGGCGCGATGGCGAATGCCATCAAGAAAATCTCGGTCGCGCGCGGCTACGACGTGACGCGCTACACGCTGCAATGCTTCGGCGGTGCCGGCGGCCAGCACGCCTGCCGCGTGGCCGACGCGCTGGGCATGAGCCGTGTTTTCGCGCACCCGCTGGGTGGCGTGCTGTCGGCCTACGGCATGGGCCTGGCCGACCAGAGCGTGATGCGCCAGGCAGCCATCGAACTGCCGCTGCTGACGGCGCTGGACGCCGTCACGCAGCGCGTCGACGCGCTGGCGTTGGTGGCCGCCGACGAGCTGAAGCGCCAAGGCACCGGCAGCGGCGCACTGCAGGTGCACCGCCGCGTGCACGTGCGCTACGAAGGCACCGACTCGGCGCTGGTGGTGCCGTTCGGCAGCGCAGAAGACATGCGTCTCGCCTTCGAAGCCGCGTACCGCCAGCGCTTCGCCTTCCTGATGGCCGAGCGGCGGCTGATCGTCGAGGCGGTGTCGGTCGAGGCCGTTGCCGCGGGCGATGCGCCGACCGAGCCGGTGCATGCGGTGGGTGCGAGTGGGCCACCACCCACCGCCGCGACGGTGCGCCTGTTCAGCGGCGGCCGCTGGTGGGACGCGGCCCTGGTGGTGCGCGAGCACACGCGGCCCGGCCACGTGATCGCCGGGCCGGCCATCATTGCCGAGAAGAACGCGACCACGGTGGTCGAGCCCGGCTGGCAGGCCCGCGTGACGGCGCTGGACCACCTGGTGCTCGACCGCGTGCAGCGGCGCGAGGCGCGCAGCGCCATCGGCACCCAGGTCGACCCGGTGATGCTGGAGGTGTTCAACAACCTGTTCATGAACATTGCCGAGCAGATGGGGCTGCAACTGCAGAACACCGCCTACTCGGTGAACATCAAGGAGCGGCTCGATTTTTCATGCGCGCTGTTCGACGCCAGCGGCAACCTGATTGCCAATGCGCCGCACATGCCGGTGCACCTGGGCTCGATGAGCGAGTCGATCAAGACCGTGGTCGCGCGCAACGCCGGCCGCATGCAGCCCGGCGACGTGTACGTGCTGAACGACCCGTACCACGGCGGCACGCACCTGCCCGATGTGACGGTGGTGACGCCGGTGTGGAACGAGGCCAACGATGGCGTGCTGTTCTACGTCGGCTCGCGCGGCCACCACGCCGACATCGGCGGCGTGACGCCAGGTTCGATGCCGCCGTTTTCCACCCGCATCGAAGAAGAGGGCGTGCAGATCGACAACGTGAAGCTGGTCGACCAAGGCGTGCTGCGCGAGACGGAAATGCTCGCGCTGCTGTCCAGCGGCAGCCACCCGTCACGCAACCCGCAGCAGAACCTGGCCGACCTGAAGGCGCAGATCGCCGCGAACGAGAAGGGCGTGCAAGAGCTGCGCAAGATGGTCGAGCAATTCGGCCTGGATGTCGTTCAGGCCTACATGCGCCATGTGCAGGACAACGCCGAAGAATCGGTGCGGCGAGTCATCACGAAGCTGAAGGACGGTGCCTTCACGCTGCCGCTCGACAACGGCGCGCAGATCAGCGTGGCGATCCGCGTGAACGCCGCAGCGCGCACCGCCGAGATCGACTTCAGCGGCACCTCGGCGCAGCTGGTCAACAACTTCAACGCGCCCACCGCCGTCTGCATGGCCGCCGTGCTGTACGTGTTTCGCACGCTGGTGAACGACGACATTCCGCTCAACGCCGGCTGCTTGAAGCCGCTCAAGGTCATCATCCCCGACGGCTCGATGCTGAACCCGCACCCGCCGGCCTCGGTGGTGGCGGGCAATGTGGAAACCTCGACCTGCATTACCAACGCGCTGTACGGCGCGCTCGGCGCGATGGCCGCCGGCCAATGCACGATGAATAACTTCACCTTCGGCAACGACCGCCACCAGTACTACGAAACCATCTCCGGCGGCAGCGGCGCCGGGACCGACTTCGACGGCACGAGCGTGGTGCAGACCCACATGACCAACTCCCGCCTCACCGACCCCGAGGTGCTGGAGTTCCGCTTCCCGGTGCGCCTGGACAGCTACGCGATCCGCGCCGGCTCGGGCGGCGCGGGGCGCTTCAAGGGCGGCGACGGCGGGGTGCGCCGCGTGCGCTTCTTGGAAGCGATGACCGCGT
This sequence comes from Burkholderiales bacterium, assembly GCA_031386065.1. GTDB lineage: Bacteria > Pseudomonadota > Gammaproteobacteria > Burkholderiales > Burkholderiaceae_C > JANYJJ01. Next base: position 12,648 of record JANNBZ010000376.1, read on the forward strand.
CCATCCTGTCCAACGGCCGCATCGTGCCGGCCTTCGGCATGCACGGTGGACAGCCCGGTGCGCTCGGCATCAACCGGGTCGAGCGGGCCGATGGGCGGGTCGAACTGCTGAAGCACATTGCGTCGGTCGAGATGCAGCCCGGCGATGTCTTCGTGGTCGAAACGCCGGGCGGCGGCGGTTTCGGTTCGGCGGAGGAAACCCCGGCGGTGTAAGGTGCGCAAGCCCCCCTCGACACAGCCCTGTCGGCAGAGAAAACCGTCTCGCCGTAACCCTCAATCTGCTGGAGAACCTGCATGAACCCACATCTGATCGCATCCACCGCCCTCGCCTCCGTGCTGGCCATGGGCCTGCTGAGCCCTGTCGCCGCGCAGGAGAAAGGCAAGGAAAAATGCTTCGGCATCGCCAAAGCCGGGCAGAACGACTGCGCCAACTTGTCGGGCACGCACTCGTGCGCTGGCCAGTCCAAGGCCGACAGCGGTGCCGACGAATGGAAGTACGTGGCGGCGGGCAGCTGCGCCAAGATGGGCGGCAAGGATGCCGACGCCGCGAAGATGGACATGAAGAAAATGGAACCCAAGAAGTAAGACCACGCCGGTGTCGGTGACCCTGCCCGCCATGCCTGCGGCGCAACCGCTGCGCGCAGGCATCGGCTTGCGTCACCCGCACTGCGCCGAGCTGCTAGCCACGTTGCCGCCGCTCGGTTTCGTCGAGGTTCACTCCGAGAACTACTTCGCCAGTGGCGGCGCCGCGCTGCAGTTGCTGCACGCCGCGCGCGAGCACTACCCGGTCAGCCTGCACGGCGTCGGGTTGGCGCTGGGCTCGGCCGCCGGCGTCGACAGCTGGCACCTGGACCGGCTCGCGACGCTGGTGCAGCGCATAGCCCCGGCGCGCGTTTCGGACCACGCCTGTTTCGCCCGCGCGGCGGTGGCCGCAGTGGGGACCGGCGCTGCGGTGCTGCACGGCAACGACCTGCTGCCGCTGTCGTTCAACGCGGCGTCGCTGAACATTTTGTGTGACAACGTGGCGCGTGTGCAGGACCGGCTGCAGCGCCGCATGCTGGTCGAAAACCTGTCGGCCTACCTGTCGTTCGACGACGACGTGATGCCCGAGCCCGACTTCCTGTCGGCGCTGTGCGCGCGCACTGGCTGCGGCCTGCTGCTCGACGTGAACAACCTGATGGTCAATGCGCTGAACGTGGGCGCGGACTACCCGCTGGCGCACTGCTGCGCCTTTGTCGACGCGCTGCCGCGGGGCATCGTCGGCGAGATTCATCTGGCAGGCCACTGCGTGGTCAACGAGGCCGGCAGCGCGCCCCTGGTCATCGACGACCACGGCAGCCGCGTGCGGCCCGAGGTGTGGCGGGTCTACGCGCACGCGCTGCAACGCTTCGGCGCGGTGCCCACGCTGGTCGAGTGGGACACCGACCTGCCGCCGCTCGCCGTGCTGCTGGACGAGGCCGACCAGGCCTCGATGCTGCTGGCCGCGCTGGCATGACGAACGACGCCGCACTGGTGCGCGAAGCCGAACGCCAGCGCGCATTGCTGGCGGCCATCCTCGCGCCGCAGCCCCCGCCGCTGCCGCTTGTTTCGTCGGGTTGGCGCGAGGCCGAGGCCCGCGCGCGGCGCGGCCTGGGGGCCTACCGCGTGAACGCGCGCGTATCGGCCGAGCGGGCGCTGGCGGCGTCGTTCGGCACGCTGCGCACCATGCTCGGCGAGGCCGATTTCGAGGCGCTGGCGCGTGCTTTTTTTCAGCAATATCCACCGCTGCGCGGTGACCTGGGCGAGTGGGGCGCCGACCTGCCCGGCTTCATCGAACAGCAGGCGGGACTGAGCGCCTGGCCCTACCTGGCCGACTGCGCGCGGCTCGACTGGGCGCTGCACCAGTGCGAGCGCGCGGTCGACGCCGAATTCGACGCAGCCTCGCTCGCGCGGCTGGCCGACACCGACCCGGCGCTGCTCCACATCGAGTGGATGCCGGGCAGCGCGCTGATCGAATCGCGCTGGCCGCTGGCGTTGATTCACGCCGCGCACCACTTCGACGCGGCGCAGCACAGCGACGCCGCCTTCGCCGCCGTGCGCGCGGCGCTGCAGCGCTCGCAGGCCGAATCGGTGTGGGTGGTGCGATCGGACTGGCGCGCCACGGTGCACCGCGTCGACGATGCGGCGCTGGTGTGGACGCGGCGTACGCTGGCCGGCGACGACGTGGGCGCCGCGCTGGCTGCGGCCGGGCCGACCTTCGACTTCGGCGCCTGGCTGGCGCAGGCCGTTGCGTCGCGATGGCTGAAAGGAATCGGCGTGCGGGTCGACTGAGCCGACGAAGCGAAGGACCTGCGAAGCTGTCCAGCGAAGTTGGCTCGCGAAGGCCACGGAAGAAGCTTCGATCAGCCACCGATGTGCAGGCGGGAGCCTCAGATTTCGCAGACCCGCATCCAGGCTGGCAGAGCCGACGCACAGGTCGGCCAGCCGATACACTGCCGCAGCTTTTCCGAACCGCCGCTGAAGCGGCGGCGTCACCGCATCTTTTTCCAGGGCCTCGTCATGCACGCACCTTCAATCACCACCCGCTGGCGCAGTGCCGCTGCAGCCGCATTGCTCGCGGGCCTGCTGGGCCTGGGCGGCTGCTCGGCCATGCTGGCGCAAAACCCCAGCGGCACGCTGAAGCCGGTCAACGCCTTCAACGAAAGCGGCGAAGACCACCTGATCCTGCACGGCCACGACGTGGTCGCGTATTTCACCGACGGCAAGCATGTGATGGGTTCGGCCGATCACAAAACGGTCTACCAGGGCGTGAGCTTCCGCTTCGCCAGCGCCGCGCACAAGGCGCTGTTCGACAGCAACCCGACCGCCTACATCCCGCAGTACGGCGGCTTCTGCGCCAACGGCATCGCCTACGGCATTCCCTGGGGCGGCGACGCCGACACCTGGCGCATCGACGGCGGCAAGCTGTACATCTTCGGCGGCGAAGGTTCGAAGCGCGCCTTCGAGATGGACCGCGTGTTGAACACGCAGCGGGCCGACAAATACTGGGCCGACGAGGTCAGCGGGTCGAACAGCTTCTTCCAGCGCAGCAAGCGCCTGGTGCTGCGCGTGCCGCACTACAAGAGCGGCGCCGAGCTCGAAGCCGAATACCAGCAGCGCAAGGCCGCTGGCACCTTGAAGCCTTGAACAGAATCCACGCAATGACAGCCAACATCACCCGCCGCCATCTGCTGGCCGCCAGTGCCGCCGTGCCTTTCGGCCTCGGCTTCAGCCAAGCGTCGATGGCCGCCGACTGGCCGGCCGTTCAGCGTGCAGCGCGCGGCCAAACCGTCTACTTCAACGCCTGGGCCGGCAGCGAGCGCATCAACGCCTACCTGCAGTGGGCCGGCGCCGAGGTGGCGCAGCGCTGGGGCGTGAAGCTCGAACACGTGAAGATTTCCGACACCGCCGAAGTCGTCAAGCGGGTGCGCGCTGAGAAGCAGGCCGGGCGCCTGAACGACGGCTCGGTCGACGCGGTGTGGATCAACGGCGAAAACTTCTTGGCGATGAAGCGCGACGGCCTGCTGTTCGGCCCCTTCGCCGAAGCACTGCCGAGCTACGCGGGTGTCGACACGCTGGGCAAGCCCACCACCAGGGTCGATTTCTCGGAGCCGGTCGACGGCATGGAAGCGCCCTGGGGCATGGCCCAACTGACGTTCTATGCCGATGGCAAGAAAGTGCCGCAGTCGCCGCGCAGCATGGCCGAGCTGGTGGAGTTCGCGAAGCGCCACCCTGGCCGTATCAGCTACCCGAAGCCGCCCAACTTTCACGGCACCACTTTCCTGAAGCAGATGCTGCTCGAAGCGCACACCGACCGCAAACCGTTCTACGCGCCGGTGCAGGCCGATGCCTTCGCGCGGCTCAGCGCGCCGCTGTGGAGCACGCTCGACGCGCTGCACCCCAGCCTGTGGCGGCAGGGCAAGCAGTTCCCCGCCAACAACGTGGCGATGCGCCAGATGCTGGCCGACGGCGAGCTGCTGATCAACCTGACCTTCAACCCGAACGAGGCCGCGACCGAGATCGATGCCAAGCGGCTGCCCGAATCGGTGCAGAGCTGGCAGCACAGCGCGGGCAGCATTGGCAACACGCACTTCCTGGCGATCCCGTTCAACGCGCGGGCCAAGGAAGGCGCGCAGGTGCTGATCGACTTTTTGTTGTCGCCGCAGGCGCAGGCGCGCAAGGCCGACATCCGCTTCTGGGGCGACCCGACGGTGCTGGCGCTGGACCGGCTGGGTGCCGCCGACAAGGTGCTGTTCACGCAGGCGCAGGCGCCGGGTGTGGTGGCGCAAAGTGCGCCGGCCTTGCCCGAGCCGCACGCGTCGTGGGTCGAGGCCATCGAACGCGAATGGCTGAAGCGCTACGGGCAGTGACATCCCCGCGGCGCCGCCCGCTGTGGGCGCTGCCCGCGCTGGCGTTCGGTGTGCCGTTGTTCGCCGCGCTGTGGCTGGGCGTGGGCCAGGCGGTCGATGGCGATGCATGGCGGCGCCTGTTCGCTGATTCGCAATTCGCGCCCGCGCTGCGCTTGAGCGTGTGGGTCGGCAGCGCCAGCACGGGGTTGTCGCTGCTGGCCATGCTGTGGGTCGTGACGCGGCTGCACGGTACGCCCACCTGGCTGCGCATTCAGGCCGCGCTCGGCGGCCTGCTGGCGGTGCCGCACGCGGCTGTCGCGGTCGGCCTGGCGCTGCTGTTGATGCCCAGCGGCTGGCTGTCGCGCGCGCTCGCGCTGGCCACCGGCTGGGAGTCGCCGCCCGACATCGCCAGCGTGCAAGACCCGGCGGGCCTGGCGCTGATTTTCGGACTGGTGCTGAAGGAAGTGCCCTTCCTGCTGTGGAACGTGGCGGCGCAGTTGCAGCGCGTCGGGCAGGGCGACGAGCTGACGCGCCAACTGCAGGTGGCGGCCACGCTGGGCTATGCGCCGGCCACCGCGTGGGCGCGCGTGCTGTGGCCGCAGTTGCTGCCGCGCCTGGCCTTGCCGCTGCTGGCGGTCTGGGCCTACGGCTTCACCGTCGTCGACATGGCCCTGGTGCTCGGCCCCACGCGGCCGCCCACGCTGGCGGTGCTGGCCTGGCAATGGTTGCAGGACGCCGACGACGCCACCAATCGGCAGGGCGCCGCGGCGGCGCTGCTGCTGACCGCCGTGATGGCGACGGTGGCGCTGGCCACGATGCTGGCGTGGCGGGCCGCGCGGCCAGCTCTGCTGCGGCGCTGGACGCGGGGCGACCGGCCGGTGCGGGTCGAACCCCGCGCGAGCGTGCTGCCGGTTTTTGTCGCTGCGACATACGGCGCCGTGCTGGCGCTGCTGCTGTTCACCTCGTTGGTCGGCGTGTGGAGTTACCCGGCGCTGTGGCCTGCGCGCTGGTCGTTCGATGCGTGGCAAACGGTGGCGTCGAGCTTGCCGACGCTGGGCGTGACGGCGCTGCTGGCCGTGCTGTCGGCAACCACCGGGCTGCTGCTCGCCGTGGCGTGGATGGAGACCACGCCCGCGCACTGGGATGCGCGCGCCGCCTGGGGTATTTTCGTGCCGATGCTGGTGCCCGGCGTGCTGCTGGTGGCGGGCTTGTACCGCGTGACGCTGGCGCTGCGGCTGGACGGCACGCTGGGTGGTCTGTGGCTGGCGCACAGCCTGTACGTCGCGCCATATGTGCTGGTCACGCTGGCGCCAGCGTATCGCAGCTTCGATGTGCGGATGGAGCAGACGGCGCATGCGCTGGGCCGCAGCCACGCTGCGTTTCTGTGGCGCGTGAAGTGGCCGATGCTGATGGCGCCGCTGGCGTCCAGCTTCGCGGTCGGCTTCGCGGTCAGCGTGACGCAGTACCTGAGCACGCAGTTCATCGGCGCCGGCCGCCACGCCAGCGTCACCACCGAGGCGCTGACGCTGGCCTCGGGCGGGCAGCGCAACCTGGCCGCCGCCTTCGCGGTGCTGCAAGGCGCGCTGCCGGCAGCGGTGTTCGCGGCCGCGTGGTGGTGGGGCCGGCGCCAGGCGCGCAGGCTCGCCGCGCACAGCAGCGCGGTGGCCTGATGCTGGAACTCGACGGCATCACGATTGCGGTGGTCGACACCACGACCCGACGCCTGCTGGTGCGCGACTTGTCGGCGCAGGTGGCTGGCGGCGAGGTGCTGGTGGTGATGGGCGACAGCGGCTCGGGCAAGTCGTCGCTGCTGGCGCTGATCAGCGGCACGCTGGCACCGGCGTTCGAGGCCAGTGGCCGCATTCGGCTGGACGGCCGCGAGATCGGCTCGCTGCCCACGGCGCAGCGGCGCGTCGGTATGCTGTTCCAGGATGACCTGCTGTTTCCCCACATGAGCGTGCTCGACAACCTGCTGTTCGGATTGCCTGCAGAAGGCTCGCGCACGCAGCGCATCGCGCAGGCCGAGGCCGCGCTGCACAGCGCCGACCTGGCCGGCTACGGCGCGCGCTGGCCGGCCAGCCTGTCGGGCGGCCAGCGCGCGCGTGTGTCGGTGCTGCGGGCGCTGCTGGCGCAGCCGCGCGCGTTGCTGCTCGACGAGCCGTTCTCGCGCCTGGACGCCAGCCTGCGCCAGCGTTTTCGCGCCTTCGTGTTCGAGCGGCTGCGCGCGCAGGGCATCCCGGCGCTGCTGGTCACCCACGACCCGCAAGATGTGCCAGTGGATGCGCAGGTGATCGCCTTGTCGGCGGCTGCTTCCCATGCTTGACCGCGTCGCGCTGCAACTGCTGCGGCCCACGCTGAACGCCGCCGCGCGCGGCCTGGCACGCGCCGGCCTGCACGCCGACCACGTGACCCTGCTCGGCTTCGCGATCGGCATCGGCGCTGCGGTGGCCATTGCGTTCGAGCAGTTCGTGCCCGGGCTGCTGTTGATGCTGGGGAGCCGCTTGTGCGACGGGATCGACGGCTCGCTGGCGCGCTTGACGGCGCCCACCGACCGCGGCGGCTTTCTCGACATCACGCTCGACTTCTTGTTCTACGCCAGCGTCCCGCTGGCCTTTGCGGTGGCGCGGCCCGACACGAACGCATTGGCTGCGGCAACGCTACTGGCCGCCTTCATCGGCACCGCCACCAGCTTCCTCGCCTTCGCCACGCTGGCCGCGCAACGCGGGCTGAAGAGCGCGGCGTACCCGACCAAGGGCATCTACTATCTGGGCGGCCTGACCGAGGGCACTGAAACCCTGACCTGCTTTGTGCTGATGTGCCTGTGGCCTGCGCAGTTCGCGCTGTTCGCCTACGGCTTCGCGGCACTCTGCGGGGTGACCATCGCCATGCGGCTGTGGGCCGGCTGGCGAACTTTTTCCGCCTGACCCGGCAGCGTAAGGACCGGTCGTTTTCGTCGACAGACCGGGCATGCCGGTCGACACAACAACAAGCCCGAGGAGGCACGAATGTCCCGCAAGAAACTGCTGCTGATTGCCGCTGTCGTCGCCCTGGTGGTGCTGTTCTTCGTGTTCGACCTGGGCCGCTTCTTGAGCCTGGACTACGTCAAGCAGCAGCAGTCGAACTTCGCCGCGCTGTATGCCGACCAGCCGGCCCTGGTGATCGGCGCATTCTTCGCGATCTATGTGGCCGTCACCGCCTTGTCGCTGCCCGGCGCAGCCATCATGACGCTGGCCGGCGGCGCGATCTTCGGCGTGCTGGCGGGCACGCTCATCGTGTCGTTCGCGTCCAGCATCGGCGCCACGCTGGCGTTTTTGGTGTCGCGCTACGTGCTGCGCGACAGCGTGCAATCGAAGTTCGGCAACCGCCTGGCCGAGATCAACAAGGGCATCGAGAAAGACGGCGCCTTCTACCTGTTCACGCTTCGCCTGGTGCCGCTGATTCCGTTCTTCGTGATCAACCTGGTGATGGGCCTGACGCGCATCAAGACCGGCGTGTTCTACGGCGTCAGCCAACTCGGCATGCTGGCCGGCACGGTGGTGTTCGTCAACGCAGGCACGCAGCTGGCGCGCATCGATTCACTGCGCGGCATCCTGTCGCCGGGGCTGATCGGCTCGTTCGTGCTGCTCGGCGTCTTTCCGTTGATTGCCAAGAAGATCGTCGATGCGGTCAAGGGCCGCAAGGTCTACGCCAAATGGGCGCACCTGAAACCCAAGCGCTTCGACCGCAACATGGTGGTCATCGGGGCCGGCGCGGCCGGGCTGGTGACCAGCTACATCGCGGCGGTGGTGAAGGCCAAGGTGACCCTGGTCGAGACCCACAAGATGGGCGGCGACTGCCTGAACTACGGCTGCGTGCCGAGCAAGGCGCTGATCAAGTCGGCGACCCTGGTCAGCCAGATGAAGCACGCCAGCACCTACGGCATTGCGAAGGCCGACGCCACGTTCAACCTGGCCGACGTGATGGAGCGCATCGCCCGCGTGGTGCGCGAGGTGGAGCCGCACGACTCCGTCGAGCGCTACACCGGCCTGGGTGTCGACGTGGTCCCCGGCTACGCGAAGATCGTCAACCCGTGGACGGTCGAGATCGACATGGGCGAGGGCAAGAAGCAGACGCTGACCACCCGCAGCATCGTCATAGCCACCGGCGCGATGCCCTTCATCCCGCCGCTGCCGGGGCTTGAAGCGGTGGGCTACCTGACCAGCGACACGCTGTGGGGCCTGCGCGAATTGCCGCAACGTCTCGTGGTGCTGGGCGGCGGGCCGATCGGCTGCGAGCTGGCGCAGAGCTTCGCGCGGCTCGGCTCGCAGGTGGTGCAGATCGAGATGGCGCAGCGCATCATGTTGCGCGAAGACGAAGAGGTGTCGGCCCTGGCCCGGAAGGCGATTGAGGCCGACGGCGTGCAAGTGCTGACCGGCCACAAGGCGCTGCGCTGCGAGATTGAGGCGGTCGGAGACGCGCAGCAAAAGTTCATCGTCGTCGAAGCGGGCGGCGTCGAAAAGCGCATCCCCTTCGACCAGTTGCTGTGCGCGGTGGGCCGCGTCGCGCGGCTCAAAGGCTATGGCCTGGAAGAGCTCGGCATTCCGGTCGGCCGCACGATAGAAACCAACGAGTACCTGGAAACCATCTACCCGAACATCCTGGCCGCCGGCGACGTGGCCGGGCCCTACCAGTTCACCCACGTGGCCTCGCACCAGGCCTGGTACGCGGCCGTCAACGGGCTGTTCGGCAGCTACAAGAAGTTCAAGGCCGACTACTCGGTGATCCCGTGGGCCACCTTCATCGACCCCGAGGTCGCGCGCGTCGGGCTGAACGAGCAGGAGGCGAAGGAAAAGGGCATTGCGGTCGAGGTGACGAAGTACGACATCGCCGAACTCGACCGCGCGATTGCCGACAGCGCCGCGCATGGCTTCGTGAAGGTGCTGACGGTGCCGGGCAAGGACACGATCCTGGGCGTGACCATCGTCGGTGCCCACGCTGGCGACCTGCTGGCAGAGTACGTGCTGGCGATGAAGCACGGCCTGGGTCTGAACAAGATTCTGGGCACCATTCACACCTACCCGACCCTGGCTGAGGCCAACAAATACGCCGCCGGCGAATGGAAGCGAGCCCACCAGCCGACGAAGCTGCTCGAATGGGTGGCGAAGTTCCAGACCTGGCGGCGCGGTTGAATCCACGCAATACATTTCGACGTACAGCGGATATGAACATCATGAAGAAACTCGCCCTCTTTCTGCTCGGCTGGCTGCTCAGCGCCAGCGCCTTCGCGCAGTTCGACCACGCCTACCCTGCCTGGGACGCGTTGACGAAAAAGCACGTGAAATGGCTGCCCGACAACAAGCAGAGCCGCGCCGACTACGCCGGCTTCAAGGCCGACCATGCCGAGATGAAGAAGGTGCTCGACGGGCTCTCGGCGGTGCCTAAGGCCGAGTTCGACGGCTGGAGCAAGCCGCAGCAGATGGCCTTCCTGATCAACGCCTACAACGCCTACACGGTCGAGCTGATCCTGACCAAGTACCCCGACCTGAAGTCCATCAAGGACCTGGGCTCGCTCATTCAGTCGCCGTGGAAAAAGAAGTTCTTCAAGCTGCTGGGCGAGGAACGCACGCTCGACTGGATCGAGCACGAGCAGCTGCGCCCCAACTACGCCGACCCGCGCGTGCACACCGCCGTCAACTGCGCGTCCATCGGCTGCCCGGCGCTGCGCAACGAGGCGTTCACCGCGACCAGGCTCGACGCCCAGCTCGAAGACGGCATGCTGCGTTTCATGGGCGACCGCACGCGCAACCGCGTGAAGGGCGGCAACCTCGAGGTCAGCTCCATCTTCAAGTGGTTCAAGGAAGACTTCGAGAAAGGCCACAAAGGCTTCAACAAGGTTGAAGACGTGTTCGCCAAGTACGCGGCCCAACTCAGCGATGATGCGGCCGACCAATCCAAACTTCGTGCAAGGAGCCTGCCTGTGAACTTCCTCGATTACGACTGGTCGCTGAACGGGGTGGGTCGGTGATGCGCGCGCCTGTGCGGTGGGCAAGCGCCCTGGCATTCAGCGTGGGGCTCGCTGGCGCGTTGCCCGCAGTGGCCGCCGGCAACATGCTGCAGCCGTTCGCCGCCAGTGGCAGCGCGCCGTCTGGACCTTGGCATGTGGTCGGGCTGCCGGGCCAGAAGAAGCCGTTCACGCGCTTCTCGGTGGTCGATGTCGACGGCAAACGCGCCTTGCGTGTGGACGCTGACGAGTCCTACGGCAACCTGGTGCACCTGCTGCCGCCCGAGCAGAAGCCGCAGCGCCTGGCGTGGCGTTGGCGGGTCGACGAGCTCATCACCAGCGCCGACCTGCGGGTGCGCGAAGGCGACGACACCACGTTGAAGGTCTGCACGCTGTGGGACGAATCGCTGGAACAGGTGCCCTTCGTCGAGCGCCAGGTTCTGAGAATCGCGCGCACCAAGACCACCGAGCCCATCCCCGCCGCGACGGTTTGCTACGTGTGGGATTCCAAGCTGCCCGAGGGCACCGAGCTGCACAGCCCCTTCACACACCGCCTGCGCTACATCGTGCTGCGCAGCGGCGAGCGCGGCCACCAGTGGGCCACCGAGAAACGCGACATCGCCGCCGACTTCATGCGCCTGTTCGGCGACGAGGTGAAGGAATTGCCGCCGCTGATCGGCGTGGCGGTGGGCGCCGATTCGGACAACACCCACACCAAGAGCACCGGGCACGTGGCGGATGTGGTGCTGGAGTGATCGTGCTCTGTTCCCTCTCCCGCCCGGGAGAGGGCCAGGGTGAGGGCGGGGCCCGCGCCCGACTCGCCAGCCATTGATGACAGCTTGAGTTGACCAAGCACCTCGTCCTGCTCGCGTCAATGTGAAGCACCTCCTCCTGCTCGGTGGCGGCCACGCGCACGTTCACGTGCTGAAGGCGCTGGCCGCACAAGGCATGGCCGGCGCCCAGGTCACCCTGGTCTCGCCGTTCCCGCGCCAGATGTACTCGGGCATGGTGCCCGGTGTGGTGGCCGGCCACTACGTGGTGGACGACTGCGTGATCCCGCTGCCGCCGCTCGCCGCTGCGGCGCGAGCCAGCTTCATCGAGACCGCCGCCACCGGCATCGACGCCGCCAGCAGGACCGTCGCGCTGGCGAACGGCGACACGCTGGCTTACGACGTGCTCAGCCTCGACACCGGCCCGGTGATGGACCGCGACGCCATCCCCGGCGCGCGTGAACACGCCCTGTTCGTGCGGCCCATCGAGCACTTCATCCAGCTCTGGTCGGCACTGCGCGGACTGGCGCAAACGCGCCCGCTCGACGTGGTGGTGATCGGCGGCGGCGCGGCCGGCGTGGAACTGGCGATGGCGCTGCAGTACCGGCTGGCCACGGCCGACGCCACCGGCGCTCGGATCAGCCTGGTCACCGGCGGCCCGCCGTCGATGTCGGCGCAATCCGCCGCCGTGCAGGCCCGCGTGAAGCAGGCGCTGAAGCAGCGCCGCATCACCGTCTTCGAAGACAGCTGCACCGAAGTTCGCGCCGACGCGGTGCTGCTGCGTGGCGGTGCGCGCCTGGCCTGCGACGCGCCGGTGCTGGCCATCGGCACGTCGGCCCCCACCTGGCTGCAGGGCAGCGGCCTGGCGCTGGACGCGCAGGGCTTCGTCGCCACCGGCGCCAGTTTGCAAAGCACCTCGCACGCCGAGGTGTTCGCGGCCGGCGACGTGGCCAGTCGCGCCGACGCACCGCACACCAAGAGCGGCGTCTACGCGGTGCGCGCCGGCCCGCCGCTGGAAACCAACCTGCGTCGCTTCATCGGCGGAGGCCCGTTGCTGCCGTATCAGCCGCAGAAGTTGTCGCTCAACCTGCTGGCCTGCGGCGACAAGCACGCCATCGCGTCATGGGGACGGCTGGCAGTGCAAGGCGCCTGGGTGTGGCACTGGAAGGACCGCATCGATCGCGGGTTCGTGGGGCGGTATCGGCTGGCGTGACCGACAAGTCCAATCTCAAGGCACGAACGCTTCGACCTGAAGGCCCTCGACCGCCGCGAAGTGCTTCACATTGCCAGTCAGCACCGGCAACTGATGAACGAGAGCAGACGCTGCGATCAGCGCATCGCCCATCTGCAGCCCATGGCTCAAGTTGAGTGATTCCATCAGTGCGATGGCCCGCTGCGTGATGGCCTCTGAAATCGGCAGCAGGGTGGCAGCGCGCCGCTCCAACATCTTCTTCACTGCCGCGAGTTCGGCTTTGTTGCGCATGCCCTGCAGCACCTCAGGTAGCTGACTGCCGACAGCGTGAGAGAGCCCAACTGATCGAGTCGACGAGTCGCCTGCGCGTAACCGCGCAGGTGCCAGATCAGCACATCGGTATCGACCAGCACCATCAGGCCCCGTTGCGCGAGCCGTCGCGGTGATAGCGAGGTGCGCGCAACTTGCGCACATAGGCCGCCACGTCGGCCATGTCCTCGCGGTCACGCCAAGTGCCGAAGGCGGGATCGTCCGTGACGAACGCCTCCACGGGTGCGGCACTCCGGGCCTCTTCCTCGATGCGCACGGTCACGTGCGTGTCGGTGGGGTTGGTCAATTTGGCACGCCAGGCAGGGGGCAGTTCCTCAACCTTCACATGCTCAATCACGATCGCCTTCATCTTTCAATCCTTCCGTGCCGACCGAACCAGCGCCGTCTGATTCAAGAAGATAACTCCGAATCCGTCATGAACGGCAACAGAGCGCCGGCGAGGTCACAATTCGACTCCCCGCGCAGGCCAGCGTTGCCTGTGCCACCGACCTCCTTTTTCAAAGAATCTTCGCATGGCCATCCAGTGGTTTCCGGGTCACATGAACTCGACCAAGAAAGCCATCGTCGACCGCGTGAAGGACATCGACGTGGTGATCGAACTGCTGGACGCGCGGCTGCCGGGCTCCAGCGCCAACCCGCTGCTGGCCGAGCTGACGCGGGGCAAGCCGACGCTGAAGGTGTTGAACAAGCAAGACCTGGCCGACGCCGACCGCACGCTGCTTTGGCTGGCGCATTACAACGCGCTGCCGGCCACGCGGGCGCTGGGGCTCGACGCCAGCATCACCGCGCCGGCGCAGCGGCTGATCGACGCGTGTCGCGCGCTGGCACCGCTGCGCGGTGGCATGGCGAAGCCGCTGCGGGTGCTGATTTGCGGCATTCCGAACGTGGGCAAGTCGACCCTCATCAACACGCTGGCCGGCCGCCGCGCCACCAAGACCGGCGACGAGCCCGGCATCACCAAGCTGGAACAGAAGATCGTGCTGGCCAGCGACGTGTATTTGTTCGACACGCCCGGCATGCTGTGGCCGCGCATCACGGTGGTGGAAAGCGGCTACCACCTGGCCGCCAGTGGCGCCATCGGCCGCAATGCATTCAATGAAGAAGAGGTGGCGCTGGAACTGCTGGCGCGCCTGCAAGGGCACTACGCCGGCCGGCTGGAAGAACGCTTCAAACTGGCCGATGTGTCGGGCTTGACCGAGGAACAACGGCTGACCGAAATCGCGCGCAAGCGCGGTGCGATTCAAAGCGGCGGCCGCGTCAATTTGCAGAAGGCGGCCGAGATTTTGATGGGCGAATTTCGCACCGGCGGCCTGGGCCGCATCACGCTCGAAACGCCGACCGAATTTGCGCAGTGGTGGGCCGCCGGTGAAGTGGCGGAAGCCGCGCGCAAGGCGAAGAAGAAGCGGGTGGTGGCGGCCGAGTGATTGGGTCTGGCTCGCCGATGCGGGCGCTCAGTCGCGCGGCCGGTAGACGATGATCATCGACGCCGGCACACGGCCCGACTCGTCCTTCGGCAGCACCTCGGTCTTGCCGATGGCGCGCAGCACCGCGTCGTCCCACTCCTTCGCGCCGCTGCTCTTCACCACGCGGCTGGGCGAAATGATGCGGCCCTCCGGCGTGAGCCGCACTTCGATCTCGACCGCCGGGTTGCCGGCCAGCGTGTCGGGGAACGAGACGTTGGGCTTGATGCGCGCCTTGATGCGGCCCTGGTAGCTGGCCGACGGCGCGGCGTCTTGCGGCGAATGCCCGGTGGCCGCAGCGTCGCCGCTGGCACCGGCCTGGCCGAGGATGCGCTTCAGGTTGGCCTCGCGCTGCGCCGCCAGCCGCGTCGCATCGGCGGCTTCGGCCGCATCGGCCTTCTGCTTCTTCAGCTTCACGTCCTGCGCTTGCTGCTTGTCCTGCAATTGTTGCTGTTGCTGCTGCTTGAGCAGCGCCGCCTTGTCCTTGCGGTCTTGCTCGTCGCGCTCGGCGGCCTTGCGTTTGGCCTGTTCGCGCTCGGCGCGCTCGGTGGCAATTTTCGCGTCCGGGCGTGGCACCGGCGGGGCGGGCGGCGGCACGGGCTCGGCACGCGGCACCGGCTTCGGCGGCGGGGGTGCGGTGACCACCGGCGGCGCCACATCCACGGCGCGCGGCGCGGCCGTCTGCGGCACCGCTGCCCACAATTCGGCGGCTGCACTGACCGGGCTGGGCGCGGTGTGCCAGTTGACGCTGAACGCCAGCGCGATCACCAGCAGCACGTGCGCGGCAATCGCCAGCATCAGGCCGCGACCCATGCCGCCGGGCGCGCGCGGCATGAACAGGTCGCGCTGGAGTGCGGCGGTGTTCACGACCGTCAACTTCCGTTCTTCACCGACAGGCCGACGCGCTGCACGCCCGCACGCTGCAGGCTGTCCATCGCCTTCACCACGGCCTCGTACTTGACGTTGCGGTCGGCCGAGATCACGACGGGCGTGCTGGCGTTGCCGGCCTGCAGCTCGCGCACCCGCGCGGCCAGGTTCTTCAGCGCCACCGGCTGCGGGTCTTTGCCGTCGACGCGAATTCGCAGCGTCTCGTCGCCGGACACCACCACCTCGACCACGTGCTCGGGCCGCTGCTGGCTCTTGCCCACACTGGGCAGGTCGACCACGCCGGTGGTGATGAGCGGTGCGCTGACCATGAAGATGATCAGCAGCACCAGCATCACGTCGATGAAGGGCACCATGTTGATCTCGCTGATGGTGCGGCGGCGTCCGCTGCCGTAGCGCTGGCTGACGGCGGCCATCAGGCGGCTCCTGTCCCTGCCCCTGCAGCAGCCGGCTGGCCGGCGTTGCGATGCAGGATGTTCGAGAACTCCTCGATGAAGGTTTCGAGCTGGATCGCGATGCGGTCGATGTCGCGCGCGAAACGGTTGTAGGCAATCACCGCCGGAATGGCCGCGAACAGGCCGATGGCGGTGGCCACCAGCGCCTCGGCAATGCCCGGGGCCACCGTGGCCAGCGTCACCTGCGTCAGGTTCGACAGGCCGATGAAGGCATGCATGATTCCCCACACGGTGCCGAACAGGCCCACGTAGGGCGACACCGAACCCACCGAGGCCAGGAACGACAGGTTCGATTCGATGGTGTCCATCTCGCGTTGAAAGCTCGCACGCATCGCGCGGCGCGCGCCGTCGAGCAGCGAGCCGGCGTCGGTCAGCTTGCGTTCGCGCAGCTTCAGGAATTCGCGCATGCCGGAGGCGAAGATGCGTTCCATCGGGGCGGCAGCGCTTTTCTTGGCGGCGTCGGCGTACAGCTCGTTGAGGTTCCTGCCGGCCCAGAAGTCGCGCTCGAAGGCCTCGTTGTCGGCGCGTATCTTGCGCAGCCCGAACAGCTTGCCGAAGATCACCGTCCAGCTCGCGAGCGAGGTGATCATCAGCCCCGCCATGACCACCTGCACCACCAGGCTGGCTTGCAGGACGAGCGTGAATATCGACAGGTCTTGGTTCATTGCAATGCGGTCAGCAGGTCGGTCGGAATGCGGCGGGGTCGAAAAGTTGCAGCGTCCACGCAGCCGATGCGGATGCTGCCTTCGCACAGCAGGCTGGGGGCTGCAGCGGCGTCGGTGGTGGCAGCGCGCCAGGTCTGTTGCGCCAGGCTCATCGAGGCGCGGCCGGCGTGAAGCAGGCGCACGTCCACGTTCAGCCAATCGTCGAGCCGGGCCGGTAGAAGGTAGCGGATGGATGTGTCGGCCACGACGAAGATCGTGCCGCTGTCCAGGCGCAGGCGTTCCTGCGAGAAGCCCAGGCTGCGCAGCCACTCGGTGCGGGCGCGCTCGAAGTACTTCAGGTGATTCGCGTAGAACACCACGCCCCCGGCATCGGTGTCTTCCCAGTACACGCGCAGGCCGAGCTTGAAATCGGGCGCGGTCGGCAGCGGCGTGGCGGCGTCGAACGACGCGCGACCGGCCGTCATTGCAGGCGCTTGTACACCGGCCCCCATTGCGGGTGGCCGGCCTCGGAGCGGCTGAGCGCGAAGGCTGGATCGGCCAGGCGCGCGGCGCGGAACGCGGCTTCGCATTCGGCCTCGCGCCGGCTGGTGCAGTAGATGAACGCGAGGTGCTTTTGCGCGGCGGCACGGTCTTTCGCCGACGGCAGGTTGAGCTGCAGCGACAAGGCCAACTGTCGTTCGGCGTCTGCGTACTGGCCGTCGTCGTAGGCCCGAATGCCGGCCAGCAGCGCCCGCTCGGCAGGCCGCTCGGCGACGTCCATCAAGCCGGTGGGCGAGGCAGTGGGCAGCGGCGCGCAGCCGGAAAAAAACAGCGCCGTGGACAGCAGTGCGGACAGCGCGAGGAGGGTGCTCATGAGCCGAATTTGTGCTTCACCGAGACGGCTTGGCCAGGGGCTACATTGATGATCGCACTGTAAGGCGGAAAGTCTTCGTTGCGGATCGTGATCTGGTGCCGGCCCTCGGGCAGGCTGAGCTCGTTCAGCGGTGGCGCCGTGCCCACCGGCGCGCCGTCCACTTCGACCTGGCCCCAGGGGCTGACGGCCAGCCGCACCACGCCGGTGGCCAGCGGCGCAGCCGGCTTCGCGGGGGCGGTGACAGCCGCGCTTTTGCCTTCGCGCTCCTTAGCCTCGCGGGCGCGTTTCTCGCGCGGTGTTTCCTTGGGCGCAAGCGGGGTCACCACCTTGCCGGCGACCTTGCCAGCGTCATTGACTGCGGCGTTGGCAAGCGGCCTCGCTTCGTTGTTGCCCGCGGCTGGCGCCGAGGCCGCTTCGGGCTCGGTGGCAAGTGCCGTCGCCGGCAAGGCTGCGGTGGTGGGCACGGGCGCGCGGTCTGCCGGCGTGCTGGCTGCGGGGGCCGGTGCTGCCGCAGGCGCTGCGGCGATGGCCGCGGCCGGCGCAGATGCAGCCACAGCGGCCTGCGGCGCCGCGCCGCCCGACAGCGATGCCGACGCCCACCACGCGAGGCCGGCCACCACCACTGCGGCCGCCGCCACGCCGATCCAGGCCAGTTGGCGCGGCACGGCGGCCGGTGCCGGCAAGGGGTCGCCGCCTTCGGTGAGTTCGCCGTGCTCGTCGAGCCAGTGGCGCAGCTCGCGCGACAGGGCGCGGGCCGAGCGGTAACGCATGTCCGGGTCTTTTTCCATCGCCCGCGCGGTGATCTCGCTCAGCACCTTGGGCACGTCGCGGCTCAGCGTGTGGGCCATCGGCGGCGTGTGCTGCAGCACGGCGCTGGTGAT
>JANNBZ010000396.1:0-53758 GCA_031386065.1 Burkholderiales bacterium
GTTCATCTGCGCGGCGAAGGCCGGGTCGGTGATGTCCAGCAGCTTCATCAGCAAGGCGTAGAACTGCGGCTCGATGGCACCGATGGCAATGTGCTTTCCGTCGGCGCAGGTGTAGGTGTCGTAGAAGTGCGCGCCGCCGTCCAGCATGTTGTCGCCGCGCGTATTGGTCCACTGGCCTTGCGCCTTGAAGCCGTACATCATGGTCGACAGCAGGGCCGTGCCGTCGGTCATTGCGGCGTCGACCACCTGGCCTCGGCCCGATGTTTTGGCTTCCAGCAACGCACACACCAGGCCGAAACCCAGCAGCATGCCGCCGCCGCCGAAGTCGCCGATGTAGTTCAGCGGCACCGCAGGCTTTTCGCCCTTTGGGCCGATCGCATGCAGCGCGCCCGCGAGTGCGATGTAGTTGATGTCGTGCCCGGCCGCATGCGCCAGCGGGCCGGTCTGGCCCCAGCCGGTCATGCGGCCGAACACCAGGCGCGGGTTGCGCGCCAGGCACACGTCGGGGCCGAGGCCCAGACGCTCCATCACGCCGGGGCGAAAGCCTTCGATCAGCGCATCGGCCTGCGCAATCACGTCGAGCACCGCGCTCAATGCGGCCGGGCTGCGCAGGTCTACTGCCAGCGACTGCTTGCCGCGCGCGAACACGTCGAAGCGGCCGTCCTGCAACGGCGCCGCCGGGCCGGGCTGCGCGATCCGCGTGATGCACAGCACCTCGGCGCCCATGTCGGCCAGCAACATGCCGCAAAACGGCGCCGGGCCTAGGCCGGCCATCTCGACCACTTTCAAACCAGCCAAAGGTCCGGGCATGCGGGCGACTCCGTCAGCGATGACCGTGGGTCAGAACGGTGCGTCGTCGCTGCCGGAAGACTTGGCCGGCGCTTTGGCCGCAACCTCGGCCTTGCGGATGCGTACCGCAGGCTTCTTCACGGGCGCGGCCACGGCAGGAGGTGCTTGCGTGGCAAGCAAGGCCTCTTCCGGCGTCAGCCCGAGGTCAGTGGGTGCAGCGCCGGAAGCCGCGTCGGCCTTCAGCACCCGCGTGAACGGGCTCAGCGTGGCCACCAACTGGCCGTAGATTTTCGGGTTGCCGGCCACCACCTCGCGTTGGTACAGGAAGTCGGCCTCGCCGGTGAAGTTGCCGATCAGCCCGCCGGCTTCGGTGATCAGCAGCGAGCCGGCGGCCACGTCCCACGGGCTGAGGCCGGTCTCGAAGAAACCGTCGTAGTAGCCGGCGGCCACGTAGCACAGGTCGAGCGCGGCGGCACCAGGGCGGCGCAGGCCGGCGCAGTTCTGCATCACCGCTTCGAACATCTGCACGTAACGCTTGAAGTTGTCGCCCTTGCGAAACGGAAAGCCGGTCCCGATCAGGCATTCGGCCATGCGGTTGCGCTTGGAAACGCGCAGGCGCTTGTCGTTCAGGAACGCGCCGCGGCCCTTCGAGGCATAGAACATGTCGTTGCGCGTGGGGTCGTACACCACCGCCTGCTGCACCTGGCCGCGAAAGGCCAGCGCGATCGACACCGCGTAAACCGGGAAGCCGTGAATGAAGTTGGTGGTGCCGTCGAGCGGGTCGATGATCCACAGGTAGTCGCTGTCTTTGGCGCCGTGCTCGCGGCCCGATTCTTCGGCCAATATGCCGTGGCCCGGGTAGGCGGTGAGCAGTACCTCGATGATGGCGCGCTCGGCCATCTGGTCGACCTCGGTCACGAAGTCGTTGGCCGACTTGGTGGTGACCTTGATCAGGTCGAGGTCCATCGAAGCCCGGTTGATCAAGGCCCCTGCGGTGCGGGCCGCCTTGACGGCGACGTTGAGCATGGGGTGCAGCGCTTGCGACATGGGGCAACCTGAGGGAAGTGAAAACGGGCTTGGCGGGGGCAAAGAGCGCGACACCGCGAGGTGCCGATAATCGCGATTTTACCTGTGGGTACCGGCGCCATGCCCGACTCCAAGACACCCGACCCCACGCGATTCATCCTGCTGGGCACCAGCCACCCGGGCAACGTGGGCGCCACCGCGCGCGCGATGAAGGTGATGGGCTTTTCGGACCTGGTGCTGGTCGCGCCTCGCTACCCGAACGTGCAGCGCAAGGCAGATGCCATCTCGCTGGCCAGCGGCGCACTCGACATTCTGGACAACGCACGCGTGGTGGACACGCTTACCGACGCGCTCGACGGCATCACGTTCGCATGCGCCACCGCAATGACGCCGCGCGACTTCGGCCCACCCACGCATGCGCCGCGCGAGCTGTTTGCGACGCTCAGCGCCACGCCGCATCGCGTTGCCTTCGTGTTCGGCACCGAGCGCTTCGGCATGAGCAACGAAGACGTCTACCGCTGCCATGCCTGCATCAGCATTCCCACCGACCCGGGCTACGGCTCGCTGAACCTGGCGCAGGCGGTGCAGTTGCTGGCCTATGACTGGCGGCAGGCGCTGGGCGGTTTCGGTGTGTCGGCCCGCACGGCGGACCCGGCACTGGCCGACGGCGTGGCCGTGGCCCGCCTGCTGGCCCACTGGCAAGACGCGCTGCAGCGCATCGGCTTCCTCGACCCGCTGGCCCCGCGCAAGCTGATGCCGCGGCTGAACCAGTTGTTCAACCGCAGTGGGCTGACTCAGGAAGAGGTGCACATCCTGCGCGGCATTGCCCGCGCGATGGCGGCATCGGCAGGGTCGACATCACCTGCAGCGATCGAGACACCCACCGTCGACACGCCATGAGCAAGGGCTCCCGCGGAGCCCTGTTTCAGCGGGGTGACGCGGCCCTCACAGCGGCACGAAGCCGGTCTCTTCACCGGCTTCCGGAAACACGCTGTCGAGCTGCTGGTGCAGTTCCAGCTTGTGCAGCAGGCTGCGTTCGTCGCCACTGGGCAAAGCAGCAAAAACCGCGCTGCGCAGCCGCCACAGGTCGATGGCTTCACGCGCGCTGCGCACCTTGCGTTGCAGCAGTTGGCCGGTGTGGCCCTGGATGTCGGCAGTGGCGCGCATGAAGCTGATTTTCAGGTCGACGAATGCGCGGCGGGCAGCCAGCCGCGCGAGCCTTTCGTCGGGCATGCCGAAGCCGGGCAGGGCGGCCGCATTTGCGGACCAGTCGAACTGCGCGGTGATCATGGCCGCGCCGCCGAGTTCAGGGCCGCGCCAGCGGGGCGACTGGCACGCTGCGGGAAAAAGCGGTTCAACCGCGCCAGCCGGAAGCCGGCCTCTTTTTCGTCGCGGTGCATGGCCACCAGGTTGTAGATTTCGGTGCGCAGATGCCACAGGTCGCGCAGCGATCGGGCAGCACGAATGCGCGCCAGCAGGTCGCCGGCCTGCTGGGTGCGGATGTCTTTCAATGCGTCGACGAACTCGCGGCGCACCAGCGAGAGCGGGGTGCCGGTCTGCACCGGCATCTGCAGTTCGCCGAGTGAGCCGGCCTGAGTGCTGACCGGCCAGCCGGTGCTGAGCCATTCGCGCAGGCCGTGTCGCCAGCCGTCGGTGCGCGCGACGGTCGGCACCGGCGGGCAGATCTCGGTGCGCAGCGGGCCGAAGGGCGGAATGTGCGGCGCGACGTTCGGTTCACGCAGTCGGGTGATCAGTTCATTGAGCATAGTTTCGAGTCTTTCCAGGGTCACTGGCCATCGAAACTCCCGATGGCGGTTGGTGACTGAATTGTTTCCAGGTGTGCGTTTCGCGATGGCCTGAAAAGCAATATGTAACGCCGCCAGATCGGCGCCGACGCCAGCCGAGCCAGCTTGCGCACAAGCACCGATGCGGTTGTCCTGCCAGGGCGATAGGCTCTGCGCTCGACACACAACGACACAGAAATCGCAATGAAATGGCTTCGGCGTGGCGGGTTCCTTCTTTTGTTTGTTGTGGCGTTTGCAGCGGCGGTGCTGTGGACCTACAGCCGGCAGGCGTTGCCGAAGACCGACGGCAGCATCGCGTTGAGCGGCCTGAGCGGCGAGGTTCGCATCGAGCGCGATGCGCTGGGCATTCCCACCATCAAGGCGGCCTCGCCTGCGGACGCGATGTTCGGGCTGGGTTTCGTTCACGCCCAAGACCGGCTCTGGCAGCTTGAAACGCACCGGCGCATTGCGTCGGGCCGGCTGGCCGAAGCCTTCGGCGAACCGGCCTTGGAGACCGACCGCTTCCTGCGCGCGCTGGGCGTCAAACGCGCCGCCGCAGCGCAGTGGGCCAAGGCCAGCCCCTCGGTTCGCTCGGGCGTCACCGCGTACACGGCCGGCATCAACGCTTTCATTCAAACCGCAATGAAGGCGCGCCCGCCGGAGTTCGTTCTGCTCGGCTTGCTGCCCGAGCCGTGGACCCCTGAAGACAGCCTCGCCTGGGCCATCATGATGGCGTGGGACCTGGGTGGCAATTGGGGCACCGAGCTGACGCGGATGCGCCTGTCGCTGAAGCTGCCGGTGGCGCGCATCGACGAGCTGCTGCCACCGTACCCGGGCGACAAGCCGCTGATCAAGGTCGACTACGCCGCGCTGTTCAAGCAGCTCAACGTGGACGGGCGGCTCGGCCAGCAGGCGCTGAATTTCGCGCCCGAGTCGGGTGTCGAAGGCATCGGTTCCAACAACTGGGTGGTGCACGGGTCGCACACCGTCAGCGGCATGCCGCTGCTGGCGAACGACCCTCACCTGAAGCTCAGCGCGCCGGCGCTGTGGTACTTCGCGCGGCTGGAGGCGCCGGGCCTGAAGGTGGCCGGTGCCACGATGCCGGCACTGCCCTTCGTGGTGATGGGCCAGAACGAGAACATCGCCTGGGGCTTCACCAACACCGGCCCCGACGTGCAGGACATGTACCTGGAGCGGCTGCGGCCTGCGGCCCCCGACCAGTACCAGACGCCCGATGGCTGGGCGCGCTTCGAGACCGTCACCGAAGTCATCAAGGTCAAGGGCAAACCTGACGTGTCCATGGTCGCGCGCAGCACGCGGCACGGACCGGTGATCTCGGACGCGGGCTCGGCCTACGACGGGCTGGTGGGTCCGCCGGGCAAACCCACGTACGTGCTGGCGATGCGCTGGACCGCGCTCGACCCCGACCCGAGCACGCTGGACGCGGGCATCGCCTTCAGCCAGGCCCGCTCGGTGGCGGAGTTCATCGCCGCCTCGGCCGCCTACACCGCGCCGATGCAGAACATGGCGGTGGCCGACCGTGCCGGCCACATCGGCATGGTGTCGGCCGGCAAGGTGCCACGGCGCAAGCCCGAGAACGACTTGAAGGGCCAGGTGCCGTCGCCGGGCTGGGACGCACGCTACGACTGGGACGGCTTTGTCGATGCCGCGCAAACCCCGCGCGAGACCGACCCCGCTCGCGGCTGGATTGCCAGCGCCAACCAGCGCATCCACCCGCTGGACTACCCGCACTACATCACCAACGAATGGGCGGTGCCGTACCGAATGCAGCGCATCGAGCAGATGCTGGGCGCGCAACCCAAGCACAGCATCGAGAGCTTGCGAAACGTGCAGGCCGACGTGGTGTCGCTGGCAACGAAACGCATCCTGCCGTTCGCGTTGAAGGCGAAGTCGGCACACCCGCTCGCGGCCGCTGCAATGGCACAACTGAACGCATTCGACGGCACCATGGCCGCCGACAAGGCGGCGCCGCTGATCTTCTTCGCGTGGGCCCGGCAGCTGACGCACGCGGTGTTCGCCGACGAACTGGGCGCGGCGCAGTGGGAGCGCAGCATCGGCGGACGCAGCTACCGCGACGCGCTGGAAGGCGTGCTGGAACGCGACGACGCATGGTGGTGCGACGACAAGGCCACGCCTGCGGTCGAGACCTGCGCGCAGCAGATCGACGCGGCCTTCACGCGGGCGCTGGACGAACTGCAAGCCGTGCACGGCAGCGATGTCGCGACCTGGCGCTGGGGCGCGGCCCACGTGGCCCGCTCGGAGCACCGGCCGTTCAGCAAAGTGAAGCCGCTGGCGAAATGGTTCGAGCTGCGCACGCCGGTGGGCGGCGACACCTACACCGTCAACGTGTCGCGGGTGGGCTTGAAGCCCGACAGCACCACCGGCGAGCTGTACCTGGACGAACACGGCCCCAGCCTGCGCGCGTTGTACGACCTGGGTGACCCGACGAAGTCGCGCTTCATCCATTCCACCGGCCAGTCGGGCATCCCGTTTTCGCCGCTGTACCGCAGCTTTGTAGAGCGCTGGGCGAAGGTGGAGTACGTGCCGGTGTGGGGTGGCGAGGCGGCGCAGACCTTGTTGCTGACACCGACGAAGTGATCCCGCCGTTGACGCGCACCCCAAGCACAACCGTGGCCGGGTCCTCAGGCAGATGGGTTGGCGCCCCCTCGGGGCGGGGGCCAAGCCCGCACCGAGCGAGCGCCTGCGCGCTGGCGATTGGCAGGAGCGAAGCGACGTGGGGCTACAGACTGCCGAACAATACTTTTCGCTGCGCCGTGTACGTCCACCAAGGCGCTGCAGCCGCACCACCCATGAAGTCAGTCGCGGCCATGAAGGTGTCGAGCACGCAGGGGTCGTGACGCTGCCCGGTGGCAGCGCACAGCTGCTGGTACAGCACGAAGGCATCGCGACCGCGCAATTGCTGCGGCTCGTGAATGCCGATCAATCGCAGGTCGGCGGCCAGGGACGGGCCGATGTTGGGCAGTTGTTCCAGCAGCGTGCAATCGGCGGCACAGCTTCCCTTGACGAGCTTCTTCATGGCGCGGGCGCCGTCACATCAGCATGTTGTTGCGGATCAAGCCCACGGCCAGGCCTTCGATCTCGAAGTCGACATCGCCGAAGGGCACCACGATGGTCTTGAAGTCAGGGTTTTCGGGAATCAGCTCGATGCTGCTGCGCGTGCGCTTGAAGCGCTTCACGGTCACCTCGTCGCCGATGCGTGCCACCACGATTTGCCCGTTCTTGGCTTCCTTCGATTTCTGCACTGCCAGCAGGTCGCCGTCCATGATGCCGACATCGCGCATGCTCATGCCGCGCACCTTCAGCAGGTAGTCGGGCCGGCGCGGGAACATGCTGGCTTCGAGCAGGTAGGTCTGGTCGATGTGCTCTTGTGCGAGGATGGGGCTGCCCGCCGCCACGCGGCCCACCAGCGGCAGCGAGAGCTGCGCCAGGCTGGGCAGCGGCAGGCTGAACTGCTTGCCGCGCATCAGGTTGAGCGCGCGCAGTGTGTCAGACTTCAAACGGATGCCGCGCGAGGTGCCGCTGACTAGCTCGATGACACCTTTGCGGGCCAGCGCCTGCAGATGTTCTTCAGCGGCATTGGCCGACTTGAAGCCGAGTTCGGTGGCGATTTCTGCCCGCGTGGGCGGCGCACCGGTGCGCTCGATGGCGCTTTGCACCAGGTCGAGAATTTGCTGTTGGCGGTCGGTCAGTTTGGGCGCATCGATCACGGTGGTCCTTCGTGAATTTGCAGCTGCGGCCCGCCGGAACGGCGGCCTGCGAGCAGCAGCTGAATATTTATCCAGTACCTGTATTTTCATCCAGCTTGGGCAAAAATGCAAAGCAAAACTGTGGTCATCCTGGGCACCGGCGGCACCATTGCCGGCACGGCGGCGAATGCCAGCGACAACCTCGGCTACACCGCCGCGCAGCTAAGCGTTGCCGATCTGCTGCGTGTGGTGCCGGCCCTGGCGTCGGTGCCGATCGAGGGCGAGCAGGTCGCGCAGCTCGACAGCAAGGACATGAGTTACGCCGTGTGGCGCGAGCTGGCGCTGCGCTGCACGCACCACCTGGCGCGGCCCGAGGTGTCGGGCATCGTGATCACGCATGGCACCGACACGCTCGAAGAAACCGCCTACTTCCTGAGCCGGGTGCTGGACGCGCACAAGCCGGTGGTGCTGACGGCGGCCATGCGGCCAGCCACCTCGCTGCAAGCCGACGGCCCGCAGAACCTGCTGGACGCCGTGCGCTGCGTGCAGACCCGTGGCGCGCGCGGCGTGGTGATGTCGATGGCCGGCACGGTGCACGGTGCGCGCGAGGTGCGCAAGCTGCATCCGTACCGCCTGGATGCCTTCGGCTCGGGCGACAGCGGGCCTTTGGCGCGGATTGAAGAGGGTGTGCTTCGGCAGCTGCGCGACTGGCCGCAGGAGCCGGCGGCGTTCGCCGTCTACCAACTGCCCGCCGACACTGCAGCCTGGCCGCGTGTGCACATCGTCACCAGCCACGCCGGCAGCGACGGCAGCGCCGTGACCGCGCTGTGCGCGGCGGGTGCGCGGGGTCTGGCAGTCGCCGCGACCGGCAACGGCACGCTTCACCGCGAGCTGGAAGCGGCCTTGCTGCAAGCGCAGGCCGATGGCGTGCTGGTGTTGCGAAGCACGCGCTGCAACGATGGGCGGGTGATCGCGGACGCCGCCGATGCCTTGCCTTCGGCAGACGATCTCACGCCGGTGAAGGCACGGATCGAGCTGCTGCTGCGCCTGCTGGCGCAGCGCTGAACGGCGGCGCAATGACCTGATTTATTGCGCGGCCCGGCGCCGGCGGCTCATGCAGCCGACCAGGCCCAGCCCGGCCAGCATCAGCGCGTACGTCTCGGGCTCGGGCACCGGCGCCGTGTAGCCGTCGATGTTGGCGGTGTACGCATGCAGCACGCCGGGCAACAAGGTGTGGTCGGCCGTCAGCGTTCCGCTGCAACCCAGCAGCGTGCCCACCGGGCATTGAATCGACGTGGCGTACGGGTCGGCGTCGGTCATGCGCAACCAGACGTCGAACTGCACGCCCGAACCGTTCTGCGTCACGCTGTAGTCGTTGTCGGTGCCGGCGAGCACCAGGTACTTGCCGTTGGCCAGCTTCGGTCCCACCGCCAGGCCTTCCCATTTTTCCGGCGAGTTGTTGCCCAGCGCGGCCAGGGTGTCGGCATCCAGGTCGATCAGCTTCGCGCCCTTGCTGACGGCGGTGAAGGCCGCGCCCGAGTCGAGATCGATCGCGCTCACGTCGGTGGCGCCGGAAATGTCGATCCGGTAGACGTTCTTGTCCGCCGTATTCAAGTCGGCGCCGATACCGACGCCGCGGTTGTTGCGCTCGAGCACCAGGAATTTGTCGTTGCCCAGGGCCACCAAGGCCGAGATGCCGCGGCCCTGGCCAGAGGCGTCCATCTTGTAGGCGTACTGCGCCAGCGCGAGTCCGGTGCTGGTGTCGAACTTCACGATGCGGTTGTAGACGCCGTTGCCCGCGCCCTCGTCGAGCATTGCGCTTTGCAACATCGCGTAGGCGTAGCGGCCGTCGGCGCTGACGGCCAGCCCTTCGAAGCCACGGTTGGTGCGCTTGCCCTGCTTGTTGCCTGCGTCGCCCGCGAAGTTCGGCACGTCCGTGGCGCTGCGCGGTGTCACGTTGGTCGGCGTGGTGTAGCGGCGCACCAGGTTGCCGCTGCGGTCGAACTCGATCAGCGACGGACCGTACTCGTCGGACACCAGGAAGTTGCCGCTCTTCGGGTTGATCACGAAGCCTTCCGGGTCGAGCGAGTTGCCCAACAGGTTCGTCGGGCTCGGCGCCAGGCCGTTCATCGCGGCACCGGCGTTGCGGAACTTGATCGTCTCGGCGACCGCGAAGTTGCTGATCGCACCGGTGGTCGGGTTCACATCGAGCGTGAAGCGCTGGACACGCGTCTCGTACGACAGCGTGCCGCCGCCGGGGCCGCGGTCAGACAGGCCCCACCAGGCGTTGCGGCTGGCGTCGTAGTACAGGTCCGAGAAGAAGCCGACCCGGCGGCCGAATGCGCTGCCAGACGACTTGTCCAGCAGCCGGCCATCGAGCGCCAGTCCGTTGACGAACGAGACGTTGGTGAGCGTCTGCGCCGAAGCGCCGGTGATGGCAAGCGCGGCGGCTGCGGCGACGAGTGAGATGTATAGCTTCATGCGGTGAACTTCCTGAGCGAGTTGGACATCGACGACCGAACTTACCCACACCGCATTACGGAGTCGTGACAACGGTCACGACTCACAGTCGCCGGGTCAAACCACCGTCAGCGTCACGTCGATGTTGCCGCGCGTCGCGTTCGAATACGGGCACACGCCGTGCGCGGTCTGCACCAGCTTTTCAGCCGCAGCGCGTTCCATGCCGGGGATGCTGACCTTCATCGCGACCGCGATGCTGAACCCGGCCGGAATCTGGCCGATACCGACCTCGGCGTCGATCGACGTGCTGGCGGGCAGGCTGATCTTTTGCATCATCGCGACGTGCTTCATTGCGCCCAGGAAGCAGGCCGAGTAGCCGGCTGCGAACAGCTGTTCCGGGTTGGTGCCGGCGGCACCGTCGCCGCCCAGTTCCTTCGGTGTGGTCAGGGTCACGTTCAGCGCACCGTCGGGAGACTTCGAGGTGCCGGCACGGCCGCCGGTGGAGGTGGCGTGGGCGGTGTAGAGGATTTTTTCGGGTGACATGGCAAGGTCCTTTTCAGGGGGTGGGGAAAACGGGGAGGGGGATCAATGCGTCTGCGCGGCCGCCGCGCCAACGGACGCGCCGTTGTGAAGGTGGCCGCGCAGCTCCTGCAGTCGGCGGGTCAGCGCCAGCAGCTCGTCGGTGCTGCAACCGGTGGACTGCGCCAGGCGCCGCGCCACGCTGACGGCACGAGGTCGCAGGGCCTTGCCGCCGGCGGCGAGGTTGACGATGACACGGCGCTCGTCGTCGAGCGCCCGCGTACGCGTCAGCCAGCCGGCAGTCTCCATGCGCTTGAGCAGCGGTGTCAAGGTGCCGGAGTCGAGAAACAATTGCTCGCCGAGTTCGTTGACGCCCAGGCCGTCGTGCTGCCACAGCACCAGCAACACGAGGTACTGCGGGTACGTCAACCCCAGCGGCTGCAGCAGCGGTTTGTACTGCTTGGTCAGCGCGAGCGAGGTGGAGTAGAGCGCGAAGCACAACTGGCTTTCCAGCTTCAGCCAGTCGCCTGAGGACGGTGGGTTGGAGCGGGAACGGCGGACAGGGCGCGTTAACATCACTGCACTTTAATCAATTGCGAGAAATTGA
Source organism: Burkholderiales bacterium (assembly GCA_031386065.1). Lineage (GTDB taxonomy): Bacteria > Pseudomonadota > Gammaproteobacteria > Burkholderiales > Burkholderiaceae_C > JANYJJ01. The sequence goes on from JANNBZ010000396.1 coordinate 10,914, forward strand.
ATTGTGCGCAATCAATTAACCGCGACGGGCTCGGGGTCAAGCCTGTGGGTTCACTGAGAAGTCGGTCGAGGTGGACGGGGGAGGGGAGCGGCGGGGCTCAGGCCTGCAGGTCGGTGCTTGATCGAAGCTTCTGCATGGGCCTTCGCGAGCCGACTTCGCTGCACAGCTTCGCAGGTGCTTCGCCGCGTCGGCTCAGTCCGCTGTCGCCGTCATCTCGTCGATTTGCGTGCCCAGGTCCAGCCAGCGGGCTTCGAGCTTCTCGATCTCGTTGCCGACGAACTTCAGGCGCTTGCCGCCGTCGGCCATCTCGGCCGGTGTGCGGCTGGCGTCGGCCAGCCGCAGTTGGAGCGCGTCTCGCTCCGCGAGCAGCACGCCCAGACGGTTGTCGATCGAGCTGACCTCCTTGCGCAGCAGCTTGGCCTGCTCGTCGATCTGCTGACGCGTCGGGCTCGGCGCGTTGTGCGCATCGTTCTTCTTCGGCGCCTTGCCCTTGCCTTTAGCCGCTGCCGCTTTGTTCGATCCGCCGCCGCGCTGCGCCTTGGCAGCTTCGCGCGACTGCTCCAGCAGCCACTTCTGGTAGTCGTCGAGGTCGCCGTCGAAAGGCTCGACCGCGCCGCCGGTGACCAGCCAGAACTCGTCGCAGACCTCGCGCAGCAAGGCGCGGTCGTGGCTGACCAGCATCACCGTGCCTTCGAACTCGTTCAGCGCCATCGACAGCGCTTCGCGCGTGGTCAGGTCCAGGTGGTTGGTCGGCTCGTCGAGCAGCAACAGGTTGGGGCGCTGCCAAACCAGCATCGCCAGCACCAGGCGCGCCTTCTCGCCGCCGCTGAGCGAGCCCACCGCCTGCGTGACCATCTCGCCGACGAAGCGGAACGAGCCCAGGTAGTCGCGCAGTTCTTGCTCGCGCGCTTGCGGTCCCACGTCGCGCGCCAGGCGAATCATGTGCATCAGCGGGCCGTCGTCGAGTGACAGCACGTCGAGTTCCTGCTGCGCGAAGTAGCCGATGTTCAGGCCCTTGCCTTCGGTGATCTCGCCGGACAGCGCCTTCAGTTCACCCGAGATGGTTTTCACCAGCGTCGACTTGCCCTGGCCATTCGCGCCGAGGATGCCGATGCGCTGCCCGGCCAGCACCGACCGGTTGATGTTGCCAATGATTTTCTTGGCCGGGGTGCCGTCTTCCAGCGCCGGGTAGCCGCAGGCCATGCCTGAAAAAGCCAACATCGGATTCGGTAGATTCAGAGGCTCGCGAAACTCGAACTGGAAGTCGGCGCTGGTCAGCACCGGGCCGAGCTTTTCCATTCGCGCCAGCGCTTTCACGCGGCTTTGTGCCTGCTTGGCCTTGCTGGCCTTGGCCTTGAAGCGGTCGATGAACTTCTGCAGGTGCGCCATGCGCTCTTTCTGCTTCTCGAAGCTGGCCTGCGCCTGCATCATTCGCTCGGCCCGCATCTCTTCGAACGCGGTGTAGTTGCCGGTGTAGCGGGTCAGCTTGGTCTCGTCGAGGTGAACCGTCACCTTGGTGATGGCGTCGAGAAACTCGCGGTCGTGGCTGATGACGATCATCGTGCCCTCGAAGCGCTGCAGCCAGGCCTCCAGCCACACCAGCGCGTCGAGGTCCAGGTGGTTGGTCGGCTCGTCGAGCAGCATCAGGTCGGCCGGGCACATCAGCGCGCGCGCAAGCTGCAAACGCATCCGCCAGCCGCCCGAAAAGCTGTTCACCGGGTTGTTCAGTTCGTCGCCGCGAAAGCCCAGGCCCATCAGCAGCGACTGCGCGCGCGGACGCGCCTCGAAGCCGCCGGCCTCGCTGATCTCGTGGTGCGCCTCGCCCATCGCGTGGCCGTCGTCGGCGGCCTCGGCTGCGGCCAGCGCGGCGTTGGCTTCCATCAGCCGGGTGTCGCCCTGCATCACGTAGTCGGTGGCGGAGTCTTCGGTCTCGGGCATGTCCTGCGCCACTTCGCCGATGCGCCAGCGCGGCGGCATCGCCACGTCGCCGGCGTCGGATTGCAGGCGGTGGGTCAACAACGAGAACAGACTCGACTTGCCGGCGCCGTTGCGTCCGACCAGGCCGATTTTCTCGCCGGGCTGCAGGGTGACCGTGGTGTCGTGCAACACGATTTTGGTGCCACGGCGAAGCGTGACGTTCTTGATGACAATCATGATGAAATCGAACCTGCGAATTTGAGAGCGCGAACGTGAAAAATACCGAAAGCAAAACCAAGGCCCGTGGCATCACCACCCAGCTGCTGCACGCCGACCGGGGCGCCGCCGTCGAGCACGGCGCCACGCACAAGCCGCTGCACACCTCGGCCGCCTTCGGCTACGCCACCGCAGCCGAACTGGCAGCCGTGTTCCAGGGCGAGAAGGGCGGCCATGTGTATGCGCGCCAGGGCAACCCCACCAGCCAGGCGCTGGAGCAGAAGGTGACCCTGCTGGAAGGCGGCGTGGGCACGGTGTGCTTCGCCACTGGCATGGCGGCCATCGCCTCGGTGCTGCTGGCCTTGCTGAAGCACGGCGACCACATCGTGGCCAGCCAGTTCCTCTTCGGCAACACCGCCAGCCTGCTGCAAACCCTGGCGTCGCTGGGCTGCCGCGTGAGCCTGGTCGACGCGACCGATGCCGCCGAGGTCGAGCGTGCGCTGGAGCCGCAGACGCGGCTGGTGTTCGTCGAGACCGTTGCCAACCCGCGCACGCAGATCGCTGACCTGGAGGCCATCGGCACGCTGTGCGCGCAGCGCGGCGTGCTGTACGTGGTCGACAACACCATGACCACGCCGCACTTGTTTCAGCCGGCCAGCGTCGGTGCCGGGCTGGTGATGAATTCGCTGACGAAGTCGATCTGCGGCCACGGCAACGCGCTGGGCGGCGCGGTGACCGACACCGGCCGCTTCGACTGGCAACGCTTCGACAACATCCTGCCCGCCTACCGCAAGGGTGCGCCGGCCAGCTGGGGTTTGCTGCAGATTCGCAAGAAAGGCCTGCGCGACATTGGCGCGACCATGAGCGCCGACGCGGCGCACCGCATTGCCACCGGCGCCGAAACGCTGGCGCTGCGCATGGACCGCGCCTGCGACAACGCGCTGCGCCTGGCGCGCTGGCTGGTCGAGCAGCCCGCCGTGTTGAAAGTCCACCACCCTGGCCTGGCCTCGCACGCGCAGCACGACAAGGCGGCGCGCTGGTTCCGATCGTTCGGCGCGTTGCTGAGCTTCGAGATGCGCGACGGGCACGACGCGTTCGCGTTGCTCGACGCGCTGGAACTCGTCATACGTTCCAGCCACCTGGGTGACAACCGCACGCTGGCGATCCCGGTGGCACAGACCATCTTCTGGGAGATGGGACTGGCCGCACGGCAACGCATGGGCATCGCCGAATCGCTGGTCCGCGTGTCGGTGGGCATCGAAGACTTCGACGACCTGCGCGACGACTTCGAGCAGGCCCTGGCCCGCAGCTGATTCGAGCGGCGCGACAAGCGTCACCGCGCCCACCGCTGCAGTGCGTCGCGCGTCACCAGCAGCACCTGGTCGTCGCCGGCGCTGGTTTCCAGCCACGCCACTTCGAGTTTGCGGAACGCGTGCTCGAAGTGCGCGCGCTCGTTGCCGATTTCCAGCAGCAGCACGCCCACGTCGCTCAGGTGCGCGGCCGCGTCCTTCACGATGCGGCGCACCAGGTCCATGCCGTCGTCACCGCCGGCCAGCGCCAGCGCAGGCTCGTGCTGGTATTCGGCCGGCAGCGCGGCCATGCTCTGTGCATTGACGTAGGGCGGGTTGCAGACGATCAGGTCGTACGGCCCCTTCACGTCGTTCAACAAGTCGGACTTCAGCAGCGTGATGCGCGCGGCCAGTTGGTGCTTGTCGATGTTGATGCGCGCCACCGCCAGCGCGTCGTCCGAGATGTCGGCCGCGTCAACCGTGATCTCGGGGTAGGCCATCGCGGCGATCACGGCCAGGCTGCCGTTGCCGGTGCACAGGTCGAGCACGCGATGGGTCTTGTCCGACAGCCAGGTGTCCAGCTCGCCGCTGCCTTCACCGTCGGCCAGCAGTTCGGCAATGAAGGAGCGCGGCACGATGCTGCGTTCGTCGACGAAGAAAGGCACGTTCTGCAACCAGGCTTCGTTCGTCAGGTAAGCCGCCGGGCGGCGCGTGGCGATGCGCTGATCGACCAGGGCTTCGGCCTTCGCGACCTCGGCCGCGGTGAGTTCGCGCTGGGCCTGGAATTCGAGTGCGCCCATGTCCAGGCCGATGCTCCACAGCACCAGCCAGGCGGCCTCGTCGAAGGCGTTGGTGGTGCCGTGCCCAAATGAAACGCCCGCCTGTTTGAGGCGGGCGGCTTGTGCCGTGATGAGTGCGATGAGTGTCATGTCAGCAGTGCTTCGAGGGTTCGTCGGTAGATGTTCTTGAGCGGCTCGATGCTGCTCACCAGCACGCGCTCGTCGATCTTGTGGATGCTGGCGTTGATGGGCCCGAACTCGATCACCTGCGGGCAGATCTTGGCGATGAAGCGGCCGTCGGAGGTGCCGCCGGTGGTCGACAGTGAGGCTGCCACCCCGGTCTCGTCGGCGATGGCCTGGACCAGCGCCTGGCTCAGGTTGCCGATGGGTGTCAGGAAGGGCTCGCCGCTGAGCGTCCAGCTGGTTTCGGTGCTCAGGCCGTGCTGGTCCAGCACCGCCTGCACGCGTGCCTTCAGCGACTCGGGGGTGGCCTCGGTGCTGAAGCGAAAGTTGCAGTCGACCACCAGCTCGCCGGGGATCACGTTGCCCACACCGGTGCCGGCGTGGATGTTCGACATCTGCCAGCTGGTGGGCGGGAAATAGACATTGCCCTGGTCCCACTCGATGGCCGCCAGTTCGGCCAGCGCCGGTGCAGCCAGGTGGATGGGATTCTTGGCCAGCTGCGGGTAGGCGATGTGGCCCTGCACGCCCTTGACGACGATGCGGGCCGACAGCGAGCCGCGGCGGCCGTTCTTGATCACGTCGCCGAGCCGCTCGACCGAGCTGGGCTCGCCGACGATGCAGTAGTCGAGCCGCTCGCCCTGTGCGGTCAGCCACTCGCACAGCTTGACGGTGCCGTCGGTGGCCGGGCCTTCCTCGTCGCTGGTGAACATCACCGCCACCGAATGCGCATGGCGGGGTTGCGTCTGCACGAATTCTTCAATCGCTACCACCATCGCCGCCAGCGACGTTTTCATGTCGGCCGCACCGCGCCCGTGCAAATGACCCTCGCGATGCGTCGGCACGAAGGGATCGCTGGCCCACTGCGTCAGTGGCCCGGTGGGCACCACGTCAGTGTGGCCGGCAAAGGCCAGCAATTTCGGCGTGGCCGCGCTGCCGCGGCGCACCGCCCACAGGTTTGTGACGCGGAAGCTGTCGGGTCCGCTCATCAGCGTGTGGCACTCGAAGCCGATGGCGCGCAGCCGTTCCGCGATGAGCGCCTGGCAACCGTCGTCGTGCGGCGTCAGCGACGCGCGTGCGATCAACTGCTCGGTGAGGTGCAGGGCGGCGGTCATGCGTTCAGAGCTGGCCCATGCCGGTGGAGAAGCGCGACGACACCGGTTCCGGGCGCACGTCGAGCGTGATCTCGGTGAAGGTGGGCTGGTCGTCGTTCTCTTCCTTCTTCGGCGTGATGCGCGACACCGGCGACATGTCGTTTTGCAGGCGCCACATCAGGTTGGTCGGCGAGTCGGCGAAGGCCAGGCCCTCGTCGCGGGTGATGACGCCCTGGGTGATCAAGCGCGCCAGGTCCTGCTCGAAGGTTTGCGAGCCTTCGGCCATTGACTTTTCCATCGCCTCGCGCACACCGCTGAAGTCGCCTTGTTCGATCATCTCGGACACCAGCTTGGTGTTCAGCATCACCTCGACCGCCGGTATGCGCCCGCCGGCGGTGGCGCGCACCAGCCGCTGCGACACGATGGAGCGCAGGCCCGAGGCCAGGTCGCTCAGCAACGCCGGGCGCGCCTCGGGGGCGTAGAACGACAGGATGCGGCCCAGCGCGTGGTAGCTGTTGTTGGCGTGCAGGGTCGACAACACCAGGTGGCCCGACAGCGCGTACGAGATCGCCGAGGTCATGGTTTCGCGGTCGCGAATTTCGCCGATCAAGATGCAGTCGGGTGCCTGGCGCAGCGCATTCTTCAGGCCGATTTGCAGCGACTGCGTGTCGCGCCCCACCTCGCGCTGATTGACCACCGACTTCTTGTTGGTGAACAGGAATTCGATCGGGTCTTCGATCGTCAAGATGTGTCCGGCGAGCTGCTGGTTGCGTTGCTCCAGCATGGCCGCCAGCGTGGTGCTCTTGCCGGCGCCGGTGGCGCCCACCATCAGGATCAGGCCGCGCTTTTCCAGCACCAGCGTGTTCAGCAGCGGCGGAACGTTCAGGCTTTCCAGCGTCGGAATGTTGATTGGAAAGCAGCGGAATACCGCTGCCACCGTGCCGCGCTGCTTGAACGCGCTGAGGCGAAAACTGCCCACGCCCGGCAGGCCGACGCCGATGTTCAGCTCACCGGTGTCTTCCAGTTCTTCAAGCTGTTGCGGCGTCAGCACCTCGGCCAGCAACTGGCGCGGCTGGCTGTGCGTCAGCGGCTGGTCGCTCAGGTGCAGGATCTGCCCGTTGATCTTGATCAGGATCGGTGTGTTGGCCGACAGGTAGACGTCCGAAGCCGCCTTCTCGGCCATGAGTCTGAGCACACGCTCCATGTTTCCACCCGTCATCGAAATCTCCTCGAAGTGGAAAGAATGTGGAGCTCAGGCGCGCAGCAGGTCATTGATGCTGGTCTTGGCGCGGGTTTGCGCGTCGACACGCTTGACGATCACGGCGCAGGTGAGGCTGTACTTGCCGCCGTCGCGCGGCAGGCTGCCCGCCACGACGACCGAACCTGCCGGCACGCGGCCGTAGGTGGTCTCGCCGGTAGCGCGGTCGTAGATGGGCGTGCTCTGGCCGATGAAGACACCCATCGACAGCACCGAGTTCTCTTCGACGATCACGCCTTCGACCACCTCGCTGCGGGCGCCGATGAAGCAGTTGTCCTCGATGATGGTCGGGTTGGCCTGCAGCGGCTCCAGCACACCGCCGATGCCGACCCCGCCGCTCAGGTGCACGTTCTTGCCGATCTGCGCGCACGAGCCCACGGTGGCCCAGGCGTCGACCATCGTGCCTTCGTCGACATAGGCGCCGATGTTCACGAAGCTGGGCATCAGCACCACGTTCTTGGCCAGGTAGCTGCCGCGCCGCGCCACGGCCGGCGGCACGATGCGCACACCCGAGGCGCGCACCGCTTCTTCATCGATGTGCGAGAACTTGGTTTTCACCTTGTCGAAGAAGGTCAGGTCACCCGAACGCATGAGCTGGTTGTCGTTCAGCCGAAAGCTCAGCAGCACCGCTTTCTTGATCCACTGGTTGACCGTCCACTGGCCCACGCCGTGCCGCTCGGCCACGCGGATGCGGCCTGCGTTGAGGTCGGAGATCACTTCCTCGACCGCCTCGCGAATCTTCGGACTGTTCAGCGGGGTCAGCTCAGTGCGGGCGTCCCACGCCATGTCGATGGTGGTCTGGAGTTCTGAAGTCATGGCGGGGTCAGTGGTTGAGGGGAATGGAAACAGGGGCGTGGCGCAGGTCACGGCAGAAAGAGACGATGCGCCGGCTGGCTTCGACACACTCTTCGACATGGGCCACCAGGGCCAACCGGATGCGGCCTGCGCCCGGGTTGATGCCGTGTGCCTCGCGTGCCAGCAGGCTGCCGGGAAGCACGGCCACATTGTATTGACCCAGCAGTCCGCGCGCGAAAGCCACGTCGTCGCCATCGGGCGCCAGCCTGCGCACATCGGCCCACAGGTAGAAGCCGGCGTCGGGCAGCGAAACGTCCAGCACCTCGGCCAGCAGCGGCGTGACCTGGGCGAACTTGCGACGGTACTGGTCACGGTTGTCGACCACATGCGCTTCGTCGTTCCAGGCCGCGATGCTGGCGTGCTGAATGGCCGGGTTCATCGCGCTGCCGTGGTAGGTGCGGTACAGCAAAAACTGTTTCAGAACGTCGGCGTCGCCGGCGACGAAGCCGCTTCGCATGCCGGGCACGTTGGACCGCTTGGAAAGGCTGGTGAAGGCGACCAGATTCTTGAAGTCGCTGCGGCCGAGTTGCAGCGCCGCCTGTAGCGAGCCCAGTGGTGCCTCGTCTCGAAAGTAGATCTCGGAGTAGCACTCGTCGGAGGCAATCACGAAGCCGTGTTCGTCGCTCAGCGCGAACAGCCGCGCCCATTCGGCCAACGGCATCACCGCGCCGGTCGGGTTGCCCGGCGAGCAAACGTAAAGCAACTGCGTGCGCGCCCAGGTCGCCGCGGAAACCGAGTCCCAGTCGGCAGCGAAATTGCGGGCGGGGTCGCTGTTGGCGAACGCCGTTTGTGCACCGGCCAGCAGCGCCGCGCCCTCGTAGATTTGATAGAACGGATTCGGGCACACCACGGTGGCGCCGGCACGCGACGGGTCGACCACCGTCTGCGCCAGCGCGAACAAGGCTTCGCGCGAACCGTTCACCGGCAGCACCTGAGTGGCGGCGTCCAGCGTCACGCCGTAGCGCCGGTTCACCCAGCGCGCGCAGGCTTCACGCAAGGCCGGCTCACCGGCCGTGGCCGGGTAGCTGGCCAGGCCGCCGAGGTGGTCGCGCAAGGCCTGCTTCACCAGTTCCGGCGTCGGGTGCTTGGGCTCGCCCATGCCCAGGCTGATGTGCCGCAGGCCGGGGTTGGGAACGATGTCGCGCGTTAATGCGCGCAGCCGCTCGAAGGGGTAGGGGTGAAGTTGGGCCAGCAGCGGGTTCATCGGCGCGATTATCGGTGACGCACCTGCGGTGTCTTGACCTTGCCGCGCGCTGCCCGTCATCATTGTGCATGCCGTACGCCGCCTCGCCTTCGTCCGCCCCACCGATTCACGCCTGGCGCTTCGCGCTGGCGTGGCTGCTGCCGCTCAGCGTCGGCCTCGCGGCTTGGCGTTCACCATGGGCCGCGTGGGCGGTGGGCACCACGTTCCAGATCGGCCTGGCGCTGGTGGAACTGCTGCCGGTGGGGCGCCGCTCACCGCCGGCCGCTGTGGCGCATCCGTGGTTCGCCTGGTGCGTTCGCCTGCATGTGCCGATGCAAGCCGTGGTGCTGGGCATCGGCGTGTGGGCGGCCAGCCGGCTCGACGTGACCGCGCTGTCGTTGCTGGCCGTGATCGCCATGGGCATCGGCATGGGCGGCGTCACCGGCAGCCAGGGCATCACTTACGCGCACGAACTGGGCCATTCGAAGTCGAAGTTCGACCGCTGGCTGGGCTGGTGCCTGATGGCCAGCGTCAATTACAGCCATTTCATGGTCGAGCACTACCGCGGCCACCATCCGCGCGCCGCCACGCACGTCGACCCGGCCTCGGCGCGACGCGGCGAAACGCTGTGGCGCTTCCTGCCGCGCACGCTGGGCGGCAGCTTGCGCAGCGCCTGGCAACTCGAAGCGCAGCAACTGCGAACGCTGCGACGCGGCTGGTCGCGCAGCCCCTTGCTGTGGGCCACGCTGGCGCAGATCGTGTGGCTGCTGTTCCTGGGCGCGGCGTTCGGTGTGCTGGCCGTTGTGTTTTGGTTGGTGCAGTCGGCCTACGCGGTGTTCCTGCTGGAGACCGTCAACTACATCGAGCACTACGGTTTGCAACGGACTGAGGTGAACGGCAAGCGCGAAGCCTTCGGCGTGCAGCACGCCTGGAACGCCGACCATTGGGTGACGAACAGCTTCATCGCGAACCTGCAGCGCCACTCCGACCACCACATGCACGCTTGGAAGCCGTATCCCACGCTGGAACCCTTGCCCGGACCGCAGTTGCCCACCGGCTATGCGGGCTGCATCTGGCTGGCGGCGGTGCCGCCGCTGTGGTTTCGGGTGATGCACTCACGGCTGGGACCACAGACGGCGTGACCACCTTGGCGGTCGGTCGACGCCACCTGCGCAGGCCTCAGATGCGACCGACGCAATTCGCCGCCCCACACCGGCAGGCGAGCCGGCCTTCGTGGTGCGTGTCGCCGTAGTTGACGGTGATTTCGTCGCCATGCGCGATGGCGCGCAGCGCGTAGAACTCGACCCGGCCCTGGCGGATGCACAGGCGTGCGTTCGGCCCGCACGAATGGTTGGTGAAGCGCATCGGATCGTCGGACTTCGAGAAGTCGATGGCGCGCCGCGGCGACACCTCGACGATCATGATTCGCTCGTGCCGCGTGGCGCGAATGCGAGCGTCCGACACACTGATCGACTCGCCCCGAATCTCGCCGATTTTCAGACGCGCGGGAATCGCCTCGGCGGCAAACGCGCCGATGCCGTCGATGGCGCTGGGCCGCGCCACCACGTCGAACTTCTGATACGCGGGGCGCGTGGACGGCTGCGGAGCCGGCGTCGCAGTCGCTGCAGGCAGCGTGGTCAGGCGCACGCCGCCGTCAGCCCATCAAGCCGGTGGCCGACGGGTGCTCGGGCAGCAGCACCAGTGGCTGCGGCTTCCAGCCCTTCATGCGGTGCTCGGCGACCACGTTGGTGTAGATGCCACCGCGCACATACCAGCGGGCGGTGATGCGGGCGAAGCGCGGCTTCGTGGCGGCAACGATGTCGTCGAGGATGTCGTTGGTCACCTTTTCATGGAAGGCGCCCTGGTTGCGGTAGCTCCACATGTACATTTTCAGGCTCTTCAATTCGACGCACAGTTGGTCGGCCACCATGTCGATCGCGAAGTGCGCAAAGTCGGGCTGGCCGGTCAACGGGCAGTGGCAGGTGAACTCGGGAATCTGGAACTGGATGACGTAGTCGCGCTTCGCATTCGGGTTCGCGAACACATCGAGTTGCCGGCTCGGCTGCGACGGCGGCGTGGCGGGCGCGGCGCGCTGGTTCGGTGGGTTTTTGGGGGCGGCAGTCTTGGCCATGGCGGTCACGTTTCGAGCGGGGTTGAAAGAGGGCGCGATGGTATCATCGCGCCTCTCGACGAGCCCGTGCCGTGACGCGTTTCCTCAAATAAATCAACGACTTACGCGATATCTGCGGGTCGTGAAACTCCAGCCCATGCGACTGAATTCCATCAAGCTGTCCGGCTTCAAGTCGTTCGCCGAGCCCACCAATTTTCAGCTTCCCGGCCAACTCGTCGGCGTGGTCGGCCCGAACGGTTGCGGCAAGTCGAACATCATGGACGCGGTGCGCTGGGTGCTGGGCGAATCGAAGGCCAGCGAACTTCGCGGCGAGTCGATGCAGGACGTGATCTTCAACGGCTCGGGCAACCGCAAGCCGGCCAGCCGCGCCAGCGTGGAACTGGCCTTCAGCAATGAAGACGGACGCGCCGGCGGCCAGTGGAACCAGTTCGCCGAGATCGCCGTCAAGCGCGTGCTGACGCGCGACGGCACCAGCAGCTACTACATCAACAACCAGCCGGTGCGCCGGCGCGATGTGCAAGACGTGTTCCTGGGCACCGGTCTCGGGCCACGTGCCTACGCCATCATCGGCCAGGGCACGATCAGCCGCATCATCGAAAGCAAGCCCGAAGAATTGCGGCTGTTCCTGGAAGAAGCCGCCGGCGTGTCGAAGTACAAAGAGCGCCGCCGCGAGACCGAGAACCGGCTGAAAGACACGCGCGAAAACCTGACCCGCGTCGACGACATTCTTCGCGAGCTGAACAGCAACCTCGACAAGCTGGGCAAGCAGGCCGAGGTCGCCACGCTGTACCGCAGCCTGCAGGAACAGGGCACGCTGAAGCTTCACCAGTTGTGGTTCTTGAAGCACCGCGATGCGGCGCTGGAACAAGAGCGGGTGACGAAGGAAGTGCAGGCCGCCAGCACCGCGCTCGAAGCGCGCATCGCCGAGTTGCGCCACGGTGAAGCCGAGCTGGAAACCATCCGCCAGGCGCACTACGCTGCCAGCGACGAGCTGCACACCTCGCAGGGCTCGCTGGCCGAAGCCGCGCTGGAAGTGAGCCGGCTCGAAGAGCGCATTCGCTACGTGGTCGAAGGCCGCCAGCGCGTGGAGTCGCAGTTGGTTGATCTGCAAGCGCAAAGCCGCCAGTGGGCCGAGCGGCAGACCCTGGCGCAGGACGAACTGGAGCGCACGGCCGAGCTGATTGCCGGTGCCGACGAACAAAGCGAGGTGCTGGCCGCGCAGGCCGAGGAGCACGCCGCGAATCAGCCGCTACTGGAAGACGCGGTGCGCGCCGCGCAGGCCACTGCGAACGCCCAGCGCGCGGTGGTGGCGGGCGTGCAGCAGCAGATCCAGGTGCTGGCGGCCGAGAGCCGCAACATCGAAGACCAGTCGAATCGGCTGACGCTGCGCCGCGAAAAACTGGCCGCTGAAAAGCAGCAGCTGGCCGCGCCCGACCTGCAACGGCTGGCAGCGCTGAAACACCAGTTCGCCGGTGCCGAGGAAACGCAGGCCGTGGCCGACGCACGGCTGCACGAACTGACCGAGCAGGCTCCGTTGATCGAGGAAGATCGCCGCGCTCGCCAGCACCAGGTCAACACCGAAAGCGGTCGGCTGGCCGAGCTGGGCGCGCGGCTGGACGCGCTGCGCGCGCTGCAGGAAAAAGTGCAGACCGAGGGCAAGCTGAAACCCTGGCTGGCGAAGCACGGGCTCGACACCTTGCAGGGTTTGTGGACGCGCATCCACATCGAAGCGGGTTGGGAAACGGCACTGGAATCGGCGCTGCGCGAGCGCATCAACGCGCTCGAAGTGGGCCGCGTGGAAACCGTGCGCGCGTTTGCCACCGAGCCGCCGCCCGCCAAGCTGGCCTTCTACACACCGCCGCAGGGCAGCATTGCAAACACCCACCAGACCTTGCCGCGCCTGAGCGACCTGCTGCGCTTGGGCGACTCGGGTTTGAAGGCGTTGTTGAACGACTGGCTCGAAGGCGTCTACACCGCCGCCAACATCGACGAAGCCCTGGCGGCGCGGGGCAAGCTCACCCACGGCGAAGTCATCATGACCCGCGAAGGCCACGCCGTCAGCCCGTTTGCGGTGGCCTTCTACGCGCCCGACTCCGAGCAGGCTGGCATGCTGGCCCGCGCCCAGGAGATCGAGCACCTGGACCGGCAATTGCGCGCGCAAATGCTCATCAGCGAAGAGTCGCGCAGCGCCCTGGTGCGTGCCGAGGCCGCCTACACCGACACCACGCAGCGCCTGCTCACCGCGCGGCGCGCCGCCACCGAAGCGCAGACGCGGGCGCATCAGTTGCAGGTCGAGCTGCTGCAACTCTCGCAACTGGCGGAACAGACCGGTGCGCGCCGCGACCAGCTCGACGGCGAGCTGACCGAGGTCGATGCGCAGTTAAATGACTTGAGCGAGCAACGGGCCACCGGCGAGGGCCGCTTCGAAGAGCTGGACATGCAACTGGCCACCACGCAGGAGCGCCATGCCGAGCTGGACGAAGCGGTGATCGCGGCCGAGCGAAAGCTGAGCGATGCGCGCGAGCAATGGCGTGCACTCGAGCGGCAGGCGCAAGAGGCGCAGTTCTCGGCGCGGTCGCTGGCCGCACGTCGCAGCGAGTTGCAGCGCGGCATTGAAACCGCGGTGCAGCAGGTGGCGACCAACCAGCAGACCGAGACGCAGTTGAACGAGGAGCTGGCACGACTCACCGATGCGTCGGCCCAGGTCGGCCTGCAAGCCGCGCTGGGCTTGAAGCTGGAGCGCGAATCGGCGCTCGGTGCCAAGCGCAGCGAGTACGACGACCTGAGCCTGCGTCTGCGCCGCGCCGGTGAAGCGCGCATGGCGCACGAGCAAAGCCTGCAGCCGCTGCGCGACCGCATCACCAAGCTGCAGCTCGAAGAGCAGGCCGCCCAGCTCGGCGGCGCCCAGTTCATGGAGCAGTTGGTGGCGGCGGCGGTCGACCTGCAGGTGCTGGCCACCGGCGTGGCGGAAGGCAAGGTCAAGTTGGCCGGCCTGCAAACCGAGATCGACCGCATCACGCGCGACATCACCGCCCTGGGCGCGGTGAATCTGGCCGCGCTCGACGAGCTGACGGCGTCCACCGAACGCAAGACCTTCCTCGACGCGCAGTACGCCGACCTCAGCGACGCCATCAGCACGCTGCAAGACGCGATCCACAAAATCGACCTGGAAACGCGCGACCTGCTGGGCAACACCTTCAACCAGGTGAACGAGCATTTCGGCCGCATGTTCCCGAGCCTGTTCGGCGGCGGCAACGCGAAGCTGGTGATGACGGGCGACGAGATCCTCGACTCCGGCGTGCAGGTGATGGCGCAGCCGCCAGGCAAGAAGAACAGCACCATCCATTTGCTGTCGGGCGGCGAGAAAGCGCTGACCGCGATCGCCCTGGTGTTTGCCATCTTCCAGCTCAACCCCGCGCCGTTCTGCCTGCTCGACGAAGTGGACGCGCCGCTCGACGACGCCAACACCGAACGCTATTCGAAGCTCGTGAAAGAGATGGCCAAGGGCACGCAGTTCCTGTTCATCAGCCACAACAAGATCGCGATGGAAATGGCCGAACAACTGATCGGCGTCACCATGCAGGAGCAGGGCGTCTCGCGCATCGTCACGGTCGACATGGAAGTCGCCGTTCAACTGGCCGAGGCGGCGTGAGCCTGCGCGCAGAAGGAGCCACATGACCGATCTGATGACGTCTCTGGCGGCCGTGGGCGGCCTGGTGCTGGCCGGCGTGGTGGCGCATGGCGCCTGGACCGCACGCAAGGCCAGCCCGAAGCAGGGCGACGCGCCGCCGCCGCGCCCCGAACCGCGCGAGCCGGTGATGGATGCGCCGCTGGCCGCAGAGGTGGGCTCCGAGCCGCCACCGCCGTCGCGCCGCCAGGTGCCTCGGCTCGACGCGCTGATCGACGCCATTACGCCGTTGACGCTGGAGGCGCCGGTTGCCGGCAGCCTGCTGCTGGCGCACCTGCCGCCTTCGCGGCGGGCTGGCAGCAAACCGTTCCTGGTCGAGGGCCTGAATGCCGAGTCGGGCGACTGGGAGCCGCCGCGCGCCGACCAACGCTACGGCGAGCTGCAGGCCGGCGTGCAACTGGCCAACCGCACCGGCGCGCTGAACGAGATCGAGTATTCCGAGTTCGTTCAGAAGGTGCAGGCCTTCACCGAGGCGGTCGGCGCGATGGCCGACTTCCCCGACATGCTCGACGTGGTGGCGCGCGCCCGCGAGCTCGACAGCTTTGCCGGCGAGCACGACGCGCAACTCGCGGTGCACCTGAAGGCGCGCGACACCGCCTGGAGCGTCGGCTACGTTCAGCAGCACGCAGCGCGTCATGGTTTCGTGGCGGGCGTGTTGCCGGGCCGCATGGTGCTGCCCGGCGCCGAAGACGGTGCGCCGCCGGTGCTCAGCCTGAGCTTCGATTCGCAGGCTGCGCTGTCGGAGCACCCGAACCAGGCGCTGATCCGCGACGTGACGCTGAGCTTCGACGTGCCGCAAACCGACGCCTCGGGCCAGCCCTTCGCCGCCTGGCAGGCCAGCGCGCAGGCGTTGTCGCTGGGCATGGACGCGGTGGTGGTCGACGATAACGGCCAGCCCTTGAGTGCCGAGGGCTTCGCCACCATCGGCAGCGAGTTGGGCCGGCTGTACGAGCGCCTGGAGTCGCATGACCTTGCGGCGGGTTCGGCGGCGGCGCGGCGCCTGTTCGGTTGAACGGCTCGGTCGCCGTCGGCACCGCTTTCGCAGCCTGAACGCCCCCGTCTCGCAAGGCCTGAGCAACCTGCCTCAGCGCGGCAACAGATAGCGCGTGCTCGGTCCCTTGCCTGTCTGCACCAGCAGGCCGCGATCGGCCAGCTTGCCGAGGTGCTTGGAGGCTGTCGCCAGCCCCACGCCGCAAAGCTGGGCGTAGCCGCTTTTGTTGATCGAGCCGGTGTTCAGCACGTGCTGCAGCAGGTCGGCGCTGCGCTCAGTCGGCATCAGGTCGGTCGTCTCGCCGTGCCACAGCGATGACAGGCGTTGTTCACGGCTCATTTCTCGCGAGAAGGTCTCGCGCAATCGCAGCAGTTGCGATGCGTAGCGCTGGCCCATCTGGTGCTCGTCGATCAGCGCAACAGCGGCCTCCCGCTCCTTGACCGAGATCTCGAGGTAGGACTGCGCGATTGCCAGATGGGCCACGACCCGGTCGTCTGCGGCCAGGGGCAGCGCGAGGGCGGCCCGGTGGCGCTGAACCTCGGACATCTCGGTGAAGTGCGCGGCGAATTCTCCGGGCAGCAGGCGGTCGTAGAACTGGTTGTCGCGGGGCCCGAGAATCTCGCGCTTGAGGTTGCGCGTTGCCTCTGCCGGGGCCGGGTCGCCTGCGTCGGGCCAGGAGGCCAGTGCCGCATCGGTGTGAATGTCGCCCAGCCGTTCGTCTTGCGCATCGTCCAGCGCCTGGAACCGCTTGTAGTAGGCCTCGGCCAGGTTGTAGTGCGCACGGCCCACCAGCACGAGCAACCTGGCCTGTTGACTGATGTCCAGCGCTTTGCGGTAGTGCTCGATGGCGGGGTCGTACTTGCCCTGCCAGAAGTACGTGGCACCCAGATGCAGGTGGGTGGCGGCCACGGTTTCGGGCTCCACCGTGAGCCGTTCGGCGATGTCCAGCACGCGCTGCGAATAGTCGATTGCGCGCGCAAAGTCCTTGGCGTCGCTGTAGATCAGGCTCAGGTTGCCATAGGTCTTGAGGATCGATTGCTGATCGCCCAGCCGCTCGTACATGTGCAAGGCGCGGTGCTTGTGCTCCAGCGCAAGTCGCAGTTCCCCGCTGCGGCGCCAGTACTCGCCCCAGGTCTGCTCCAGCATCGCCAACACCTCGGTCGCCTGCGCGCAGTGGTCGCGCAAGGCCTGGGCACGGTCGAGATTGGCCTTCGAGCGCGGGTCGTTGCGCAGCACGTACAGCCAGGCCAGCTTGACGAGGGTCTTCACATACTCTTCCAGCACCTCGGCGTCGGCGGCGGCGGGGTCGTCGGGCAGACCGGCCTGGCGCAGGAACTCGACGCTTTCCTGGTAGCAGGCGAAAGCCCGGTCCGCATCCCGAGCCTCGTTGAACTTGCCCATCGCGCCATAGACGATGCCGAGCATCAGCTTGTCGTTCGCCGTGCTGGCAATGCGCAACGCGTCTTCGCAGGCCTGGCGCTCCGCCTGTTCGCCGCCGCGCACCCGCCACAAACCGGCCAGCGCCAGACACAGCGCGAAGCGCAGCGGCCGGTCCAGTTCCAGCGCGGTGAACTGCTGCACCAGCGCGTCGGTGTGGGAGTCGCTGGCCAGCTCGACCCGAAAGCGCTGCAGGCAGTGAATGAAGCCCGGCACATCGCCAGCGTGCATCAGGTGCCACAGCGCCGGCAGCGATGCGCGAGCCGCCAGCGCCACGGCGGCCTGTCGCGCGTGCCAGGCCACGCGTGCCGGCGTGTCAGTCAACTGCAGCGTGCGGTACACCTCCTCCTGCAGCAGTGCGCGCAGCGCCAGGCCACGCTCGCCCTGCAACGGAGCTTCGAAAACCGCCTTTGCGAGTCGCCGCTTGCCTTTATCCAGGTACCGGTAGAAGGTGCTCGGCCCCACGTTCCACAGCCCGCACAGTTGTTCGGCCGCCGACTCGTCAGGGCGCGGACGGTAACGATCGGAAAACTGCGCCACCGGCACGAAGCCGTAGTGGCACATCAGCGCCAGCAAGGGTCGCCAACTGGTGCGCACGGTCCAGTTCTGTCGATCGATGTCGAGCAGACCCGATGCGCCGTCGGGCCGCAGGCGCGCCAGCGATGCGCGCAGCAGCAACTGCCACGCGGTGGCGTGCATCGGGTCGTCGGGGAGGGCATCGGCGGCGACGGCGCGCACCGGTGGCAGCACGCGTGCAGCGAACCGCTGCGTGACCCTGGGCCGCCGGCGCAGCAACTCGTCCAGCGTGCCCGCCTTGTGGGCCGCCAGCGCGCCGGCCAGCACCGTCTCGAACAGGCGCCAGCGCAGGGTCGACGCCATCACACGGGCCGGGTGGGACTGGAAGCTAGGGGTCGTTTTCGCCATCGCATTCACGCATCGTCCAGCGATCATCCAGTGTCGGGTGCAACACCTCCCGAAAGCGTGCATGTCAATGGAACTGGCCAAATATTAGTGTAGCGACGCAAGGTGCAAGCGCCAGCGGATGCTTCACGCGGTAAGACTCGATCCTTGCGGGCATCACGGGAGAGCGACATGGCCTTGCCGAACTTGATTTTCGGATCTTCGACCCCTGGCGCGACGAGCGTCGGCGTGACCCTGGTGGTCTACGCGCCGTTCGGCACCGACGCCGTCCTGAGCAGCTACCCCGGGGCCACCCCGCTGGCGATCGGCCAGCACCCGCTGGTGGTGAATCTCATCGAGGTGGCCAAGTGCGGCGTGCATGTTTCGGCACTGATCGACCTGCACGGCGACGACACCTACCTGGTCGAAATCCCCGCCGGCAAGCCCACCGGGCTGCGCATCACATCGCGTTGGAAACAAGAGATGGACGCGATCAACACGCTGTCCGGTTTCCTGCGCTATTCACGCCTCAAGCGCCCCGGAACGGCGCTGGTGTTGGCGCTGGAAGGGCACGGCGCCGGCTACCTGCCTGAGATCGACGTCAGCCAGCTGACGACCGCCAACCTGACGCAGAACGGCAGCATCGAATGGCACCTCACCGACGGCGAAGGCGCGCCCTTGTTGCCGATGGGCTCACCGCTGCTGCCTATGGGTTCGCCCTTGCTCCCGATGGGCTCGCCGCTGCTGCCGGTGAACCACATGCCGCTGTCCAGCTACGGCCTGGGCAAGGCGATGGCGGACGCGCTGGCCGGCAGCGGGCAAAAGCTGGGTGTGATCCATTTCAACAACTGTTTCAACATGTCGGTCGAGTTGTTGCACACCGTGGCACCGCACGCCGAATACGCCACCGGCTACATCAACTACAACTTCTTCACGGCAGGCGAGTCGTACCCGGCGGTGTTCAACAAGCTCAAGCTCGCCGGCTCGGCCACCACCCAGCAATTGGCGCTCTGGTTCGCCGAAGCCAACCGCGACCTGCTGGCCAGCAAGTCGCACCACCCGACGGTCGGAGGCATGGTGAAGTTGTCGCGCTTGCCGCTGATCGCCACGCGAATCGACTCGCTGGCCAAGGCGCTGATCACCGCGCTGACCACGGCCACCCCGGCGCAGCGACCCGGCGTGGTGGAGAAGATTCGCGCTGCGATCAAGCTTGCGCAGCAGTACGACTCTCAAGGCACTCAGAGGCTCGATTTCCCCGACGAGTTGGTCGATGTCCTCAGCCTGGCCACGCAACTGAGAACCTTCGATGTCAACCCGGTGCCGGTGCGAAAAGCCGCGCTCGACCTGCAGGTCGCACTTAAAGGCATCAAGGTGTACGGAGCCAACGCCACGCCCTGGACCGACCCCAGCGTGAGATGGGATTTCTCCAAGCCCGATCTGGCGATGAACATCCTGTGCCCCGACGCCGCCCTGCGCGGCCTGTGGGACTGGCGTTCTCCGTACTACCTGCAGGTCGTGCCGGATGCAACCCTGCCGGTGGTGCAGCCGCACGTGATCGACTTTCTGAAGACCACCGCCTGGGTGCCCTTCATCATCGAATACCACAAGCAAGTGCCCTTCGTGGGGCTGCTGCCGGCGGCGATACCGGAGTTTCCGATCTTCGACCGCAAGCACACGCTGCCGCCTGACTAGCGCTTGCGCACGCGATACACAGCTCCCCTCGGCCCCTGCCGGACTTCCAGTCCCGCAGGGGCTTCTTCTTTAAGGGGCCAGGGCGGCTCGATCGTCCACGGATCGTCCTGCGCAGCCCGCGATCACGCTGCGCCGCAGCGGTCGCAATGAGAACGCCGCGCCGCTGCAATGGGGTCATGTCGTTCGGCGCCGCAACCCGCAGCGCCTGCGACCCACCTGGAAGGACCACCCCATGACTTTCTTGCTTTCGAGCCCGGTACGGCCCTTCATCGTGCTGGCCGCGTTCGCGTCGCTGCTGCTCAATCTGGCGCTTGTCGTGCCCTCGATCTACATGCTGCAGGTGTTCGACCGGGTGTTTTCCAGCCGCAGTGTCGAAACGCTGGTGATGCTGGGGCTGTTCGCGTTGTTGGCGCTGGGCTTGGCCTTCAGCATGGATCGCGCGCGCAGCCTGCTGCTGGCCCGCGCCGGGCGCAGCATCGACGAGGCGTTGTCGGCGCAGGCGCTGGCGGCGACGCTGAAGGCCGCGGCTCGCGGCGGCCTTCCGTCCGAGCGTTCGGCTCTGCCGGATATCGCCCGCATGCGCGGCTTTCTTGCCAGCCCCGCGGTGCACGCGCTGTTCGACGCACCCTGGTTGCCGATCTACCTGCTGGTGATCTTCGCGCTCGACCCGGTGCTGGGACTGACTGCGGCGATTTCTGCCGCTGCCCTGTTCGCGCTGGGCTTGTTCTCGGAACACTTCATTCGCGCCGATGTCGAGCGGGTGACGGTCGGCCGCCTCGCCGCGGGGCAATGCATCGATTCGCTGACCCGCAACGCCGAAGTGCTGATCGGCATGGGCATGCTGGGCAATGCGGTGGCGTTGTGGCGCGGCACGCACCAGCAAGTGCAGCAAGCGCAGGAGCGGCTCGGGGCGGCCAGCGCCACACTGTCCGCGCTGGGGCGCATTCTTCGCCAGTGGGTGCAAGTGGCGATGCTGGGCATCGGTGCCTGGCTGGTGGTGGCCGGCCACGCATCGCCGGGCATCATGATCGCCGCCACCTTGCTGGTGGGGCGCGCCCTGCAGCCGGTCGAGCACCTGATCTCGGGCTGGAAATCAGTCGTCGAGGTGCGCGCCGCGTGGCAGCGTTTGCAAGACCAGGGCGTCGACCACCACGACGCACCGGCCCTGCAATTGCCCGCGCTGCGCGGTGAGTTGAGCCTGGAGCGTGTCAGCCTGCTGACCGATCCGCAGCGCCCGCCTGTGGTCAAGAGTGTGAGCCTGGCGTTGGCGGCCGGTGAATGCCTGGGCCTGATCGGACCCAGCGCCTCGGGCAAGACGACGCTGTTGCGGCTGATGCTCGGCCTGCGCCAGCCGCACGCAGGCACGGTTCGCCTGGACGGCATGGAGCTCACGAACTGGCCGTCCGAGCAGTTGGCCGGCGTGGTCGGCTACCTGCCGCAAGACGTGGAGTTGTTTGCCGGCACGGTGGCACACAACATCGCGCACCTCGGGCCGATCGACTCGCAGGCGGTCATCGCAGCGGCGCGGCTGGCCGGCGTGCACGAGATGATCGCGCGCCTGCCGCAGGCCTACGAAACCGAGTTGGGCGTCGCCGGCACCGTGTTGTCGGGCGGCCAGCGGCAACGCATCGCGTTGGCGCGTGCCGTGTACGGCGCTCCCAAGCTGGTCGTGCTCGACGAGCCGAACGCGAACCTCGACGCCGAGGGCGAAGAAGCGCTTGGCATCGCACTGGCGGGGTTGAAGCGCATGGGAACGACGGTGGTGCTGGTGTCGCACCGGCCCGCGCTGATGCACCACGCCGACAGGCTGGCCGTGTTGCGCGACGGCGCACTCGACATCGTCGGCCCGCGCGATGACGTGCTGGCGCGCCTGAACAGCAGCACCGTGCATCCCTTGCGCCGACCGGCTGCGAGCGTCGCGGCGGCCCACGCCAACGCCACCCGGGGAGCCGAAGCATGAACGCGTCCGCGCTGTTGCCCGCCGCGTCGGGCAAGGCACAAGTCTCACTGGCTGCGCTGCTGGCCCGGGCCGCGCCCGACGCCGAACACAGCCGCACGCTGCGCCAGATGCGACGCCAGGTCTTCGTGCCGCTGGCAGTCGTCACGCTGCTGATCGCGCTGTGGGGTGCATGGGCGCCGCTGTCGGGCGCGGTGGTGGCCAACGGGCAGGTGCAGGCCGCACTCGGGCGCAAGGTGGTCCAGCATCAGGAGGGCGGCATCGTGCGCGAGTTGCTGGTGCGCCAGGGCCAATCGGTGAAGCGCGGCGACCCGCTGCTGGTGATGGGCGACGTGCGCAGCGACGCCACGCTCGACATGCTGCGCAAGCAGCTGCAGGCCGAAGGCTTGCGCGCCGCGCGCAGCCGCGCCGAGTTGAACCTCGCGTCCCGGTTCGCCGTGCCGGCGGACCTGGATGCTGTGCCCGACATGCTGGCGCGCGAACGCCAGTTGTTCGACTCGCGCCGTCGCACGCTGGACGAACAACTGGCAGCGATGCAGTCGCAAACGCGCGAAGCGCATGCGCGCATCGCCGCGTTGAATGCGCAACTTCGTGCCTCGGAGCAGTCGACCCAGTTGGCCCGCGACGAGTTGGGCATCAATGTGGAACTGGTCGCGAGCGGCTTCGTGCAGAAGAGCCGGCTGCTGACGATGGAGCGCAATGTCGCCGACACGCGGGTGCGCGCCGAAGCCGCGCGCGGCCAGATCGCCGAGGCGCAAATGCAAGTCAGCGCGCTCGGCAACAGCATGGCGCAGGCGCGTGGCGCCTACCAGCAGCGCGCGGCCGACGAGTTGAAGGAGGCCGATGCACGCCTGCGCGAACTCGAAGACCGCCTGCGCCCGTCGCAGGACCAGGTCGATCGCCTGACGGTGCGTGCGCCGGTGGACGGCACCGTGATGGCCTTGCGCGTCAGCGCGCCGGGGACGGTGGTGGGGCCGCGCGAGCCGCTGCTGGAGATCGCGCCGTCGGAAGAAAACCTGATCGTCGAACTGCGCATCGACCCGCACGACATCGACCACGTGCGTCTGGGCGACGCGGCCGAGGTTCGCTTGTCGGCGTTCGACATGCGCGGCACGCCGTTGTTGCAAGCGGTGGTGACGGCGGTATCGCCCGACGCCGTGACCGACGCCGCCAGCAAGCAGTCCTGGTACACGGCGCAGGTAGCGGTGAAACAAGGCGAGCTCGCTGGAAATCCGCAACTGCGATTGCAGGCGGGCATGCCGGCCGAGGTGTTCGTGACCACACCGCCGCGCAGCCTGCTGCGCTACCTGCTGGAGCCTCTCGGCATCTTCGCGAAGCGTGCGCTGCGCGAGCCCTGAGGCCACACCGGATTCACTCGACAGAAAGGAGGTGGATTGCCCACGACCTCAACGACCTGTTCCGCGGATTTCTGTTTCATCACTTTTGAACTTTCACCTCTTGGAGTTTCATCATGGCTATCAATATTTTTGGCGACAACTTTGCCAACGTGCTCACGGCCGGCTCGAACGCCGACCACAATCTTTTTGGTTTGGGCGGCAACGACACGCTGACCGGACTGGGCGGTAACGACCTGCTCGACGGCGGCACCGGCAACGATACGATGACCGGCGGCGGCGGCAACGACACCTATCGGGTCGACTCCATCGGCGACAACGTCGTCGAATTCGGCGGCGGCAACGACACCGTCGAGGCGTCCATCAGCTGGTCGCTGGCGGCCGACGTTTTCGTCGAGAACCTGACCTTGACCGGCGTGGGCAACAACAGCGCCACCGGCAACGGCCTGAACAACGTCATCAAGGGTAATGCCGGCAACAACGTCATTGACGGCGGGCTCGGTGCCGACACGATGGAAGGCGGCGCGGGCAACGACACCTACTACGTCGACAACATCGGAGACATCACCACCGAAGGTGTCGGCGCGGGCACCGACTGGGTGATTTCGACGGTGAGTCGAACGCTAGGTGCCAACCTCGAGAACCTGGATCTGGACGGCGCGGCGGCCATCAACGGCACCGGCAATGAGCTGGCCAACATCATCTACGGCAACGATGCCAACAACGTGCTGGACGGCAAGGCCGGGGTCGACTCGATGTCGGGCCGTGACGGCGACGATTCGTATTACGTCGACTCGTCGCTGGACACCGCGATTGAAGTTGCGGGCCAAGGCACCGACAAGGTGTTCTCGCGAGCCGGCAGTTTCACGCTGGGGGCGAACGTCGAAAACATGAAGCTGCTGGACGCCTCGTTTGTCATATTGCCGGGGGGCATCTTCGGGTTGCTGCCTGCGGGCGTGGACGGCACCGGGAACAGCCTGGCCAACGTGATGGAAGGCAACGCCGTGGCCAACCGGCTGAACGGGATGGGCGGCAACGACACGATGTTCGGCCTGGGTGGCAACGACACCCTCGACGGTGGCACCGGCAACGACGTCATGTTCGGTGGCACCGGCAACGACGTGTTCATCGTCGATTCGTCGCTCGACACCGCGACCGAGTTCTTCGGCGAAGGCATCGACCAGGTGAACGCATCGGTGAGCTTCACGATCACCGACGTCGATGTCGAAAACCTGACGCTCACCGGCGTCGGCAACATCAGCGGCACCGGCAATGCGGCGAACAACGTCATCACCGGCAACAGCGGGAGCAACACCCTCAACGGCATGGCCGGCGTCGACACGATGAGCGGCGGGGCCGGCAACGATGTCTACTTCGTCGACAACGCCGGCGACGTGGTGATCGAAGGCGCTGGCGGCGGCACCGACTGGGTGTATGCAAGCGTCACCGAAACACTCGACGACCCGGATGTCGAGAACCTGGTTCTGACCGGCGCGGCCGCGACCAACGGCACCGGCAATGCATCGGCCAACGTCATCTACGGCACCACGGCCGCGAACGTGCTGAGTGGCCTGGCGGGCAACGATACGGTGTATGCCGGCAGCGGCAACGACACGGTGCAGGGCGGCACTGGGTCCGACACGATCCATGGCGGTTTGGGCATCGACACGCTGCGCGCAGTGGACAACGTGGCCTTCGTCGACGATGTCGCCGAGGACCGCTTCGTGTTCGACACCGCGCCGAACTCGGTGACCAACTTCGACCTGATCGACATGGCCAGCTTCACGCAAGGTGGTGGCGAAGGCGTCGACGATCAGATCGTGCTGGAGAACGCCATCTTCACGAACCTGCTGTCCACGCTGGGCACCAACACAGGCACGCTGGGAGCCAACTTCTACTTCGAGGGCACCAGCAACGGCAACGGCGCGGCCGACGCGATCGGCATCTACAACAACACGACGACAGGGCAACTGTTCTACAACGCCACCTTCGGTGTGGCCGGCGACAGCACGCTGTTCGCGGTCATCGGCGGCGGTGTGGCCGGTGGCTCGGCGGTGTTGTCGGGGGAGGAGTTCACGCTGGGCTGATCCCCGCGTGATCGACGCACCGCCCGGCGACCTGGGCAGGGCGGTGCGTCTCGTTGCTGCAACCGGAGCGAGTCACCATGAAACCATCAACCCAAACACCGCGAAGCCTGGGCTTCGAAGTTCGCTTCCGTTCACTCTTCGACGAAGGCCGCGCACTGGCCTTCCCGTGCGACGCCGAAGGCCATGTGCCGATGGACGAGCTGAGCGAGCGGGCGCGTCGCAACTACCTCTACGCGCGAGCCGTGGTGGGGCGCGAGTTCTTCGTCCCCGAGATCGGTCCGGTCAACCTGCATTGATTCGCGGGTCCGATCGGACCCGCGAGACAATGCGCCGATGGCCTCTGATCGTCCCTCCAATGCACGCGCCGGCAAGTTGCGTGAGCAACTGCAAGCGCACGCGCACCGCTACTACGTGCTCGACGAACCGGCGATTCCGGATGCCGAGTACGACCGGCTGTTCCAGGAACTGCAGGCCATCGAGGCCATGCACCCCGAACTGCTGACCGTCGATTCGCCGACCCAGCGCGTCCTCGGCGCGGTGCTCGACGGCTTCGTCCCGGTGCGGCACACCGTACCGATGCTGAGCATTCGCACCGAGACCGACACCGAGGCCAGTGGTGCCGAGGCTTTCGATGCGCGGGTGCGCCGGGAGCTACAGTTGCTTGAAGGCGATGCGCCGATCGAGTATGCGGCCGAGCTGAAGTTCGACGGCCTGGCCATCAACCTGCGTTACGAGCACGGTGTGCTGGTGCAGGCTGCTACGCGCGGCGACGGCGAGACTGGCGAAGACGTGACGCAGAACATCCGCACCATCCGCCGGCTGCCGTTGCGCCTGAACGGGGTGCACGCTGCGGTGCTCGAAGTGCGCGGTGAGGTCTACATCCGCCGCGACGACTTCGACGCGCTGAACGAGCGCCAGCGTGCGCTGATCGCCGCCGGCGCGAAGAACGAGAAAACCTTTGTCAACCCGCGCAATGCCGCCGCCGGCGCAGTGCGTCAGCTCGACCCTGCCATCGCCGCCAAGCGCCCGCTCAGCTTCTTCGCCTACGGCCTGGGCGATGTCCAGGGCTGGGACGTTCCCGCCACGCACAGCGCCTTGCTCGATGCGCTGGCCGCGATGGGCGTCCCGGTGTGCGCCGACCGGGCGGTGGTACAGGGTGCGGCGGGTTTGCTGGCCTTCCACCGCGCGATGGGCGAGAAGCGCGATGCGCTGCCGTTCGACATCGACGGTGTCGTCTACAAAGTCAACTCGCGCGAACTGCAGTTGCGCCTGGGCTTCGTCAGCCGCGAGCCGCGCTGGGCGGTGGCGCACAAGTACCCGGCGCAAGAACAGATGACCGTCCTGCGCGGCATCGACATCCAGGTCGGCCGCACCGGCAAGCTGACGCCGGTGGCCAAGCTGGAGCCGGTCTTCGTCGGCGGCACCACGGTCAGCAATGCAACGCTGCACAACGAGGACGAGACGCGTCGCAAGGACGTGCGCATCGGCGACACGGTGATCGTGCGGCGCGCCGGCGACGTGATTCCCGAGGTGGTCAGCGTGGTGTTGGACAAGCGGCCGCCGGACGTGGGCGAGCCGTTCGACTTGTTCAAGCGGCTGGCCGGAAAATGCCCCATTTGCGGCAGCGCCATCGCGCGCGAGGAAGGTGAAGTCGACTGGCGCTGCTCGGGCGGGCTGTTCTGTCCAGCGCAGCGCAAACAGGCCATCCTGCATTTCGCCAGCCGCCGCGCGATGGATGTCGAAGGGTTGGGCGACAAGCTGGTCGATCAACTGGTCGACGCCGGCCTGATTCGCACCTTGCCCGAGTTGTATTCGCTGGGGCTGGCCAAGCTCAGCGTGCTCGACCGCATGGGCGAAAAGAGCGCGCTGAACCTGCTGGCGGGGCTGGAGAAAAGCAAGCGCACCACGCTGGCGAGGTTTCTGTTCGCGCTGGGCATACGGCAGGTCGGCGAGACCACGGCGAAGGACCTCGCCAAGCACTTCGGTGCGCTGGACCGCGCGATGGGCGCGTCGCTCGACCAGTTGCTCGAAGTGGCCGATGTGGGGCCGGTGGTGGCGCAGAGCATTCGCACCTTCTTCGATCAGCCGCACAACCGGGAAGTCGTCGAGCAGTTGCGCGCCAGCGGTGTCCATTGGACCGAGAGCGACGGCACGCAAGACCGCACGCCCAAGCCGCTGGTCGGCAAGACCTTCGTGCTCACCGGCACGCTGCGCACGCTGTCTCGCGACGAAGCGAAGGATCTGATCGAAGCGGCCGGCGGCAAGGTGGCCGGTTCGGTGTCGAAGAAGACCCACTTTGTCGTCGCCGGGGAAGAAGCCGGCAGCAAACTCGACAAGGCGCGCGAACTTCAAATCACCGTCCTCGACGAAGCCGCGCTGCTGAACCTTCTGAAGCCCGACGGGGTCGATTCCGTCATTCCCACCTGACAAGCCAACGCCATGACCGTTCGTGAAATCCTGAAAATGGGCGACCCCCGCCTGCTGCGCATCGCCCAACCGGTGCGCGAGTTCGACACGCCCGCGATGCGAACGCTGATTGCCGACATGTTCGAGACCCTGCATGCGGCGAACGGCGCCGGGCTGGCGGCGCCGCAGATCGGCGTCGACCTGGCGCTGGTGATCTTCGGATTCGGGCAGAACCAGCGCTACCCCGACGCCCCGCCGGTGCCTGAAACGGTGCTCATCAACCCGCAGATCACGCCGCTGGGCGACGCGATCGAAGACGGTTGGGAGGGCTGCCTGTCGGTGCCGGGACTGCGCGGCAAGGTGCCCCGATTCGCCCGCATCCGATACACCGGGCAAGACCCGACCGGGCACCCTATAGACCGCGAAGCCGAGGGTTTTCACGCGCGGGTGGTGCAGCACGAATGCGATCACCTGATCGGCGTGCTGTACCCGATGCGGGTGCGCGATTTCACCCAGTTCGGCTACACCAGCGTCTTGTTCCCGGAACTGGACCCGAACCACGACGATTGACCGGCGTCTGACCCGGGCAGGGCGACTGCCGACATCCAGGCTGGCCTCGTTGCTGCCGTGTAAAGCGATGTATCGGCGGGTTCGCCCGGTCGGCGCACCAGGTCGGTCTGGCGTTCAGGAACAGGGCAGCGTGCCGCTGCCATGAAGGGTGACCGATGAAGCCGCACACACTGCCGATGTCCCGCTCGCCGAAATTCCACGCGTTGCTGCCCGCCGCCACGCTGCTGTTCTGCGGCGTGATGTTCGCCTTGCTGAGCGCGTTGCTGGCGCCGGCGCAGGCCCAGAACGACCCGCAGAATTTCACCGACCCCCCGGGCCGCGTGGGCCGCCTGGCGGACGTTACCGGTCAGGTCTGGCTGTTCACCCCGGGAGCCGGCGAATGGGTCAGCGCCGACCGCAACCGCCCGCTGACCACCGGCGACCGCCTTTCCACCGACGCCTCGGGCCGTGCCGAGGTGCGCATCGGCTCCACCACCGTGCGGTTGGCTGCGGGAACGGAGCTGGAAGTGCTTCGCCTCGACGACGACCACATTGCGCTGCAGCTGCACAGCGGCTCGGCAGCGGTTCGCCTGCGCCAGCGCGAGGCGGCCGACGAATTCGAACTGAAGACGGCCGAAGGTCGGTTTCGCACCGAGCGCACCGGCCGCTACCGCTTCGACCGCACCGACGACACCAGCAACGTCACCGTCTACAGCGGTCAGGCCCACTACGAAGGCCCGGGCAGCGCGCTGACGGTCAACACCAACCAGCGCGCCGAGTTCTGGCTCGACGGGCGCAACGCCGCGCAGTACAGCATCACCGAACCGCAGCGCGATTCGTTCGCCAACTGGAACAGCGACCGCGACCGCAGCGATGACCGCAACGCATCGTCGCGCTATGTGTCGCCCGAGATGACCGGCATCGAAGACCTGGACCGCCACGGCCGCTGGGAGCAGAACACCGAATACGGCGCGTTGTGGACGCCGCGCAATGTGGCCCCCGACTGGGCACCGTATGCGGCCGGGCACTGGGCCTTCGTGCGTCCGTGGGGCTGGTCGTGGGTCGACGACGCGCCTTGGGGCTTCGCGCCGTTCCACTATGGCCGCTGGGTCTGGTTCCGCAATGCCTGGGGCTGGGCACCGGGCACCTACGTCGCCCGGCCGGTCTACGCGCCCGCGTTGGTGGCCTGGGTGGGTGGTCCGCGCGTGAGTGTGTCGATTTCCATCGGCGGTGGCAGCCCGGCCCCGACAGTGGGCTGGTTTCCGCTCGCCCCACGCGAGGTGTACGTGCCGAGCTACCGCGTCAGCCCCGGCTATGTTCAAAACGTCAACGTGACCCACGTGACCAACATCACCAACATCACGACCATCATCAACAACCCGCAGGCGGCGGTAGGCCGCATCGACTACAGCAACCGCAAGTTCCCGCACGCCGTCACCGTGGTGCCGCAATCGGTGCTCACGACGCGCCAGCCGGTGGCACCCGCGGCTGCCCAGTGGCGTGAAGCGAACCGAGGCAACGACGAACGCGAGGCGCGCGGCCGTGGTGACCGGCGCGACCGTGTCGACCCGGTGCAATTGGCCGCCACGGCCCTGGCCGCCGCGCCGGTCGCCGCGCCGGTGGCGGTGCGTCGCGAGGCGCAGCGCGCGCCGGAAGCCGCAGCCGGACCGGCCGCTGCGCGCACTGGCTTCACGCCATCGCCCGCGGGCGCACCGCCGGCCGGTGCCACGGTATCGACCGGGCCAGCGGTGCCGCCGCCGCCATCGCGCATGAACCGGCCGGTGGTTCGAGCGGCTGAAGAACCGGGCGCAGCGCGTGCCGTCGGAACGCAAAACGCACCGCAGGCACCGATCGAAAGGCAGGGGCGCGACCGTCGGGACGACTCGCGTCAGGCGCCGCTCGAAGTGCGCACCCCGTTGCCTGCCGTCGTGCCGGCGACCCCGGCACGCGCCGCCACCCCAGCCGTCGCGGCACCTCCCGCGGCGGCAGTGGTGCCGCCGCTGCCGACTCGGGTGCAGCCACCTGCGGTCGTGATGCCTGCGCCCGTTGCCGCGCCGGCAGCGCAAGCGCCGCAGGCTCCCCACGTCATCAAGCCGCTGCCGCAGGTGAGTGCCTCGCGTGACGCGGTGGCCCCCGCGGCCGTGCCACATCCGCCGGCAGCGGTGCCACCGTCGCCCGCCGCTGAAGCGCGTTCAGGGCGCGGTACCCGTGCGTCGCAGGGCGATGGCGCAGCCTCGCCATCGCGGCCGGTTCCCGTCGTGCCGGTGTCACGTGTCGAAGCCGTCCCTGCGCCGTTGCGCCCCGGCGCGCAACGCCCGCCTGTTCGCGAAGGCGAGCACGAGTCTGCTCCCAACGCGCGCAAAGCCCATGTCCAGGAAAAGCGCGCTGAGCCGCGCGAGCGGGGCCAGAACAACTGAGGCCGAGGAACCTGCGCCTCAGCGCAGCAACGGCTTCAGCACCGGCCACACATTGGCCAGGATGGTCGGGTGGGCGGCAGCCCGAGGGTGAATCCGGTCGGCCTGGAACAGCACTTCCGCCTGCGGAACATCGGCCACTCCCTTCAGCAGGAACGGCACCAGGGCCGCGCCTTCGGCCAGCGCAACCGACTTGAACAAGCCGTAGAAATCATCCGCGTACTGGCGGCCGTAGTTGGGTGGCACCTGCATGCCGGCGATCAACACCTTGGCGCCGGACGCCTTCGCGCTGCGCGCCATCTGGGCCAGGTTGGCCTGGGTCATCGCCAGTGGCAATCCGCGCAGCGCATCGTTGCCGCCGAGTTCCAGGATCACCTGAGTGGGCTGATGCTGCTTCAACAGTGCGGCCAGTCTGGACCGTCCGCCGGAGGTGGTGTCGCCGCTGATGCTGGCGTTGACCACGGTGGCGGCGATCTTTTCCTGTGCCAGCCGCTTTTCGAGCAGGGCGACCCAACCGGTGCCGCGTGCCAGGCCGTACTCGGCCGACAGGCTGTCGCCGACCACCAGCAGCGTGATGCGGGGCTTCGCTGCAGACTGGACCTGCGCTTGCGCGGGCATCCAAGCAGCCGCGACGCTGGCTGCGACAAGCACGGTACAGTGCCGCAGCCACGCCCTTCGCGGCGGATTCTTCTCGGTGCGATCAGCCTCCACATCCAGCATGTCAGAACCCATCATTGCAGTCGACCAGGTCACCAAACAGGTCAGCGATTCCACCGGCACCCTGACCATTCTCCATGAGATCAGCTTCACGCTGCAGCCTCGCCAGTCGGCGGCGATCGTGGGCGCGTCGGGGTCGGGCAAGAGCACCTTGCTGTCCATCATCGCCGGCTTGGACACGCCCAGCACCGGCACGGTTCGCCTGGGCGGCACCGATATTTTTGCGATCGACGAAGACGCCCGCGCGGCGGTGCGCGCGGCCAAGTTGGGCTTCGTGTTTCAGAGCTTCCAGTTGCTGGGCAACCTGACTGCGATCGAGAACGTGATGCTGCCGCTGGAACTGCAGGGCCGCAACGATGCGCGGGCGCTGGCCACCGAGATGCTCGACCGCGTGGGGCTGAGCGAACGGCTGCGCCACTACCCGAAGGTGCTGTCCGGCGGCGAGCAGCAACGGGTGGCGTTGGCGCGTGCCTTCGTGGTCAAGCCGGCGGTGTTGCTGGCCGACGAGCCCACCGGCAGCCTCGACTTCGCCACCGGTGAAATCGTGATGCAGTTGATGTTCGACCTGAACCGCGAAAGCGGAACCACGCTGGTGCTGGTCACCCACGACGCGAGCATTGCCGCGCGCTGCGACCGGCAGTTGCGCATCGAAGCTGGCCGGGTCCAACTCGAAGCGGAAACCTGAAAAGAACAAGGACGCCATCGGCGCCCTTGTATGTTCAGCGAAGCCCTGAAGGAAATGTGGCTCTGCCACTTTCCGGCATCCCCTTGGGGGACGCCCGCGCACGAAGGCCCGAGAGGGGCTTGTGGCTGGCGAAGGCCATTCCGGCCTGCAAGCCGGGATGGCGGACGCCGCAAGGCGGTGGCCTTGGGGCTCAGTTCGTGAACTTGTAATCCGTCTTCGCCTTGGCTCGCAACTCGTCGCGGAAGGCGGTCATCTTGGTCTGCGTCAGCCGTTGCTCGATCTGGCCACGCACTTCTTCGAGCGGCGGGAATTTGGCCTCGCGGGTGTCTTCCAGCTTGATGATGTGGAAGCCGAACTGCGACTTCACCGGCACCTCGGTCATCTCGCCCTTCTTCAGCTTGACCATGGCCTGCGAAAACTCCGGCACGTAAGAGCCGGGGCTCGCGAAGTCGAGGTCGCCGCCGTTTTCTCCCGAGCCCGGGTCCTTCGAATTCTTCTTGGCCAGGTCTTCGAACTTGGCGCCGCCTTTGATCTGCGCGATCAGGGCTTTCGCCTCGTCTTCCTTCTCGACCAGGATGTGGCGCGCGCGGTACTCGGTGCCGCCCGACTGGCCTTTGAACTTCTCGTATTCGGCCTTGATGTCGTCGTCGCTGACCTTGTTCTTCCTCTGGAAGTCGGCGAACAGGGTCTGGATCAGCAGCGCCTGGCGCGCAATCTCCAACTGTTGCCTGTAGTCGGCGCTGGCGGCCATGCCGCGCTTCTCGGCTTCCTGCAGAAAAATCTCGTCGAGCACGACCTTGTCGCGCGCGCGCTGGTCGAGGTCGGGCGGCAGTTGCTGTCCTTGAGCCGCAGCCTGCGCGGCGACCTGCTTCAGCAACGTGTCGACGCGCGATTTCGGAACCGCCTTGCCGTTAACGAGGGCGATGTTCTGTGCCTGCGCTTGCAGCGGGGCCAGCAGGGCGCCCGACAGCGCGGCGATCGAGATGCAGGTGACGAACTTCTTCATGTGCAGGTGCCTTTCAGGGCCATGGAAACGGTTGGGATGGCAGGCGCAGGGCCTGGCGGTGCGAGGTGGAAGCTCAGACGTCGCCCGGGGCGCGAGCGTCGATCGCCAGCGCGTGAATGCCGCTGTCGATCAGGGACTTCAAAGAATCATAGACGAGGCGGTGCCGCGCCACGCGTGACAGCCCGGTGAAGCGTTCGCTGACAAGCTTGACGCTGAAGTGGCGGCCTTCGCGCGCACCGGCGTGGCCGGCGTGCAGGTGGCTGTCGTCCTGCACGTCGAGAGTGCTTGGCTGCAGGGCACTGCGCAGCGCAGCTTCGATGTGTTGACTGGAAACGGCCATGGCGCGGGTCAGGAAGGCAATTCGGGAGACTTGGCTTCTTTGGCCGGTTCGGGCTTGATGTGGCGGGTCAGGTACACGCCTTGCCCCAGCGTGAACAGCAGCATCAGTCCGATGCCGCCGAACAGCTTGAAATTGACCCAGGTGCTGGTGCTGAAGCTGTAGGCCACGTACAGGTTCAGCAGGCCCATCAGCGCGAAGAACGCGATCCACGCGAAGTTCAGGCGCTGCCATACGCCGGCCGGCAGGTCGAGCTGTTCACCGATCAACGCCTGCAGCAGGTTCTTGCGAAAGAAGGTCTGGCTGATCCAGAACGACGCGCCCATGGCCCAGTACAGCACGCTGGGTTTCCACTTGATGAAGGTCTCGTTGTGGAACCACACCGTGGCTCCGCCCAGCACCACCACCAGGCCGAGGCTGATCCACAGCATCATGTCGATCTTCTTGCCGCGCGCCAGCAGGAAGCTGATTTGCGCCAGCGTCGCGACGATCACCACCAGGGTGGCCAGCAACACCGGCGCCTCGGTGGTGCCGACGACGCCGCCCGACACCAGGAAGCCGAAGTGCTCGGACGCGAAGCGCGCAGCCCACTCCTTTTGCCCCTCGGCGTACTTGAAGGTGCCGAAAAACAGCAGGATGGGCAGGAAGTCGAACAGGATCTTCATCAGGGCGGGCGGGCTCGGGGGCGGCGTCGGTGGAACGTCAAAGCTTGGGAGCGAAGTCTATCGCCGCCGAGTTGATGCAAAAACGCTCGCCGGTGGGCTCGGGTCCGTCTTCGAACACATGGCCCAGGTGAGACCCGCAGTTGTTGCACCGCACTTCCACCCGCACCATGCCGTGCGCGCGGTCTTCCACCCGTTCGATCACTTCGCTGTTGATGGACTTCGAATAGCTGGGCCAGCCGCAGCCGGCGTCGAATTTGGTGCCGGCCTCGAACAGCGGCGTGCCGCAGCCGACACAGTTGTACTGCCCCAGCGCCCAGTGGTCCCAGTACTTGCCGCTGAAGGCGCGCTCGGTGGCAGCATGCCGCGCCACCTGGTACTGCATCGGGTCGAGCTGGTCTTTCCATTCGGCGTCGGACTTGACGACCTTGCGGCCGGTGTTGTCGTTTGAATTCATGATGAGCAGGAGACTTCGAGGTGTTGCGCCCAATCGGGCGGGAAGTCGGCGTACGCCGACCGCTCGGGTTGTTCGTCGAACGGCCGCTGCAAAAGTTCAGCCAGCCGCTCAACTTCTGAAAAATCACCACCGCGCGCCTGTTGAATCGCCACATCCGCCAGGTGATTGCGCAGCACGTATTTCGGGTTGACCGCGTTCATGGCCATGGCGCGAAGGGTGTCGACGCTGGCTTCGCCGGCCAGCCGCGCACGGTAGCTCGCGGCCCAGGCGTCGAAGGCTTCACGGTCGATGAACAGGTCGCGCAGGCTGTGGTTCTGTGCACCGGCGGCCGAGTCGAAAGTCGCCAGCCGCCGGAACGTGATGCTGAAGTCGCAGCGGTCCTGCGCCATCAGTTTCAGCAGCGCATCGATCAGGTCGCGGTCGTCGTCGCGCGCGGTGCGCAGGCCCAGCTTGGCGCGCATGCGGGAGACGAAGGCCTGCGGGAAGGCGGTCTTGTAGGGTTCCAGTGCGGCCAGCGCCTCGTCGCTGTCGCCGATCAGCGGCAGCAGCGCCTGTGCCAGTGCGTGCAGGTTCCAGAATGCAACGTTCGGCTGCCTTGCGAACGCGTAGCGGCCCTGGTGGTCGGAGTGGTTGCAAATGTGGCCGGGATCGAAGGCGTCGAGGAATCCGAACGGGCCGTAGTCGATCGTCAGGCCCAGGATGGACATGTTGTCGGTGTTCATCACGCCGTGGCAAAACCCCACCGCCTGCCACTGCGCCAGCAACTCGGCAGTGCGCTCGGCAACCGTGGCGAGCAACGCCGCGTACGGATTCGCGCTGCCGGCACAGGCCGGGTGGTGATGCGCGATGACGAAGTCGGCCAGCTGCTTCAGTTCAGCGTGCTGATCGGTGTGCGCGAAGTGCTCGAAGTGGCCGAACCGAATGAAGCTCGGCGCGACGCGGGTGACCACCGACGCGGTTTCCATCTCCTCGCGCCGCACCGGCAACGCCGAGCCGGTGATGCACAGCGCACGGGTGGTCGCAATGCCGAGCGCGTGCATCGCTTCCGAGCACAGGAATTCGCGGATCGACGATCGCAGCACCGCGCGGCCGTCGCCCATGCGCGAGTAGGGCGTCTTGCCGGCGCCCTTGAGCTGCAGTTCCATCGGCCCGGCCGGTGTCGTCAACTCGCCCAGCCAGAGCGCGCGACCGTCCCCGAGCTGCCCGGCCCAGACCCCGAACTGGTGGCCGCTGTAGACGCTGGCCAGCGGCTGCATGCCGGGCCACAGCGCATTGCCGCTGAAGACCTGCAGCGCGACCGGGTCCTGCCACCAATCGGCGGGCAGGCCCAGGTCGCGGGCGCATTCGCTGCTGCGTGCGACCCAGTGCGGGTCGGGCAGGGGCTGGGCCGACAGCTCGGTGAAAAAGGCCGGGCCGAGGTCGCGAAAGCGGTTCGGCCACGCACCGGCCGATGCGGTGGCGCCGGAGCGTGTCGACAGCGGGGTGTCAGTCATGGCGGCAGTGTATTCAAGCCGGCAATCACCCTGGCTCGCGAGGACGAACCTGGCAGGTGCTGTCTCGACCGCGACAAGGCTGTCGGGTAGTCCCTGAAACCGCACAAGGCCCGCTTCCAGTAAGGTGCGCGCAGTTCGAATCACCCGGAGACCGCCATGACTTTCACCCCCAAGACACTTGCCGTAAGCATCGCTTTTGCGCTGGCTTTCAGCGCCTCGCTCGCACAGGCCCAGAAGGCCGGCGCCGTGAACCTGAAAGAGACGGTCAAGATCGCCTGGATCGACCCGCTGTCGGGATTGATGGCACCGGTGGGCACGAACCAGTTGAAGAGCTTTCAGTTCTTCGCCGAAAAGTTCAGCGCCAGCAACCCGGCCGGCGTGAAATTCGAAGTCATCGGCATCGACAACAAGCTCAGCCCGACCGAAAGCCTGAACGCGCTGAAGTCGGCGCTCGACCAGGGCGTGCGCTACATCACCCAGGGCAACGGCTCGTCGGTGGCTGGCGCGCTGATCGAGGCGGTCAACAAGCACAACGAACGCAACCCCGGCAAGGAAGTGATCTTCCTGAACTACGCGGCGGTCGATCCCGACTTCACCAACAGCAAGTGCAGCTACTGGCACTTCCGCTTCGACGCCGACACCTCGATGAAGATGGAGGCGATGACCACGTTCATCAAGGACCAACCCGATGTCAAGAAGGTCTACCTGCTGAACCAGAACTACTCGCACGGCCAGCAGGTGGCGAAGTTCGCCAAGGAAAACCTCGGCCGCAAGCGTGCCGACATCCAGATCGTCGGCGAAGACCTGCACCCGCTGGCCCAGGTGCGCGACTTCGCGCCCTACATCGCCAAGATCAAGGCGGCGGGCGCCGACACCGTGATCACCGGCAACTGGGGTTCCGACCTTTCGCTGCTGGTCAAGGCCGCCAATGAAGGCGGCTACACCGGCAAGTTCTTTACCTACTACACCGGCGTCACCGGCACCCCCACCGCGCTGAGCACGGGCGGCGCGGGCCGGGTCTACCAGATCGCCTACAGCCACTACAACATGGGTGGTCAGATGCAAGGCTGGATGAGCGAGTTCAAGACCAAGTTCAACGACGACTTCTACACCGGCGCGGTGGTGGCCGTGTACAGCGCGCTGGGCGAGGCGATGGCCAAGGCCAAGTCGACCGACCCGGTGAAGGTGGCGGCGGCCCTGGAAGGCCTGAAGTTCAAGAGCTTCAACGGCGATGTCGAGATGCGCAAGACCGACCACCAGTTGCAGCAGCCGCTGTTTATGACGGTGTGGCAGAAGACCGATGCCAAGTACCCGTACAGCCCCGAGAACACCGGCATGACCCTGGTGCCGGTGAAGACGTTCGAGTCGTACATCTCGAGCACGCCGACCAGTTGCCAGATGAAGCGCTCGTAAGCCGCCAGGCAGCAGCACGCAGCCTGAAGCAGGCAAGGCCCGATCAGGACGCCCGGATCGGGCCGCGTTCATTCTTGACGGCCGCCCGTTGCGGGCCGTCCCTGACGGCCGTCTCGGGCCTGAAGCGGGCGCGGTGAAAGGACAGTGACGATGGAGTTCTTCACCATCTCGATGCTCAACGGGCTCAGCTACGGCTTGCTGCTGTTCATGCTGAGCTCGGGGCTGACCCTGATCTTCAGCATGATGGGCGTGCTGAATTTTGCGCACGCCAGCTTCTACATGCTGGGTGCCTACGTGGGCTATTCGGTGGCGCGGCTGGTCGGCTTCTGGCCCGGCCTGGTGCTGGCGCCGCTGGTGGTGGGCGCACTGGGCGCCGCGTTCGAGCGGACCTGCCTGCGCAAGGTCCACAAGTACGGCCACGTGCCCGAGTTGCTGGTGACCTTCGGCCTGTCGTACGTGATTCTCGAGCTGGTGCAGCTCATCTGGGGCCGCACGGCGGTCGAGTTCCTGCCGCCCGAGGTGCTGCGCGGCCCTGCGTTCACCCTGGTTCAAAGCTCGGTCGACGGCCTCAGCGTGCTGTGGGGCGCGGCGCCGGCGGCGATGTGCCAGGCGGCAGATGCTGCCGTGCGCGTCGTCTGTTCGCCGTTCCCGGCCACGCGCGGCTTCATGATGATGGTGGCGCTGCTGATGCTGGTCGCGCTGTGGCTGCTGTTGACGCGCACCCGCATCGGCCTGGTCATTCAGGCGGCGCTGACCCACCCCGACGCGGTCGAATCGCTGGGCCACAACGTGCCGCGGGTCTTCATGCTGGTGTTCGGCGCTGGTGCGGGGTTGGCGGGGCTGGCCGGTGTGATCGGCGGCAGCACCTTCGTCACCGAGCCGGCGATGGCCGGCACCGTGGGTTCGGTGATCTTCGTGGTGGTGGTGGTGGGCGGCATGGGCTCGCTGTCGGGCGCGTTCCTGGCGTCGATCCTGATCGGCGTGATCCAGACCTTCGCGGTGGCGGTCGACTATTCCCTGCTGGTGGCGGCCAAGCAGTTGGGCGTGGCGCTGAGCCCGCAGGCAATGCAGAACTCGTTCATGAAGCTGACCGTCTCGCAGGTCGCACCGATCCTGCCGTACCTGTTCCTGGTGCTGATCCTGATCTTCCGGCCCAAGGGCCTGCTCGGCACGCGGGAAGACTGACCATGAACACTGCACACACCACCGCCCGCGCCACGGCGCCAGTATTGCCAGCCCGCGCAATGCCGCGCGGCCGCGTCGTCGTCTGGGGCCTGTTCGCGTTGGTGCTGGCGGTCGCCCCGCTGCTGTTCACCAGCAGCCTGTCGGCCACCATGCTGTCGCAAATGGGCATCGCCATCATTGCCTGCCTGTCGTTCAACATGCTGTTGGGGCAGGGCGGCATGCTCAGCTTCGGCCACGCGGTGTACACCGGGCTGGGCTCGTACATGGCGATCCACGCGCTGAACGCGGTCGCCAACGGCAGCCTGCCGATTCCCGTCAGCCTGGTACCGCTGGTCGGTGGCCTGGCCGGCATGTTTTTCGCCGTGCTGTTCGGTTTCGTGACCACCAAGAAATCGGGCACCACCTTCGCAATGATCACGCTGGGCATGGCCGAACTTGTGTTCGCGATGTCGCTGATGTTCTCGGAGTTCTTCGGCGGCGAAGCCGGCGTGGCCGGCAACCGTGTCATTGGCCAGCCGGTGCTGGGCATCAGCTTCGGTCCGCAGATCCAGGTTTACTACCTGATCGCGCTGTACACCTTCGTTTGCGTGGCCGCGATGTTCGCTTTCACGCGCACGCCGCTGGGCCGCATGCTGAACGCGGTGCGCGACAACCCCGAGCGCGTCGAGTTCATCGGCTACAGCACGCAGACCGTTCGCTACATCGCCTTCATCATCGCGGGCTTCTTCGCCGGGGTGTCGGGCGGGCTGGGCGCGCTGAGCTTCGAGATCGTCACCGCCGAGGTGGTGGGTGCCGGCCGCTCCGGTGCCTACCTGCTGTTCACCTTCCTCGGCGGCGCCACGTTTTTCTTCGGGCCGATGATCGGCGCGGTGCTGATGGTGGTGGCCTTCGTGCTGCTGTCCGAATTCACCAAGGCCTGGCTGCTGTACCTGGGGCTGATCTTCCTGTTCATGGTGATGTACGCACCCGGCGGCATTGCCAGCCTGATCATGATGAACCTGCGGGTGGCGTCGTTCGGCA
This sequence comes from Burkholderiales bacterium, assembly GCA_031386065.1. Taxonomy (GTDB): domain Bacteria; phylum Pseudomonadota; class Gammaproteobacteria; order Burkholderiales; family Burkholderiaceae_C; genus JANYJJ01. The sequence continues at coordinate 50,267 of JANNBZ010000396.1, forward strand.
AGCTGCGCCGGTTGCTGCCCGCGTACCTGGCGCTGGCGATCCCGCTGCTGCTCGCCCTGGCGGCGGCGGCGAGCCTGATCGAAATGGTCTACCACCTGCAACTGGGTGCGGCCACCGGGCCGGAGCTGACATTCATCGGCTTGCAGCTGAACACGCGCAGCCTGGCCAGTTGGCTGGGCGCCGCGATCGCACTGTTGGTCGGCTTCGGCCTGTTCGAATGGGCACGCCGCCGGTTTTCCCACCAATGGAGCGCGGTGCAGTCCGAGATTGAATCCGAGATCAAGTTGCGGGAGGCTGCATGAGCCAGCCCCTGCCGCCAAACCGAAATCCGGCCAGCGAATTCGCGGTCGAACTGGTCGACCTGCGCAAGAGTTTCGGCAAGACCGAGATCATCCGCGGCACCAGTCTGCAGGTGCGCCCCGGCGAGCGCGTGGCCATCATCGGGCCCAACGGCGCCGGCAAGTCGACGCTGTTCAATTTGATCAGCGGCCGCTTCGGTCCCACCAGCGGCGAGGTGCGGCTGCACGGCCAGCGCATCGACGGGCTGAAGCCGTTCGAGATCAGCCGCCTCGGCCTGGCGCGCAGCTTTCAGGTCAGCAACCTGTTCACCCGCTTGTCGGTGTTCGAGAACATCCACTGCGCCGTGCTGTGGTCCATGGGCTACCGCTACGCATTCTGGAAATTCCTGGCCGACCTGCGCGACGCCAACCAGCGCGCCGACGAGGTGCTGCAGATGATCAAGCTCGACAAGAAGCACGATGTGCTGGCCATGAACCTGACCTACGCCGAACAGCGCGCGCTCGAGATCGGCATCACCATCGCCGGCGGTGCCGACGTGGTGCTGCTCGACGAACCCACCGCCGGCATGAGCCGCTCCGAGACGACGCGCTTCATTCAGCTCATCCGCGACATCACCGTCGGCAAGACGCTGCTGACGGTCGAGCACGACATGGGCGTGGTGTTCGGCTTGGCTGACAAGATCGCGGTGCTGGTCTACGGCGAGGTGATTGCCTTCGACGTGCCCGAGGCGGTGCGCGGCAACGCGAGGGTGCAAGAGGCGTATCTGGGCTCGGTGCTGGCCGATGGTCAAACCTCGGGAGCCCACTGACATGCTGCAACTCAAAGACGTTCACGCCTACTACGGCAAGAGCCACGTGCTGCACGGCGTGTCGATGACGGTCAAGCCGGGCGAGATCGTCAGCCTGCTGGGCCGCAACGGCTCGGGCCGCTCGACCACGGTGAAGGCCATCATGGGCCTGGTCGACACCCAGGGTTCGGTCACCTGGAACGAGCGCGAACTGGTCGGCGCCAAGCCGTTCGAAATTGCCCACCGGGGCATCGGCTACGTGCCAGAAAACCGCGACATCTTTCCCAAGCTCACGGTGCACCAGAACCTGATGCTCGGGCAGAAGCGTGCCGCCGCCAAGGTGCGCTGGTCGTTCGACGACATGTACCAGATGTTCCCGCGCCTGAAGGAGCGCCAGCACACCGCTGCGGGTGTCATGTCGGGTGGCGAGCAGCAGATGCTCACGCTGTGCCGCACGCTGATGGGCGACCCCGACCTGATCATGATCGACGAGCCCACCGAAGGCCTGGCGCCGAAGATCGTCGAGCAGGTGGCGCTGTACCTGAAAGAGCTGAAGAGCCGTGGCGTGTCGGTGCTGCTGGTGGAACAAAAGCTCACCATCGCGCTGGAAATTTCAGAGCGCTGCTACGTGATGGGCCACGGCGCCATCGTCTTCGAAGGAAGCCCGGCAGACCTGCGGAGCAACGCCTATATTCGCAAGGAATGGTTGGAAGTCTGATCGTTTCGCCGGCGGCCCTTCAACCTGCGCTGTCGCTGTAGAGACAGCGCATTTTTTTCTCTGCCTTCTAGAATCGAACGGTCGTTCTATTCCGCAGCGTCTGTCGACGGAATCGCTTTTCTCCTCACCCTGGGAACCCCTCATGAGCGCCACCTACGAAGTTCGCGGCAGCGTTGCCGTCATCAGCCTCGACAACCCGCCCGTCAACGGCCTCGGCCACGCCACGCGGCTGGGCATCACGACCGGCCTCGACAGGGCACTGGCCGATGCTTCGGTGAAAGCCATCGTCATCACCGGCGCGGGCAAGGCGTTCTCGGGCGGTGCCGACATTCGCGAGTTCGGCTCGCCGAAGGCGCTGGCCGAGCCGAACCTGCTGAGCGTGATTGCGGCGCTTGAGGCCAGCGGCAAACCCATCGTCGCGGCAGTCCACAGCGTGGCCATGGGCGGCGGCCTGGAATTAGCGCTGGGCTGCCACTACCGCGTGGCGTCACCGGGCGCGTTGATCGCGCTGCCGGAGGTCAAGATCGGGTTGATTCCGGGGGCAGGCGGCACGCAGCGCCTGCCGCGCGTGCTGGGGGTTGAGACGGCGTTGAACATGATCGTCAGCGGCGAACCGGTGAAGAGCGAACTGCTCGCCCAGGCGCCGGGTCAGAAGCTGTTCAACAAAATGATCGAAGGCGACCTGATGACCGGCGCCATCGCCTACGCGAACGAGATGGCCGACGTGCGGCCGCTGCCGCTGGTGCGCGACCTGAAGGTGTCGCACCCGAACGCCGATGCCTACTTCCAGTTCGCCCGCAACATGGTGGGCGGCATGTCGAAGAACTTCCCGGCGCCGCTGAAGTGCATCGACGCAGTCGCCGCGTCGGTTCGCATGAAGTTCGACGAAGGCATGAAGGTCGAGCGCGAGTTGTTCATCGCGTTGATGGCCACGCCCGAGTCGAAAGCTCTGCGCCACGCTTTCGTGGCCGAGCGCGCCACCACCAAGATTCCCGATGTGCCGGCCGACACGCCGGTGCGCAACATCGCCAAGGTGGCCGTCATCGGCGCCGGCACCATGGGCGGCGGCATTGCGATGAACTTCCTGAACGCCGGCATCCCGGTGGTCATGCTCGAGATGAAGCAAGAGGCGCTGGACAAGGGCCTGGCCATCATCCGCAAGAACTACGAGTCGCAGGTCAAGAAGGGCAAGCTCAAGCAGGACAAGTACGAGCAGCGCATGGCCCTGCTGACCACCACGCTCGACTACAACGGCCTGAAAGACGCCGACCTGGTGATCGAAGCCGTGTTCGAAGAAATGGGCGTGAAGCAGCAGGTGTTCAAGCAACTCGACGAGGTGATGAAGCCCGGTGCCATCCTGGCCAGCAACACCTCCACGCTCGACCTGAACGCGATTGCCGGCTTCACGAAGCGCCCGCAAGACGTGATCGGCATGCACTTCTTCAGCCCCGCCAATGTGATGAAGTTGCTGGAGGTGGTGCGCGGCGAAAAGACCGCGAAAGACGTGCTCGCCACCGTGATGCAACTCGGCAAGAAAATCAAGAAGACCTGCGTGGTCTCGGGTGTGTGTGACGGCTTCATCGGCAACCGCATGATCGAGCAGTACTCGCGTCAGGCCGGCTTTCTGCTGGAAGAAGGCTGCACGCCGCAGCAGGTCGACAAGGCGGTCGAGAAGTTCGGCTTCGCG
>JANNBZ010000397.1:0-3462 GCA_031386065.1 Burkholderiales bacterium
GTCGCTTGCTCATGATCCCAACTCCTTCTGGCGCTTGCGCGCCAAGGCTAGCGCAGCGACTCAGTACCGCCCAATCCCGTAGACTGCACAGAATTCTGTCACCCACTTCACCAGCAGCCAGCCATGGGCTTTTCCGCCAGCGACGTGGTGCCCTTCACCCAGGCCCGCGCCAACCTGTCCGAGCTGGCCGACCAGGTCAAGGCCGGCGCCGAAAAGATCATCACCAAGAACGGCGAGAGCTATGTGGCCCTCATCGACGCCGAGCGGCTGGACTACTACCACCGCCTGGAGCGCGAGCGCATCCACCTGCTGCTGATAGCCGACGCAACACGTGGCTTGGCCGACATCGCCGCCGGCCGCACCTTCGAGGCCGATGGCGCCATCGGCAAGCTTCAGCAGCGCCGCGCTGCTGCCGCCAAGGTTGCCAGCCCGGCAAAGTCGGGCAAACCCACCGCCAAGAAGCGTGGCTGACAAGCTGTATCGGGCCAAGCTGACCGCGAGCTTCCTGGAGCGCTTGGACGCCATCGAGGCGTTGATGGTGGAAGCCGACGCAGCCTTCGCCTTTGACACCCTGCTGGCCGAGTTGCGCGTCACGGTCATTCCCAACCTGCGCCGGTTTCCGCGAATCGGCCGGCGCTATCTTGCCAACCCGCCGCAATCTGCCGAAGCGCTGGCCCAATTGGCTGCGCTACCGGCCGGCGCGCCGGCCGCGCTGCGTGAATACCTGCATGGCGACTACCTGATGCTCTACGCGGCCACGGACGCCGACGCCACCGTGTACCTGCTGTCCATTTGGCACCACCGCCAACTTTCGATTGACTTCGCTCGGCTCTGGCCTGGTGCCTACGAGTGAATGCGCGACGAACAGCCATCCGATGAGGACTTCGATCGACTTGTGCTTTCCGATGCTGATTTCGAAAAGGTGTACTTCTTGGAAGCGTGGGCGGTCCGGTTTGTGGCCGTGCTCTTTCGAGACCATGACCGACATACGGATCATCAACTTCGTCGACGCCAGTCACCCGGCCTTGTTACGAATGTGGGGACAAGCGGCGTATTGGAAGCGGTCATGCGAGCAGCTCCACGCCGGGCAACCGGGCTGCGCCAGTGTCGAAAGTCAGGAATCGGGTGCGGCCAAGGTGCGCGGCGCGCGCGGTGAGCAGGCATTCGGCGAAGTCAGCCTCCGGGTGCTGCGCCCAGACGTAGAGCGCCTCTTCCACGGTTGGCGGGTGTTCGAACTCGACATCGCCGCTTTCGAGCAGCGCGGTGAAGGCGCCCGTGATGCTGGCCTTGTCGAGCTTGTAGCGGCTGCGCAGCACCCACTCGGTTTCGAGCAGGGCGCCAAGCACGATCAGCACCGGCTCTTCGGCAGCGGCGGCCTGGTCCACCAATCGCTGCGCCGCCGCGTACTGCGCCTCGTCGTCGCGGACGAGCAGGCGCACCAGCACGTTGGTGTCGATGGCGATGGTCACTGGAAAAGCTCAGCGCTGGGCGCTGCGGTGCGAGCCGCTGGGCCCATCAACGCCCCTTCGGGTGCGGGAGCAGCCGGGCGGCGGTTCATCGCGCCCGTCGCTTCGTCGCCCTCGCCGCTGCCGTCGCCTTGAACGGGTTCATTTCCTCGACGGCGACCTTGGGCTGCCCGGGGAGAGTCAGCGAGCCCGCCAGGTCTGCCAGGCGCCGCGTCTTCGGCCGCATCACGACGGTGCCGTCACTGAGCATCGTGAAGGCCATCTTGTCGCCGGACTTGAGTCCGAGCCGGTCGCGAATTTCACGCGGCACGGTCACCTGGCCCTTGGTCGTCATCGTGGTGGCGTCCGCCATGTCTGGCCTTCAAGCATTACGAAAGCGCGAAGCGTAATACCTGCGTGCAATGGCGTCAACGCTGCTGCCCGTGCGCCAGCCTTCGTTGCATGCCGGGCGATGGCGGTATCGGTGTCCTCCCTTCGGCCGCTGCGCTGACCAGAGCGATCTTCCGACACAAAAGCCCCTGAACCTCTGCACGAGCCTCAGGGGCTATGCGTTTGCTCAGTGGGTCAGCGTCCCATCTCCTTCAGGTAGTCGGCGCGTGCCGCCAGGGCCGTGTCGGCGAAGTCCGAGAACACGCCGTCGATGCCAAGGCGGTAGTACGACAAATACTCGGCTTTCGGGTCGCCCTTGAAGGTGGCCGCGAGGCGGCGTTGCTCGTTGCGGAAGGTGTAGGCGTGAACGAACAGCCCGGCCTGGTGCGCGTCGGCAATGAGCGTTGTGGCCGGCTGCGCGCTGGCGTCGTTGAGGTTGATCTTGCCGTCCGCGTTCACGTCGATCAGGTTGCCGTTCGCGTCTAGCGCGCCCTTCATCGGCAGGATGTACGGCTTCCACGGGCCGATGCCATCGGCATACGCTTTGATCTCGGACAAGCCGGCCGGGGTGACCATGGCGCTGAACAGCCGCGCGTCGCCCGACTTGGCCCAGTCATATGGTTTGTCGAACGGGGCAGCGTAGGTGAGGGTGCCGGTTTTCAGGTCGTAGTCGTCGGCATCGATCAACTGCACCATGCGTGTGTTCAGGCCGTTGGCGCGCATCAGCTTCAGGCTGCCCGGCTCGAAACTCTGCACGAAGATAGGCGCGGTCTTGCTGTTCCAACCAGCCGCATTGATCATCGCGATCAGCGTGGCTTCGAGGGGCAGGCCCAGGTCACGGTGATAGGTGGGATTCTTGGTTTCCGGATACACCGCAATCACGCGGCCCAGCTTGAGGCTCTGGGCTTTCACGAGGTCGATGATCTCCTGGAAGCTCACCACTTTGTACAGTCCGTTGTACTGCTGAGGACGCTCGCTGTCGGTCGACACAGCGCCCAGTTGCTTGATCTCGGCCAGGGTGAAATCGTGCGCGAACCAGCCGGTCTGCTTTTCTCCGTCGACCAGCCAATCGACCCGTTTGCGCGCTGCGAATTGGGGCAGGGTGGCCACGTTGGTGCTGAACGCGAGGTTGGGGTCGTGTCGCGCGATAAGCACGCCGTCCTGGGTCGCGACCAGATCGGGCTCGATGGCATCGGCGCCGAGGTCGATGGCCCTCTGATAGGCCTCGAGTGTCTCTTCGGGCAGGTAGCCCGAGGCGCCGCGATGCGCCACCACCAAGGCGGCTTGCCCGTCGAGCGTGGGCAGCGCAACGAGATCATCGCTGCCGCCGCAAGCCACCAGCGTGGCAGCGGCCGTGGACATGAGGGCGTGTCGGATGGTGTGGCGAGTGGCGGTCATGGCTGTCTCTTTCGTGGCTCTGTGGGATCCACGATGATCGTCACATTGCGTGACTTGGCGATGACCGGGTTGTGACTGCGTGTGACGGCGGCGACCTAAATAGACAGCTTGAGATTCGCGTCCCGTTAATTTACATAATATACATAGTAGCGCATCTCATAATGAGAATCGCCGGTAGATCATGGACTTGCGGCTGTTTTCCATCGAGAACGCGCCGAAGTCGCTCCCG
>JANNBZ010000389.1:0-2309 GCA_031386065.1 Burkholderiales bacterium
CACTCGGCCGACTGCTGGGCGCGGCCCGACCTGTACTTCCTGGACGGCAAATTCCAGCCCACCGTGGTGGCCGGCGTGCCGCCCGATTTCTTCAGCGCCACCGGCCAGCGCTGGGGCAACCCGCTGTACCGCTGGGACCGCATGGCCGCCGAGGGCTACCGCTGGTGGTGCGACCGCGTGAAGCGCGCGCTGTCGCAGGCCGACGTGTTCCGCATCGACCACTTCCGCGCTTTCGCCGGCTACTGGGAAGTGCCGGCCGCCAGCCCAACGGCCATCGACGGCCGCTGGGTGCCCGGGCCGGGGAAACCTTTCTTCGACGCGCTTCAGAGCGCGCTCGGCGCGCTGCCCATCGTGGCAGAAGACCTGGGCGTCATCACCGACGACGTGCGCGCGCTGCGCGACGCCTGCGGGCTGCCCGGCATGCGGGTGCTGCAGTTCGCGTTCGGTGGCGACGCGACGCATGAATTCCTGCCGCACAACTATGTCCGCAACACCGCCGTCTACAGCGGCACGCACGACAACGACACCGCGCGCGGCTGGTGGGACGCCACTTCCGAGCGTGACCGCAGCTTCGCCGGCAGTTACCTGGCCTGCGGCGCGCACGACGTGCACTGGGGCATGATCCGCGCCGCCAGCGCGTCGGTCGCCAACCTGGCGGTGTTCCCGCTGCAGGACGTGCTGGGGCTGGACACGCAGCACCGCATGAACGTGCCCGGCCAGATGGGCGGCCGCAACTGGCGCTGGCGCTTCGATTGGCCCATGGTCGGCAGCGAGCCGGCGCGCGTGCTGGGCCTCGTCAGCGCCGCCACCGGGCGCGGGCCGATGCAGCTGCTGCGCCTGCCGCAACTGCCCTAGCGCCACGCTGTCAGCGCACGCTGTAGACGCGCACCGACTGCCCGCCGACCGCCACGCTGACCTGCCCGCCGGCGTCGACCGGCAGGTCGGCACTGCCCGCGGGCCATGCGGCTGCCAGCGTGGCGCCGGCGGGCAATCCCGTCAGCGCCAGAGTCGTCGAGCCGCTGCCGTAGTTGATGGCCACCACCGCGCGATCGCTGCCTAGCCGGCGCTGGAACGCGAGTGCGCTGCCGGCCACCACCGGCGCTTCATAGGCGCCCTGCGCGATCGCCGGCACGCTGTTGCGCAGGCCGATCATGGCCTTGTAGAAGGCATGCAGCGAGTTCGGGTCGGCGCGCTGCGCCTGCACATTGAAGCCGGCCACGTTGGCCGATAGCGCGCGGTACGGCACCGCCGTGGTGAAGCCGCCGTTCGCGCTGTTGCCGGTCCAGCTCATCGGCGTGCGCAGCTTGGGGTCGCCGCTGAGCGACGCCGCACCGGCCATGCCGATCTCTTCGCCGTAGTACAGGAAGGGCGTGCCCGGCTGCAGCAGCAGCGTCGCGGCGGCCAGCCGATATTGCGCCAGGTTGCCACCGAACTGGTCGTACAGCCGCTGGCCGGCGAATGCGTCGTGGTTGGCGAGCAGGTTGGACACGTTGACGGAGGCGGTCTTGAAGTAGTCGGACACCGCCTGCACCGCGCTCGTGTCGCCGCGCGCCGCGCGCACCACGTCGTAGTTGTGGCCGAAGGCGAACGCGCTGCCGCAGGCGGCAGTGAAACCGGCCGCGTCTTCCGGCGATTCGCAGACCATCCAGCGCTGCGAATAGCCGCCGAGCAGCGCCTTCACGTCGCGCATCAGCGGGTAGTTCTGCGACTGGTTGTTCCATTGCGACGGGCCGTTCTCGACCAGTTGGCCGACGGCATCGAAGCGAAAGCCGTCGATGCCGCGGTTCAGCCAGAAGCGCAGGTTGTCGCGGTGGTAGGCGACGACGGCGGGGTTGAGCAGGTTCCAGTCCGGCATCTGGTCCCAGAACGCGGCGAAGTACCAGCCGGCCGCGGTGCCGTACCAGGGGTTGTTGCCGTAGATGTTCCAGCCGCCGGGTTTCGGGTTCTGCCAGACGTACCAGTTGCGATAGGCGTTGCTGTCGGCGAGGCGCGAGTTCGCGAACAGCGGGTTCTCCGCCGCGCTGTGGTTGATCACGTAATCCATGATCACGCCGATGCCGCGTGCGTGGGCCTGGCGCAGCAGTTCGTCGAGGTCGGCCAGGCTGCCGTAATTAGCCTCGATGTTGCGGTAGTCGCTGGTGGCGTAGCCGTGGTCGCGGTCCTGGCTGCGCGTGATCGGCATCAGCCAGATGCCGCTGACACCCAGGTCTTTCAGGTAGTCGAGCTTGCCGTTGAGGCCGCGCAGGTCGCCGATGCCGTCGCCGTCGCTGTCGGCATAGCTGCGCACGAAGATCTGCATGAAGGCCCCG
>JANNBZ010000067.1:0-14871 GCA_031386065.1 Burkholderiales bacterium
GCGGCCTTGTTCCACATCTCCAACTCGCCGCTGGCGCTTTCGAACACCACCCTCAGTTTCGACACCAGCATGCGGCGGAACTGCTCCATGAACTTGGGCTGCGACAGCCGCAGCGCCTGCGTCAGGCCGAGGTACTGAACGTAATTGCGTTCGATCAGACGAAGCTCGCTCTCGAAACGGGCCAGGCTCGGCCCATCGGGCAGCGCCAGCGTGAAGCCGAACTCGGCGTTCAGCCGCTCGAACGATCCGCCGAGCATGGCGCGAATCTCGACGCCACGCGCCTGCGCCGTGGTGAACAGCGCGTGCAGTCGCTGGCACATGCCGGCGAACGCCTTCTTCGCGCCCAGGTTGAGCACCGACGCGTTCATCGCGACCTGCATCTGCAGCACTTCCTCGCGCAGCCGGTCGCTTGAAATGCCGACCATCATGTCTTTCAGCAAGCGCGTGTGCACCACGCGCAAGGCCTGCAGGCGCGCGGTGCACAGCTCGAACTCGGCGGTCTCGGCCTCGACACGGTCGAGCATGCGGGTCACCTTGCTGCCGCTCTTGCCGCGCAGTCCGCGCAGCTCCAGGATCTGGTCCATCAACTGGAGCCGACCGTCGCCGAGCTTGCGCGCCACCTGCAGCTCGACCTGCTGGCCGGCGTCGACCAGCGCCTGCTGCAGCACCGCGCGCCGCTGTGGCAGCAGCTGTTCCGACAGCGCGGTCTCGAGCGCCGGCAGGCGGCTGCTCGCCAGCGCACCGGCATCGCGGTTCACGCGCGCGGCCAGCGCCTGTCGCGCCGAGACCGGGAACACCCGCGCCAGCGGGACGTTCAGCGTACGCGCGGTGGCCGTCTGCTGCGCCTCGATCTGAGCATTCACCTGCGCCGCCGAGGCCAGCGGGTCGCGCAGCGTGTCGATCTTGTTCAGCACCACGAAGCGGGCCATCGAATGCGTGCCGAGGTGGTCGCGCCAGATGTCCATGTCGGATTGGGTGACGCCGGTGTCGGCCCCCAGCACGAACACCGCTGCATGCGCCGACGGCAGCAGACCGAGCGTCAGCTCGGGTTCGGCGCCCAGCGCGTTCAGCCCCGGCGTGTCCAGAACCACCAGCCCTTGCTTGAGCAGCGGATGCGGGTAGTTGATGAGCGCGTGGCGCCAGGCCGGCACTTCGACGCGCCCCGCAGCGTCCTGCGGCGGGTTGTCATCGGGACGCTCGTCGTCCCAGAAGCCCAGCGCACGCGCTTCGTCCTGGCCCACCCACTGCGTGCGCGTCACTTCCAGCAGCGCATTCGCGAGCTGGTCGGGGGTCAAACCGTGCAGCGAGACATGCGTCCAGTGGCGCGGCTGCGTCCGCAGTTCGCCGAGCGAGGCGCTCTCGTGTCGGGTGGCGATGGGCAGCAGGGCAAGCGCCGCATCTTCGGACGCCTCGTAGCCCAGCTCCACCGGGCACATCGTGGTGCGCCCCGGTGTGGCCGGCAACACGCGACGGCCAAGGTCGGCGAAAAAGATCGCGTTGATCAGCTCCGACTTGCCGCGCGAAAACTCGGCCACGAAGGCGACCACCAGTTTTTCGGTGGCCAGGCGTTGCTGCAAATTCGCGAGCAGTTCGATGCCCGCGGCGTCGGTCAGCTCATGCTCGGCGAGGAACCGCAACAGCTCGTCGACGCGCCGGCGCGATGCGCTGCGCCACTCGCTCAACAGGTCGAAACCGTGGGCGAAGCTGGCGTTCATGAGGAGGCGTGGGACGAGCGCATGGGCCGAATGATGTTAGCGCACGCTGGCAGCGCGCCGGGCCTGAAAACATCTGCTCACGCCCCTTGTCAAGGCATGGCGTGCGCACTATCACACGCCGCTATCGCGCATCGATCAGCGGCGCTGGCAGCTCGGGCAAAAGAAGGTCGAGCGCTGGCCCTGCACGATGCGGCGGATGGGCGTTGCGCAGACATGGCAGGGCTCGCCGGCCCGACCGTAAACGCGCGAGTGCAACTGGAACTGTCCGGCCATGCCGTGGGCGTCGCGAAAATCGCGCAGCGTCGAGCCGCCCAGGTCGAGTGCCTGCTGCAAGGTGGAGCGCACCGCCTGGCACAGGCGCTCGCAGCGCGGCCGGCTCAGCTTGTCGCTGCGGGTTCGCGGGTCGATGCCGGCGGTGAACAGCGCCTCGCAGGCGTAGATGTTGCCGGCGCCGACGACGATGTCGCCGGCCAGCAGCGCCAGCTTCACCGCCACCCGGCGCCGTTGCAGGGCCGCATGCAAGGCGGCACCGGTGAAGGCCGGGTCGAACGGCTCCAGGCCCAGCGTGGCCAGCAACTTGACGGCCGCGCCGCTGGCCAGACCGAGCGACCAGACCACCGCACCGAAGCGGCGCGGGTCGGTCAGCCGTAAGGTGCCGTGCGTGGTGACGAGGTCGAAATGATCGTGCTTGCCCGGAGCCTGGTCGAAGGCGCCGAAGGCCAGCGAGCCCGACATGCCCAGGTGCAGCAGCAGGCCGCCCGGCTGCAGCGGCAACCACAGGTACTTGCCGCGTCGGCTCGCCTCGCCGACGGTCTGCGCAATCAGGCTGTCCGGCTCGCAGCCCAGCGGCCAGCGCAGCGGTTTGCCCAGCCGCACCGCGGTGACGCGCGCCCCGGCGATGCGTGGCGCAAAGCTTTGACGCGTGACTTCGACTTCAGGCAGTTCGGGCATGCGGGGAATTATCACGACGATGCGCGGTCACACCAGCGACCCGCGCGGCGGGCCATTCGCGCCGCCCTAAAATGAATTTCGATTTCCGGAGCCCCCGATGCCTTCCTTCTCACCCATCGCCCGAGCGGCGTGCGCGCTGGCATTGGCGTCGTCGCTGTCGTCGCTGGCTCCGCACGCAGCAGCACAGACGGTTGCCAGCAACGAGTCGACCGCGAACTCCGGCCTCGACGCGCAGTTGTTCTACCAACTGCTGATCGGCGAGATCGAGTTCCGATCGGGCGAGGCGGGCACCGCGTACCAGGTGCTGCTGGACGCCGCTCGCAAGACGCGCGACCCGCAGTTGTTTCGCCGCGCCACCGACATCGCGCTGCAAGCCCGCGCCGGCGATCAGGCCTTGGTGTCGGCGAGCGCCTGGCGCACCGCCTTGCCCGATTCGATCGAGGCGCACCGCTACGTGATCCAGCTGCTGGTGGCGCTGAACCGCAGCGCGGAGACCGTCGAGCCGATGAAGTCGCTGTTGGTCATCACACCCGCATCGGGGCGCGTCGAACAGATCAACGGGCTACCGCGCTTCTTCGTGCGCGCCGCAGACCGCAAGCAGGCGGCCGGGCTGATCGAGCAAGTGCTACAGCCTTACGCCAGCGCACCGGCCACGCAAACCGCAGCCAACGTGGCGCTGGGCCGCAGCTGGCTGCTGGCCGGCGACACCGCACGCGCGCTGGAACTGGCACGCCGCGCCCACGCGCAAGACGCTGGCGCCGAAGGCCCGCCGCAACTGGCGCTGGAACTGCTGCCGGGAACGCCCGACGCCGAAGCCATCGTCATCAGCCATCTGAAGGCACGGCCGGCCAGCAACGGCGTTCGGCTGCTCTACTCGCGCACGCTCAGCGGCTCGCAGCGGTTTGCCGATTCGATCGCGCAGCTCGATGTCGTGACCCGCAACGAGCCCAAGCTGGCGCCACCCTGGTTGATGCTGGGCGCGCTGCAGCTCGAACTGCGCAAGCCGAAAGAGGCGACGGCCGCGCTGCTCAAATTCGTGGCCCTGGTCGAGGGCGACAACGTCACGCAGCCGGGTGCGACCGAGGGCGCTGCCGGCGATGAAGTCGACGTCGATGAACCGGCCGCTCCCGACCGCGGCCTGACGCAGGCCTGGCTGATGCTGGCGCAAGCCGCGGAGCAACAGAACAACTCGGCCGGCGCCGAGGCGTGGCTGGCAAAGATCACCAGCCCGCAGCAGGCGCTGGCGGTGCAGTCGCGCCGCGCGTCGCTGCTGGCGCGCCAGGGCAAGCTGCCCGAAGCCCGTGAGCTGATCCGCAAGACCCCCGAGCTGGGCGAAGGCGATGCGCGCGCCAAGCTGCTGGCCGAGGCGCAGCTGCTGCGCGAGTTGAAGCAGTGGGGCGATGCCCGCGCCGTGATGACCGCAGCGAACCAGAAGTTTCCCGAAGACGCCGACCTGCTGTATGAAGAATCGATGCTGGCCGAGAAGCAGGACCGCATGGACGACATGGAGCGCCTGCTGCGCCGTGTCATCGCGCTGAAGCCCGATCACCACCATGCGCACAACGCGCTGGGCTACTCGCTAGCCGAGCGCAACCTGCGCCTTCCCGAGGCCAAGGCGCTGATCAAACGGGCGCTCGATCTGGCGCCCGGCGAACCATTCATCACCGACAGCCTGGGCTGGGTCGAGTACCGCCTGGGCAATCGAGACGAAGCCCTGCGGCTGCTGCGCGGCGCGTACCAGTCGCGACCCGATGTCGAGATCGCCGCCCACCTGGGCGAGGTGTTGTGGGTCAGCGGCCAGCACGACGAAGCCCGCCGCGTGCTGCGCGACGCCCGCGCACGCGATGCCGTCAACGACGTGCTGCGCGAAACGCTGGCGCGCCTGAAGGTCGATTTGTGAGCTGGGCGCGGCGGCGCGGCGCGCTGCTTGCGGCCATCGTCGTCTTGGGGTTTGCGGGCTGCGCGACGGCGCCCTCGGGCCCACCGCCGGACAGCTTGTCCGGGCGCATGACGCTGCGAATCGACGCCACCGACGCGAGTCCTTTGCGCAGCCTGTCGGCGGCGTTCGAGCTGGCCGGTGATGCCGACCGTGGGCGCTTCGATCTCAACTCCCCGCTCGGCACCACGCTGGCACGCGCGCGCTGGGAGCCCGGGCAGGTGTGGTTGCGCACGCCGCAGGGCGAATCGCAGTATTCCGATCTGGCGGCACTGACGCGAGAAATGCTCGGCGAAGAGTTGCCCGTGGCGGCCCTGTTCGACTGGCTGCGCGGGCGGCCGTGGCCGGGCGCCGCCAGCACGCCTGCGCTGCTGTCGTCCGAGACTGGTTTTCAGCAACTCGGCTGGAGCGTGAGCCTGGCAAATTTCGGCGAGGCCTGGGTCACCGCGCGCCGCGAGCAGGCACCGACGGTCACGGTTCGCGTGAAGCTGGAGCGGCCGTGAGCTTGAGAAGCTTGTTCGACGTGCCGGCACCGGCCAAGCTGAATCTGTTCCTGCACATCGTCGGCCGCCGCGACGACGGCTACCACCTGCTGCAGTCGGTGTTCGTGTTGATCGACTGGTGCGACACGCTGCACTTCGAGCGCCGCACCGACGCATCGCTGGCCCGCCACGACCTCAGCGCCGCGCTGCCCGCCGACGACCTCTGCCTGCGCGCGGCGCGCCTGCTGCAAGCCGAATCCGGCGTGACGCACGGGGTCGACATTTCGATCGACAAGCAGGTGCCGTGGGGGGCCGGCCTGGGCGGCGGCAGTTCGGACGCTGCCTCCACCTTGCTGGCACTGAACCGCCTGTGGGGACTGAACTGGCCGCTCGACAAACTGCTGGCGCTGGGGCTCAAGCTCGGCGCCGATGTGCCGTTTTTTCTGGGCGGCCGCAACGCCTGGGTCGAAGGCGTGGGGGAACGGCTGACACCGCTGTCGATCGCGCCGCAGCGCTTCGCCGTCCTGAAGCCCGCCGCCGGGCTGGAGACGCGTGCCGTCTTCGCCGACCCCCGACTCGTCCGCAACACCGAAGCTGCTACAATTGAAGGCTTTACTGCGGTCGCTTCTGAAGCATTCAGCTTGGCGGAATACGGACGCAACGACTTGCAGCCGGTGGCCGAAAGCCGCTGTTCCGAGGTGGCGCAAGCGGCGGACTGGCTCAAGTCTCGATACGGCAACAGCCGCATGACGGGATCCGGCAGTGCAGTGTTTGCAGTGTGCGGGACAGCGAGCAGGACAGAGAGCGGGACAGAGGTTGAAGTCGACAGTCAGCAGGTGGTGCCTTTCGCATTGCCCGAGGGCTGGCGCAGCAGAATGTGCAAAAGCCTTCAACAGCACCCGTTGGCTCAATGGGCTGCGTTCAGTGAAAGTTGAAGACGAGGTTTTAAGACGAGTTTTCAGGTGTGCTGCAAGTGCAATTTGCTTGCCGCATTCCGGTGTAGGGGAGTCGCCAAGTTGGTCAAGGCATCGGATTTTGATTCCGACATGCGAGGGTTCGAGTCCTTCCTCCCCTGCCAGTTTTTTTGATTCCCGGAGCCTTCACAGGTAATCCCGGGGCTGGACTGAAAGGAAGCGCTGTGCTTCCGCAACAAAGCCTCGACGGAGGGAATGTGCTTTTCAACACCGTGCTGTTCACCGGCAACGCCAACCCGGCGCTGGCCCAGGAAATCGCCACCCACCTCGGCATCGAACTGGGCAAGGCGCGGGTCGGTCGCTTCTCCGACGGCGAAGTCGACATCGAGATCCATCAAAACGTGCGCGCCCGCGACATCTTCGTGGTGCAACCCACCTGCGCGCCGACAAACGAAAACCTGATGGAACTGTGCATCATGGTCGACGCCATCAAGCGTGCGTCGGCCCGGCGTGTCACAGCGGTGATCCCGTACTTCGGTTACGCGCGGCAAGACCGCCGGCCCCGCTCTACCCGCGTGCCCATCAGCGCCAAGGTCGTGGCCAACATGCTCGAAGCGGTGGGCGTCGAGCGCCTGTTGACGATGGACCTGCACGCCGACCAGATCCAGGGCTTCTTCAACATTCCGGTCGACAACATCTATGCCTCGCCGGTGCTGCTGTCCGACCTGCAAAGCAAGCGCTACAGCGACTTGGTGGTGGTGTCGCCCGACGTTGGCGGGGTGGTGCGGGCGCGCGCGCTGGCCAAGCAACTGAACTGCGACCTGGCGATCATCGACAAGCGGCGTCCGAAAGCGAATGTGTCTGAGGTGATGCACGTGATCGGCGAGATCGACGGCCGCACCTGCGTCATCATGGACGACATGACCGACACCGCCGGCACGCTGGTGAAGGCCGCCGATGTGCTGAAGGAGCGCGGTGCGAAAAGCGTCTACGCCTACTGCACGCACGCGGTGTTTTCAGGGCCGGCGATCGAGCGCATCAAGAATTCGCAGCTCGACGAAGTCGTGATCACCAACACCATTCCGCAGAACGAGGCAGTTAAAAGTTGCCCCAAGGTGCGCCAGCTGTCGGTCGCATTCCTGTTCGCCGAAACGATTCGCCGCATCTCGGACGGCGAGTCGGTGACCTCGTTGTTTGCCGAGCAGAACAGTAATTTTTAGAACGAAGGCAGGCCCCCTTTCGGGGTCCTTCTTTTTGGCGGGGCCTCGGCCCCATTTCATTGAAGCACCTGGTCGCGGGGCTTCACCACTTTTTGGAGTCAACCATGAAATTCGTCGCTTATGAGCGCACGTTGCAGGGGACCGGAGCGAGCCGCCGCCTGCGCAATGCCAGCAAGGTGCCCGGCATTGTCTACGGGGCTGGTGCGCCGGCCATGATCGAACTCGATCACAATGCCCTCTTCTTCGCGCTGAAGAAAGAGGCCTTCCACTCGTCCATCCTCGACATGGAACTGAACGGCAAGACCGAACAGGTGCTGCTGCGTGACCACCAGGTTCACCCGTTCCGCCCGATCGTGCTGCACATCGACTTCCAGCGCGTCGACGCGACCACCAAGGTCACGAAGAAAGTGCCGCTTCACTTCATCAACGAAGAAGAGTCGCCAGCGGTCAAGGTCGACAAGTGCGTGGTCAACCACGTGGTCAACGAGCTGCGCATTCAGTGCCTGGCCTCGCAGCTGCCCGAGTTCCTGACGGTGGACCTGAGCAACCTGGCCAAGGGCCAGGCGCTGCACGCCAACGACATCGCGCTGGCCGAAGGCATCAAGGTGATGACGCAGGGCAAACCGAACCCGGTGATCGTGTCGGTTTCGATGCTAGCCGCCGAGGAAGAAGCTGCGGTGGCCCCGGTCGTGGTGGCGGCCGCCGCGCCGACCAAGGCCAAGAAGACCGAGAAGCAGAACAAGAAGTAATTCTTCTTCGCGCACGCTGCAAAGCCCCGCCCCGGCGGGGTTTTTTTATTCTGCTGCGCGAACCCCGTCGAGCATCAAGCTGCGCGGCAGCGCGCACGCGGAACGCCCCGGGGCTGACCCCGCGCACCCGGCGAGCCTGACGTGGCCGCGCGGCTGCGGCGGTCAGCGTCCACGGCGACGACGGGGCGCTTCGGGGATCCTGATGACCCAATCATTACCATTCTGCGAGCCCCGGTTCATGTCCACCTACCAGCAGTTCGAGCAAGCGACGTACCGACAGCGACAGGCATAGCGGCCGCTGGCTTCCCGTCGCCAGACGGGATAATGGAAAAATGATTCGACTGCTGGTGGGCCTCGGAAATCCGGGCCCCGAATACGAGGCAACCCGGCACAACGCCGGGTTCTGGTTCATCGACGAGGTGGCGCGCAAGCTGGGTGCCACGCTGGTGCCTGAGCGCAGCCACTTCGGTCTGGTCGCGCGGGTGAATCGGCCCGACGGTCCGCTGTGGCTGCTGCAGCCCATGACCTTCATGAATCTCTCGGGCAAGGCGGTGGCGTCGCTGGCGCGCTTCTTCAAGATCTCGCCCGCGGAGATTCTGGTTGTGCACGACGAGCTCGACCTGATGCCCGGCCAGGCCAAGATCAAGCTCGGCGGCAGCCACGCCGGACACAACGGTCTGAAAGACATCCACGCGCAACTCGGCAGCGCCGACTACTGGCGGCTCAGACTGGGCATCGGGCATCCCGGCGTGAAGGCCGAGGTGATCAACTACGTGCTGCGAAAGCCGCCGCTGGCCGAGCGCGAAGCCATCGAAAAGATCAGCGAACGGGCGGTCGACGCACTCGACTTGATTCTGGCGGGCGAGATGGAGCGTGCCATGATGAAGGTGCATGCAAAGCCGCCGCGACCCAAGCCGCCCCGGCCTGAGCCGACCCTCTGACCGCCCGTTCGCCCGAGCCCCTTTCATGAAGCACACCGCCGTCGCATCGCTCCTGCTCCTGGCCGGCATGGCTGCCCAAGCCGCACCGGCCCCGATCTACCGCTGCGGCCCCGACGGGCGCGAGTACTCGCAAGTGCCCTGCGCTGGCGGCAAGGTGGTCGAGGCCAGCGACCCGCGCAGCGCCGCCCAACGCGCCGAAGCCCTCAAGGTGGCCGCCAGCGAGCGCAAGCGCGTGGCCGAGCTCGAACGAGACAGGCGCGCGAACGAGGCAGCCATCAAGCCGGCCAGCGCGTCCGGCTTCAACGCCCGGCCTGCCCCGGTGGCGCCTGCCGCGTCGGCAGCCGAAAAGGGCAAGCACAAGAAGCGGCACACCAAGGTCAAGCCGCTGCCCGACACGGCGACTGCCAAACCCGCGGCCGAACGCAGCAAACGCAAGCAGTAGTTCAGGTTTTGGTGGGCTCGGGTGTGCTTGCCGCGCCGCCTTGCTGAAGGCGCCGGTACTTGGCCCACAGCGTCTCGTTCGACTCGATGTGATCGGGGTGAATCGGGATGCAACTCACAGGGCAGACCTGCACGCACTGCGGCTCATCGAAGTGCCCCACGCACTCGGTGCATTTGGACGGGTCGATCTCGTAGATCTCGACGCCCATGTAGATCGCCTGGTTCGGGCACTCGGGCTCGCAGACATCGCAGTTGATGCATTCCGACGTGATCAGTAGTGCCATGCGTCGCGCCCCTCAAGCCTCGGTGGTCCGGACGCGCGTCTTCAGCCGATCCAGCACCGACGGCGAAACGAACTTCGACACGTCGCCGCCGAGCGTTGCGATCTCGCGCACGAAGGTGCCGGAGACGAACTGGAACTGGTCGCTGGGGGTCAGGAAAACGGTTTCCACGTTGGGCATCAATTGCCGGTTCATGCCGGCCATCTGGAATTCGTACTCGAAGTCGCTGACTGCGCGCAGGCCGCGCACCACCACCTTGCCCCCGAGACCGACCACGAAGTCGCGCAGCAAGCCCCGGAAGGCGATCACCTCGACGTTCGGGTACTTGGCGGCAAGTTCCTGCGCGATCTCAAGCCGCTCGTCGATGGTGAACATGGTGCGCTTGTGGTGCCCCGCCGCCACCGCCAGGATCAGGCGCTCGAACAGGCGGCTGGCGCGGCGCATCAGGTCTTCATGGCCCAGCGTCATCGGGTCGAAGGTGCCCGGGTAGACGGCGGTGAGTGCGGTCACAGAGGTCATTCTGCGCTCCCGATCGGGGTCGTGGGGGTCTTCATGCGGCCGCAGTGTAGTCCGGCGCCACGCGCTGCAAGAGATGGAAGTGAACCGCCCCGGCGCGGGCGTGGCGGTGCAATTTGAGACCCGTCGGCAGCAGGCCCGCATCGTCGAACGCCCGACCTGCTTCCAGATAGACGAAGCCGTCGGCCACCACCACGCGGGCGGCGGCGGCCAGGGCGGGCAGGGTCAGTTCGGCATCGAATGGCGGGTCGATGAAAACCAGCTCGAAAGCCTGCGGCGCACAGCGCTTCATCCAGGCCAGGGCGTCGGCGCACTCGACCTTCAACACCTCGACCTTGAGGCGTTCTTTCGACTCGCGCAGGCTGCGCGCGAGGTGCGGGTCGCGCTCGACCAGCACCACCTCGGCCGCATCGCGCGACGCGGCCTCGAAGCCCAGCGCGCCGCTGCCCGCGAATGCGTCCAGGCAGCGCCAGCCCGACAGGCTCTGGCCCAGCCAGTTGAACAGCGTTTCGCGCACCCTGTCGGGCGTGGGCCGCAGGCCGGGTCGGCTCGCCACCGGCAGCTTGCAGCGCTTCCAGCGCCCGCCGATGATGCGCACCTCGTGCGGCAAGGCCGCCGCTGCCGTTGGCGCCGCCGGTGCACCAACGCGCGAAGGCGTCGCCTTGGCGGCCTTCACTGCCGCACCGCGATGCCCTGGTGCGCCATCAGCGCCTTGGCCTCGCCGACGCTGAACTCGCCGTAGTGAAAGATGCTGGCCGCCAGCACCGCGTCGGCGCCGCCCAGGCGAATGCCGTCGGCCAGGTGCTGCAGCGTGCCCACCCCGCCGGAAGCGATCACCGGCACGCTGACCGCATCGCTGACCGCGCGGGTCAGCGCCAGGTCGAAACCGCTCTTGGTGCCGTCGCGGTCCATGCTGGTCAGCAGAATTTCACCGGCGCCAAACGCGGCCATCTGCACCGCCCAGGCAACCGCATCGAGGCCGGTGTTCTTGCGCCCGCCGTGGCTGTAGACATCCCAGCCCAGGCCGTCAGGCCGGCGTTTGGCGTCGATGGCCACGACGATGCACTGCGCGCCATATTTGGCCGAGGCATCGCGAATGACCTGCGGGTTGGCGATGGCAGCCGAATTGAAGCTCACCTTGTCGGCACCGGCGTTCAAGAGTCGGCGCACGTCTTCGACCACCCGCACGCCGCCGCCGACCGTCAATGGAATGAAGACCTGCGAGGCAACCGCTTCGATGATGTGCAGGATCAGGTCGCGGCCGTCGCTGGTGGCGGTGATGTCGAGAAAGGTCAGTTCGTCGGCACCCTGGTCGTTGTAGCGCGCCGCAATCTCCACCGGGTCCCCGGCGTCGCGCAGTTCGACGAAGTTGACGCCTTTGACAACGCGACCGCCGGTCACGTCGAGGCAGGGAATGATTCTTTTCGCAAGCATGGGTCCGAATTATGGGGTTTGCCCGGTCCTGCGGTTTAGGGGGGTTGACGTGCGCGCAGTGCGGCTTTGATCCATAAGTTGAACTTCGGAACATCCTCCCCGCGTCGCGGCTGGATTGGCCCGCTTCACACCGACCCGGAGATTCGCGCGATGAACAAGACCCTGTTTTTTGTTGCCACGTCTGCGCTTGTTGTCGGAGCATCGTTCGCCGCTCCGGCTGCGGCCGTGACCACGTCGTACACGGCCAGCTTGAGCAAGTTGGGGGAGCCGAATCCGACCTCGCCCGGCACCGGCTCCGCCTTGGTGGTGCTCGACGACACGGCGCTCACGATCGACGTACTGGTCAACTTCGCCAACCTGACAACCAACGCCAGCGCCGGTCACATCCACTGCTGCACGGCGGTCGCAGGAACCGGAAGCATCGGTGTGGCGCAAGGCTTCACCGGCTTTCCGTCGATGACCTCGGGCACGTACGCGAATGTGTTCACGCTGGACGCTGTGAGCTTCGCCAGCCTGGCCGCCGGCATTGGGGCAGGCAAGGCCTACGTCAACATCCACAGTCCGGGGCTGTATGCCGGCGGCGAGATTCGGGGGTTCCTCACGGCAGCCATCCCCGAGCCCGAGACCTATGCGTTGCTGCTGGCCGGACTGGCCGCCATCGGTGCGGTCACCCGCGCGCGGCGGGCGAAAGGCACCTGATCAGGCAGTGAAGAGGGCGTCGGCGCGGGCCTGCGCCGCCGCGAAATCAAGGTCGCCGCTGTAGATGGCGCGACCACAGATGACGCCGGTCACGCCCTGCGCTTCAATCGCGCACAACTGTTCGATGTCGCTCATCTGGCTGAGGCCGCCCGAGGCGATGACCGGGATGGTGAGCGCCTGCGCCAACTTCACGGTGGCGTCGAGGTTGATGCCGGTGAGCATGCCGTCGCGGCCGATGTCGGTGTAGATCACGCCTTCGACGCCGTAGTCCTGGAACTTGCGGGCCAGGTCGATCACTTCGTGGCCGGTCAGCTTGCTCCAGCCGTCGGTGGCGACCTTGCCGTCCTTCGCGTCGAGACCCACGATGATGTGGCCGCCGAACGCGGTGCAGGCATCGCGCAGGAAGCCCGGGCTCTTGACGGCTGCGGTGCCGATGATGATGAAGCTCAGGCCGTCGTCGAGGTAGCGCTCGATGGTGTCGAGGTCGCGGATGCCGCCGCCCAACTGCACCGGGATTTCATCGCCCACCTCGGCAAGGATGGCCTTCACCGCAGCCTCGTTGACCGGCCTGCCGGCGAAGGCGCCGTTCAGGTCCACCAGGTGCAAGCGGCGCGCCCCGGCGTCGACCCAGCGCCGCGCCATGGCGGCCGGGTCTTCGCCGAAGGTGGTGGATTCGTTCATGTCGCCTTGCTTCAGGCGCACGCACTTGCCGTCTTTGAGGTCGATAGCGGGAATCAGCAGCATGGCCGTGGGCGGGTCTGTGGGTGGGGATGGACGTTCAGTGCCGAAAACGAACCTCAGGGGTTCCAGCGCAGGAAGTTGCGGTACATCAGCAAACCGTGGTCGGCGCTTTTCTCGGGGTGGAACTGGGTGGCGAAAATATTATCGCGGGCCAGCGCGCAGGTAAAGCGCGTTCCGTAATCCGTTTCGCCCACGCTGTGGCGCGGGTCCGACGGGCGGGCGTAGAAGCTGTGCACGAAGTAGAAGTAGGCGTTGTCGGGCACCTCCGCCCACATCGCGTGACGGCGCGCCTGCACGACCTGGTTCCAGCCCATTTGTGGCACCTTGTAACGGCTGCCGTCGGCCTGCACCCGCCCTTCGAGCTGGAAGCGGATGACCTGGCCGTCGATGAGCCCCAGGCCGTCGGTGGGGCCTTCCTCGCTGCGCGACAACAGCATCTGCATGCCGATGCATACACCCATCAACAGCTTGTTGGCCGCCGCGTGCAGCACGGCGTCTTGCAGCCCCGATTCGCGCAGCTCGCGCATGCAGTCGGGCATGGCGCCCTGGCCGGGCAGCACGACGCGCTCGGCGGCGTACACCTCGTCGGGTTGGGCGGTGACGATAACGTCGACGCCAGAATCGCGCGCCACATGCATCACCGCCTGCGACACCGAGCGCAGGTTGCCCATGCCATAGTCGACGACGGCGACCGTGCGTTTCATGTCACAAGGATCCTTTTGTGGAAGGGATCACATTTGCCGCACGCGGGTCGATTTCGAGCGCCATGCGCAGCGCGCGGGCGAAGGCCTTGAAGATCGTCTCGCATTGGTGGTGCGCGTTGTCGCCGTGCAGGTTGTCGATGTGCAGCGTCACGCCAGCGTGGTTGGCAAAGCCCTGAAAGAATTCGTAGACCAGTTGCGAATCGAGCGAGCCGATCATGCCGCTCTTGAAGTCGACCCGCATGTGCAGGCCCGGCCGGCCGGAAAAGTCGATCACCACGCGCGACAGCGCTTCGTCCAGCGGCACATAGGCGTGGCCGTAGCGGCGCAGGCCTTTCTTGTCGCCCACCGCCTTGGCCATCGCCTGACCCAGCGTGATGCCCACGTCTTCGACGGTGTGGTGGCCGTCGATGTGCAGGTCGCCTTTCGCATCGATATCGAGGTCGATCAGGCCGTGGCGGGCGATCTGGTCGAGCATGTGGTCGAAGAAGCCGATGCCGGTGGCGAGCTTGGACGCCCCGCTGCCGTCGAGCTTGATCGCCACCCGAATTTGCGTTTCGGCGGTGTTGCGGGTGACATCCGCTTCGCGCGGCGCATTGGTCGCTTGGGTCATCACAGGCTCGCTTTCAAGGCGTTCATCGTCAGGGTGTTTTCTTCGGGCGTGCCCACCGTGATGCGCAGGCAGTTCGCCAGCAGCGGGTGCATGCCGGAGACGTTTTTGATCAGCACGCCGCGCGCTTTCATGCCGTCGAAGATGCGTTGCGCGTCGGGCACGCGCAGCAGAATCATGTTGGCATCGCTCGGAAAGGTCTGCACGCCGGGCAGTTCGCGTAACTGCGCCTGCAGCTTCTCGCGCTGGTCGCGAATGACCGCCGCCTGGCGCGCGTATTCGTCGGCATGTTCCAGGGCAAACATCGCCGCCTCGCAATTGAGCACGCTGATGTTGAACGGCGGGCGCAGCTTGTCGACCTCGGCGATCAATTCGCTGCGGGCGATGAGGTAGCCGATGCGCACGCCGGCCAGCCCGAACTTGCTCATCGTGCGCATCAGCAGCACGTGCGGATGGCGCTTCAGCCGGTGCATCGAGTCGCGTGCAGCGAAGGGCTGGTAGGCCTCGTCCATCACCACCAGGCCGGGCGCGGCATCGACG
>JANNBZ010000079.1:0-5028 GCA_031386065.1 Burkholderiales bacterium
CATCTACACCTTCCAGGAGTTGTCGGTGCAGGCCGACGGCGCGCAGCGGGCCGAGGTCGAAGCCCGGCTTGCCACGCTCAAGTCACCGACCGAACTCGAAGCCTTCTTCAAGGCCCGCAAGATGGCGGTGCGCTCGGAGCGAACCACGACGCCGGCCGAAAGCGTGCCGCTGCCGATGTTGAAGCGCGTGTCCAGTCTGAAGGTGGGACAAGGCCTGATCGTGCCCGGCACGGGCGGCCTGCGGATCCTGTTGCTGGCCGGCTCGCAGGACAGCCCGGTCACCGAGGAACAGGCCCGCCCGGCCATCACCACCTACTTACTGAACCAGCGCAAGCGTGAGGCGGTGGAGAAGGAAATGGCGGCCTTGCGCAGCAGCAGCCCGGTCGAGTATTTCGGGAAGTACGCCGACCTCGCAGCCAGTGCGCCGTCAGCCCGACCCGCCGCGAGCGGCGTGCCGGGGGCGCCCGAGAAGTCGTCGACGGTGTCCGGGCGCGATGGGCTTGCCAGCCTGGGTCAGCAGGCCAGGGTCGGGTCGAAGTGAGCGCCGCGACCGACGCCCGCAACGCCGAACCCAAGCCCTTCATTCGACACGCGCGAGGCGTGCCACGCCCGCTGCTCACCAGCCGCCCCACATGACCATCGTTCAGTTCTTCTCCATTCTTCGGGCGCGCTGGAAAACCATGCTGCTCGTGCTGGCGGCGGCCGTGCTGGGCACCGCGCTCGTCAACGCGCTGCTGCCGAAAAGCTACACCTCGACGGTGGCGGTGCTGGTCGACGTGAAGTCACCCGATCCGATCGCCGGGATCATCTTTCCCGGCATGAATTCGCCCAGCTACATGGCCACCCAGGTCGACGTGATCCAGAGCGACCGGGTCTCGCAGTACGTGGTGCGCGCATTGCGGCTGAACGAGGCTGCAGCCATGCGCGACCAGTGGCGCGAGGCCACCAAGGGAGAGGGCAATTTCGAGAGCTGGCTGGCCGACCTGTTGCGCAAGAGCCTGGACGTGAAGCCCTCGCGCGACTCGAACGTCATCAGCGTGAACTACAAGGCGCCCGACCCCAAGTTCGCCACCGCGATGGCCAACGCCTACGCGCAGGCGTATATCGATGTGAGCCTGGAGTTGCGCGTCGAGCCGGCCAAGCAGTACGGCCGCTTCTTCGAAGAACGCTCGAAGCAGCTGCGCGAAAAGGTCGAACAGGCCCGCGCCAAGTTGACCGCCTTCCAGCGGCAAAAAGGCATCGTCGGTGCCGACGAGCGGCTCGACGTGGAGAACGCGCGGCTGAACGAGCTGTCGTCGCAGATGGTCGGCCTGCAGGCCCTGGGTGCCGAGACCACCGGCCGCCAGGCGCAGGCCCGCAGCTCAGCCGACCGACTGCAGGAAGTGCTGAACAACCCGCTGATCGGCAGCCTGAAAGTCGAGCTGTCGCGCCAGGAGTCGCGCCTGCAAGAGATCGGTGAACGGCTGGGGCCGAACCACCCGTCCATCCAGGAGCTGAAGGCCAACATCGCTGAGACGCGCACGCGCATCGACACCGAAACCGCGCGCCTGGGAGGCGGTGTGGCGGTCAGCAATTCAATCAACCAGGCGCGGCTCGACCAGTTGCGCAGCTCGCTCGAAGCGCAGCGCGTGAAAGTGCTTCGCTTGAAAGAATCGCGCGACGACCTGGCGGTGCTGGCGGCCGATGTGGAGTCAGCCCAGCGCGCCTACGACGGGGTGAACTTGCGCGCCAACCAGACCGAGCTGGAAAGCCGCACCACGCAGACCAACCTGTCGGTGTTGAACCCTGCGTCCGAGCCGACTCTGCCGTCGTCGCCGCGCACAACGCTGAACATGCTGCTGGCGCTGTTCGTCGGCACGCTGTTGGCGGTGGGTGTGGCGATGCTGATGGAGCTGTTCGACCGGCGTGTTCGTTCAGCGTCGGAACTGGTGCACGCGCTCGACATGCCCCTGCTCGGCGTGCTGGCGCGCAAGCAGACCGGCAAGCTGTTCGGACGCAAGCAACTCGCATCGTTGCCCGCCGCAGCGGCCCTCGACTCAATGGCCGTGCCCGCGCAACGCGAAGGCGGGACGGAACTTGCGGTGATGTCGGTCGAGGCCGTGCCGCCAATTTCCGGCAGCCCGGCGCACAGCAGCGAAGCGAGCGGTGAGGTCGTCGTCAAAGACCTGGCGCTTGGTGAAATATTCCGCGAGACACGCAAGCTCAGCGCCGATCAGATCGAGGCCATCCTGGCCCATCAGCGGGCGCACGGCATGCTGTTCGGCGAGGCTGCCGTGGCGTTGAAGCTGGTCGAAGACCGCGACGTGCTGTGGGCCCTCAGCCGCCAGTTCCACTACCCGTATGCGCTCGAAGGCCGCAAGCAGTTCAACCCCGAACTGATCACGGCCACCACCCCGTTCTCGGCCATCTCGGAAACCTTTCGCAGCGTGCGCAGCCAGTTGATCCGCCGCTTCGCGCAAGACGGCGAGCGGCGTGCGCTGGCCGTGGTCAGCGCCGACGCTGGCGACGGCAAAACTTTCGTCGCGGCCAACCTGGCCATCGCGTTCAGCCAGCTCGGTCGGCGCACCTTGCTGATCGACGGCGACATGCGCTCGCCGCGCCTGCACAAAGTGTTCGGCATCGACAATTCGCGTGGCCTCAGCAGCATTCTTTCGGGTCGTTTGTCGGCCCGCGTGCTGACGCCGGTGACCGATCTGCCCAGCCTTTTCGTGCTGCCGGTCGGTGCCGCACCGCCGAACCCGCTGGAGCTGCTGGAGTCGCCGGCCTTCGGCCTGCTGATCCGCGAACTGCTGGGCAAGTTCGACCACGTCATCATCGACTCGCCCTCAGCCGTCACCGGCGCCGATGCGGGTGTCATCGCGGCGCGCAGTGGCGCCTTCGTATCGGTCGCGCGCCAGGGCCGCACGCGCATGGACTCGATGTTCGAGCTGGTGCACTCGCTGCGTGACAGCAGCACGCTGTCGCTCGGCTTCATCCTGAATGAACACTGAGCTCGACTTCACGGCCGCCGACCGTGCCCGCACTGCGGCCACGGCGGGCTGGGCGGTGCCGCTGCCGGCCGACACCGACCGCCTGTTGCTCGGCCTGGTGTTTGCCGGGCTGGCGGTGCTGTACCTGCCGACCTACTGGAGCCTGTCGCAGACCATCTGGCGCAGCCCCGACCAAAGCCAGGGGCCGCTGATGCTGGCGGCGGCGCTGTGGTTGCTGTTTGATCGGCGACGCGCGATTGCCGATGCGCCGCGCGCACCGCGCCACCTGCTCGGCATGGGCGTGTTGGCAGTCGGCTTGCTGCTATACGTGGTGGGCCGATCGCAATCGATCTGGGTCTTCGAAGTCGGCTCGCAGATATTCGTGTTCGCGGCGCTGTTGTTGATCTTCAAAGGCATGGCCGCGTTGCGGCTGGCCTGGTTCCCGATTGCCTTTCTGATCTTCATGGTGCCGTTGCCGGGGCCGCTGGTGGCGGCCGTCACCGGGCCGCTGAAGGCCGGCGTGTCGTTCATCGCGTCCGAGTTGCTGTTTTCGTTCGGCTACCCGGTCAGCCGCGCCGGGGTGATCCTGACGGTGGGCCCGTACCTGATCCTGGTGGCCGACGCCTGCGCCGGCCTCACGTCGATGTTCTCGCTCGAAGCGGTCGGCCTGCTGTACCTCAACATCGTTCGGCACCCGTCTATGTTGCGCAATGTGACGTTGTCGCTGCTGGTGATTCCGATCGCGTTCTGCGCCAACGTGGTTCGCGTGCTGGTGCTGGTGTTGGTGACCTACCACCTGGGTGACGCGGCCGGCCAGGGGTTTTTGCATGCCTTCGCCGGGTTGCTGCTGTTCGTGGTGGCGCTGGTGATGATCGTTGCGGCCGACCACATGCTCGGCCGGCTGATGCCGCAGGGGGGTCGCGCATGAACGGGCAGCGTCGCAAGGCGCTGGCCTTCATCGGTGCCGCGCTGGCCTCGGGCACGGCGGCCGTCGCGATGGTGCCGCGCGCCAGCGTGGAAGAGATGACGGCGTCGATGCCGCTGGACAGCCTGTTTCCCGCCACATTCGCCGGCTGGAAGATCGACCCTGAAGTGGTGCCGCTGGAGCTCAGTGCCGATCTGCGCAAGGTGATCGCCGAGTCGTATGACCAGACCCTGGCGCGAACCTACGTGAACGCGCAGGGCTACCGCGTGATGCTGTCGGTCGCCTACGGCGGTCGGCGCAACCAGGGCATGGACATTCACCGCCCCGAGGTCTGCTACCCCGCGCAAGGCCTGGCCTTGCGGCGCGACACGCGCGAAGTGATGTTCAACGTCGATGGCGGGCAGCTTCCGTTGAAGCGACTCGTCGCCGGCACCGGCAACCGCAACGAGCCCATCAGCTACTGGCTCGTCATCGGCCGTGGTGTGGCCTCGTTCGGCTACGGCCACCGCTGGGCGTTGCTGAAGTACGGCCTGACCGGACACGTGCCCGACGGCATGCTGGTTCGGGTGTCGTCGATCGACGACGACGAGCCCCACGCCAACGCGCAGCAAGACGCTTTCCTGCGCGACATGCTGGCCGCCATCGCCCCCGATTTCCGCAAGCGCCTGCTCGGCCAGGCTTGAACCCGCTCATCGCACCCGCCCCATCATGCAACCCACCCAACCCACCCCACCCAAAGTCGCCCTCATCACCGGCGTGACCGGCCAGGACGGCGCCTACCTGAGCGAGTTGTTGCTCAACAAGGGCTACGAAGTGCACGGCATCAAGCGCCGCGCCAGCCTGTTCAATACCGACCGCATCGACCACCTGTACCAGGACCCACACGTCGACCATCAGCGCTTCAAGCTGCACTACGGCGACCTGACCGACAGCACCAACCTGATCCGCATCATCCAGCAGGTACAGCCCGACGAGATTTACAACCTGGCCGCCATGAGCCACGTGGCCGTCAGCTTCGAAACGCCCGAGTACACCGCCAACGCCGACGGCATCGGCACCCTGCGCCTGCTGGAAGCCATTCGCATCCTGGGCCTGGAAAAGAAGACCCGCTTCTACCAGGCCAGCACCAGCGAG
>JANNBZ010000080.1:0-2888 GCA_031386065.1 Burkholderiales bacterium
TCGTACCTGGGCGAAGACGACATCGTGCGGTTCGACGACACGTATGGACGCCAATAGCCAAGCCAAGATCTTCGTCACCGGCCACCGTGGCATGGTCGGCAGCGCCATCGTGCGCCGGCTGCGCGCGGCCGGCCACGCCAACTTGCTGCTGCGCACCCACGCCGAGCTCGACCTGCTGGACCAGCGCGCGGTGCACGACTTCCTGCAGCAAGAGCGGCCCGACTACATCTTCATCGCGGCGGCCAAGGTGGGCGGCATTCAGGCGAACAACCTGTACCGCGCCGACTTCCTGTACCAGAACCTGATGATCGAGGCCAACCTGATTCACGGCGCACATCAGGCCGGCGTGCAGCGGCTGATGTTCCTCGGCTCCAGCTGCATCTACCCACGCGACTGCCCGCAGCCGATCAAGGAAGACTACTTGCTGACTGGCCCGCTGGAGCCAACCAACGAGCCGTATGCGATTGCCAAGATTGCCGGCATCAAGCTGTGCGAAAGCTACAACCGCCAGCACGGCCGCCAGTACATCTGCGCCATGCCGACCAACCTATACGGCCCGAACGACAACTACGACCTGGCCACCAGCCACGTGCTGCCGGCGTTGATCCGCAAGGCACACGAAGCGCGCGAACGCGGCGACAACGAGTACGTGGTGTGGGGCAGCGGCGCACCGCGCCGTGAGTTCCTGCATGTCGACGATTTGGCCGATGCCTGCGTGCACCTGATGCACAGCAGCTACGACGGCTCACTGGTCAACATCGGCAGCGGTGAAGACGTGACTATTCGCGAGTTGGCCGAAGCGGTGATGCAGGTGGTGGGCTTCAACGGCCGCATCGTCTTCGACAGCAGCAAGCCCGATGGCACGCCGCGCAAGCTGCTCGACGTGAGCCGGATGACGGCGCTGGGCTGGCGTGCCAGCACCGGGCTGCACGAGGGCATTGCCAGTGCTTACGCGGACTTTCGCCGCTTGCACGAGCCGCAGTCGTGAGCGTCGCAACTCGCCCCTTGTGCTTTCCCCACTTGCTCCTCAGGTTCAGGTTCAATTGAAGACAACCAAGTACTTCGATGCCACTCGGCAGCGGCCTGACCGGGCGGTGATCGAGTTGGCCTGGATACAGTTCGTGCTTGCGAAGCCTGAGGTGGAGCGTATCCAAGCGGACGGTCGCATACGCCGATGGGCGGCCATCGCGGAATGCGATGGCCGCTGGCTCAGAGTCGTGCTTCTCGAGGACGGCGAAACCGTCCACAACGCATTCTTCGACCGGAGGTTCACGCCATGAAGATTCGCTACTTCGAAGACACCGACACGCTCCTGATCGAATTGAAGCCCGGCAGCGTGGCGGAGACGCGCGATCTGGACGAGAACACGCTGCTCGATCTGGACGCGCAAGGCCAGGTGCTGGCCATCACGCTGGAACACGCCACCGCGCGTACGGAACTCAGCAGCTTCTCGTTCGACCGTATCGCGGCATAGCTCCCTGTTTCGCATTGACCCATGACCGAAACCACCCCACCCATAGCCGCCCGCGCCGCTGCCGACGGGCATACACGCGTCGAGCTGAATCAACAAAGCATGATGTTGGCGTTCCAACCCGATCCGCCCCAACCATGCGCTTGAGTGCAGCCCAAACCCAATTGATCGTGCAGTGCGTGCGTCAGCAATTCGGCGCGGATGCGCAGGTGATGCTGTTTGGCTCCAGGCTGGACGCCGCCGCCCGCGGCGGCGACGTGGACCTGCTGATCGAGAGCGAAGCACCCGCCACGCTGCACCAACGCGCCCTGGTGACCATGGCGCTCGAGAAGGCGTTGAACTTGCCTGTCGACATCGTGGCCCTGCAACGGGGCGCGCCGGGCAGCGCGTTCGCACGCATTGCGCGCAGTCGGGCGCAGCCGCTGGAGATCGCAGCGTGAACACCAATTCCCTGACAGCCGAGCGTGAACACTTGGCCAACCTGCTGGAAGCGGTGCAGCGCTGCGCTCACTTCTTGCACGCCAGTTCGTCAAAAGTGGAATGGCCACTCGACGGACACCGGCTCAAGCAAAGGCAGATGGATGAGCCACTGTTCGAGACCTTGGCCGCGTTCAATGAGCGCTTCGCCAAACTGCAAGACACGTTGGGTGCCGCCATGCGCCACAGCGCTTTGCTCATGAGCGAAGCCAATGCGCCCTTTTTGAAGGTGCTTGCATTGTTTGAAAAGCTGGGGGTCATCGAATCGATAGACGCTTGGCAGATGTGCCGCACCGCGCGCAACCTCGCAGCGCATGACTACGAAACCGACTACGCCCTGATCGCCGAGCATTTCAACGAGCTGCACACTCTCCAGGCCGTCCTTGTAGGAGCTGGGTCACGCCTGCTTGCACTGTGTGCACAGACTCTGAGTGTTGTGCCGACCACGGCCGATTTTGAAGCCGAGTTCCAGCGCGTTTGCGCCACCCTTGGCACCTGACCGCTCCGCCAGCATCGAATGCAACCTGTCATGACCCCACCCAAAGTCGCCCTCATCACCGGCGTGACCGGCCAGGACGGTGCCTACCTGAGCGAGTTGTTGCTCAACAAGGGCTACGAAGTGCACGGCATCAAGCGCCGCGCCAGCCTGTTCAATACCGACCGCATCGACCACCTGTACCAGGACCCGCATGTGGACCACCAGCGCTTCAAGCTGCACTACGGCGACCTGACCGACAGCACCAACCTGATCCGCATCATCCAGCAGGTGCAGCCCGACGAGATTTACAACCTGGCCGCGATGAGCCACGTGGCCGTCAGCTTCGAAACGCCCGAGTACACCGCCAACGCCGACGGCATCGGCACCCTGCGCCTGCTGGAAGCCATTCGCATCCTGGGCCTGGAAAAGAAGACCCGCTTCTACCAGGCCAGCACCAGCGAG
>JANNBZ010000095.1:0-18783 GCA_031386065.1 Burkholderiales bacterium
TCGGTGATGTCGATGTGCACGCCGACCCACTCGCGCAGCGCGCCGCTGGGCTCGAACACCGGCACCGCCCGAATGGCAAAGCGGCGCCACTCGCCGTCGAAGCGACGCACGCGGTGCTCGAAGAGAAAGGTGCGGCGCTCGGCCACGGCCTGCAACCACGCATCGACCGTGGGCTGCGCGTCTTCCGGGTGCAGGGCAGCGGCCCAGCCGAAACCCTGGTACTCGGCTTCTGTCTGTCCGGTCAGTCCGGCCCAGCCGGGCTGCGGGCCGGACATGCGGCCCTCGGCGTCGTTGGTCCACAGCACGCCGATGGCCTGCATGGCGGCGCGGAAACGGTCGTGGCTGTGGCGCAGCGCCTCGTTCGCACGCTCGAGTGCGGTCACATCGCGGTAGAACGACGCCACACCACCGGCCACGGGGTAGGCCCTGATCTCGACCCACACGGCGCGGCCTTCGCCGACATAGTGGTGGCGCAACTGCACCGGCTGCTTTTCTGCGGCGACCCGCCGGTAGGCGGCCTCGACCGGTGTGCCCACCGAGGCGGGCCACAGTTCCCAGTGGCTGCGGCCCAACAGCTCGGCTTTGGGTCGGCCGTCGATGCGCAAGCCCTCGGCGTTGATCTCGACGACGCGAAACTGTGGGTCCATCACGATGAAGCCTTCGCTCATCGCGTCGAGCACTTCGCGCAGGCGCGCATCGCGCGCTTGCAGGCGGCGCAGCGCATGCGCCGCCTCGATGCTGTCGGTGATTTCGGAACAGGCGCAAAACACGCCCAGCGCGCGGCCTTCCTCTTCGCTGCTGATCGGCGTGTACGAGAACGAGAAGTGCGCCTCTTCGCGCACGCCGTGGCGAATCATCTGCAGCGCCAGGTCGTCCATGTGGGTGGAATAGCCGAGGTAGGCGCGTTCCATGATGGGCCCGACCACGTCCCACACGTCGGTCCACACCAGGTGCACCGGCATGCCGAAGGCACTGGGGTGGCGGTCGCCCAGGATCACCGCGTAGGCGTCGTTGTAGAGCAGGGTGCGCTTTTCGCCCCAGACCAGGAACATGGGCTGGTTGGACGCGAACATGATGCCGGCCAGGGTGCGCAACTGCGGCGCCCACAGCTTTTCGTCGCCCAGGAAGTCAGGCGGGTCGGGCAGCAACAGCACCCGCCGTACCGACTCACTGGCCCAGTCGGGCATTCGGGTGTGCAAACCAAGGCTCACGGGCTGACTCCTGTGTTTACGTGAAAGCCGGCAATGCGCGACAGCGGCGCTTTGCGCATCATGAATCCAGCAACGGCGGCAACAGCTTGCGCAAGCTGTGCGGACTGACCGGTTTGCGAAGGTAGTGGTCGGCCAAGGAGAACGCGCCTACGACGCGTGGGTCGTCGCTGGCGTAGGCGGTGACAGCGACCAGCACGATGTCGTCGCCGTGGTGCGCGCGCAATTTCTGACACAGCTCGAAGCCGTCGAGGCGCGGCATGTCGATGTCGAACAGCACGCAGTGCGGTTTGAAGTCGTCGATGACAGCCAGCGCGTCGATCCCGTCGTGGGCAACGCGGGTCACGTAACCGTCGCGCTCCAACGCGTAGGCCAGCATGGTGGCGGCGTCTTCCAGGTCGTCGACAACGACCACGCGAACTTCATCGGTTGCCATGGGGCGGCCCTCAGCTTCTTGCGCAGGAAATGGTAAGACAGGCCGGCACGATGGCGCAAGGGTTGGGCCAGCGGCCACGGCTTGCGTGCCGCGCCAACGCGGTTGCTGAGGCAGAATCTGCGTTCTTCGTGCGCAGGAGCCCACCATGACCACAGCAGTGCAAGCCAGCCAGGCGGCGTTCGACGAATTCTCTCGAACGCTCTCCAGTTCGGGCCTGCGTCCGGCGCTCGCCTACCTGCTGAGCCTGACCGACTACCGCTTCATTGCCATTTTCCGGTTCGAGAACGGCAAGGCCAACGCGGCGGTGTACGTCGACCGGGAAAATCCCGAGGTGCTGGGCGTTGCCGAAGTGCCCGAGCAGGCCACCTACTGCTGCTTCGTGCGCGACTCGGGCGGCGCCTTCATGACGGCCGACTCGATGCAGGACCCGCGGGTGGAAGGGCACGTCGCGCGGGCTGCGGTGCGCGCCTATTGCGGCGTGCCGGTGATGGACGCCGAGGGCGCGATGATGGGCACGCTGTGCCACTACGACGTGGTGCCGCGCGACCCGAAACAGATCGACCTGGAGCTGATGGTGCAAGTCGCCAGCGCGCTCGCCTACGGCGACCACGTGCCGCCCTATCCGCGCTGAGATTCCCGCGCGCCCGCGGGTGTGGGTGCAGGTGTGGGTGCAGGTGCAGGTGCAGTTGTGGGTGCGGGTGGGGTGGCGGATGCCGTGACGGACTTCGGGCACGCCCGCGTTTTGCATCACCTTCCGCATCACGTTCTGCGTCACGTTCCGCGTCACCTTCCGCATCACGTTCCTCATCGCGCGGCCTGCTTCGCGTTGTAGTCCAGCAGCTTCATCGCCGCGCCCAGGCCCTTGGCTGCCTTGGCGTAGCCCTGCCACGGGTCGTTGCCGCGGTCGAGCCGGGAGTGCGCCGTGGCCACGGTCCAGTGGTCACCGCCGCGCAGCGACGGCAGCTCGCTCCAGTCCACCGGCACCGAGATCCCCAGCCCGGGCCGCGCGCGTGCCGACCAGGCGCACACCGTGGTCGCACCCAGGCCGTTGCGCAGGTAGTCGATGAAGATCTTGCCGACGCGATTTTTCGGCCCGCTCTTGGCGACGAAGCGCTGCGAAATCGTGCGCGCCAGGTGCTGAACGATGGCCTGCGAGAAGCCTTTGACGGTGTCCCAGTCGTGCTGCTTGCGCAGCGGCACCACCAGGTGCAGACCCTTGCCACCGCTGGTTTTCAGGTACGCCGGCAAGCCCAGTTGCGTGAGGAAGGCGCGCACCAGTTGCGCGGCCTCCTGCACCTGCGGCCAGGCCACGCCGTCGCCGGGGTCGAGGTCGAACACCATGCGGTCGGGGTGCTCGAACGACCGCGTGCCGGTGTTCAGCGTGTGGAATTCGATGACGTTCCACTGGGCCGCCGACAGCAGGCCCTGGGTGTTGATCACTTCCAGCATCGGCGGGTGGCCGATGAACAGGGCGGGGTCGAGTTGGCGGATGCCGGGCAGTTTTTCGGTCTCGGCGTGCTTCTGAAAAAACAGCTCGCCGTCGACACCCGACGGTGCCCGCACCAGCGCCACCGGCCGGGCTTTCAGGTGCGCCATCATCAACTCGCCGACCCGCCCGAAGTAGCGCACCAGGTCGATCTTGGTGGTGCCGGTGAGGGTGTCGATGACGCGCCCGGGGTGGGTCACGCGCTGCGCGCTGGCCGGCGCGTGCAATGCGCCAGCACGGGCACCCGGCGCGGGTTTTCCAGGTTTTGCAGGCGTTGGAACCACGGGTTTTTCTCGAACGATGGCACTCGCCTCGCTGTCGGTGCGCAGGCCGCGAAACACCGCATGGCGGATGTGGCCGCTGGCAGTCCACTCGCTGAACGACACCTCGGCCACGAGGTTGGGTTGAACCCAGCGCGGCTGGCCCTCGATGGCGCCTGCCGACGCGAACGGGCTGGCGTCGGCGGCCAATGCATCGACGCGCTGGCGCAGCGATTCGAGCGTGCGCCGGTCGAAGCCGCTGCCCACATTGCCCACGTGCTGCAAGCCGCCGTGCGCGTCGTGCACGCCCAGCAGCAAGGCGCCGATGCCGGTGCGCGCGCCGCGCGGCTCGGTGTAGCCGCCGACGACGAATTCCTGCCGCTGGCTGCACTTGAGCTTGAGCCAGTCGCTGGAGCGCTTGCACACATAGGCCGAGCCGCGGCGCTTGGCGATCACCCCTTCCAGGCCCATGCGGCAGGCCGAGCCGACCACGCTGTCGAGCGGCGCGTCGAAGGCCTCGCTGAAGCGAACCTGGTCGCTGTGGGTGCGCGCCAGCACGCGCTGCAGGATCGCGCGGCGGCCCTCGAGCGGCACGCGGCGCAGGTCGTGGCCGTCGAAGAACGGCAGGTCGAACAGGTACAGCACCACCTCGCGCGTTCTGGCGGTGTCGAAGGCCTGCTGCAGCGCGCCGAAGTCGGGCACACCGCCGTCGCCGGGCACCACGATCTCGCCGTCGTACCAGCCGGGCGGCAGCTCCATTTTTCGGAGCGCCTTTTGCAGCGGCAGCAGCTTGGCCGTCCAGTCGTGGCCGTTGCGGGTGAACAGCTGGATGCCGGCTTTGTCGACCCGCGTCAGCAGGCGGTAGCCATCGAACTTGATCTCGCACAGCCAGCCGTTTTCGTCGGCGGGCCGCGCTTCGACCAGGGTGGCCAGTTGCGGCGACAGGCTGACCGGCAGTTCGGCCGGTTTGGCCTGTGACGGCCAGCCGGCATGCGTTGCGGCGGGCTCTGCTTTCGGCTTGTGCGTTGCCCGTGCGGCAGCAGGCAGCGGCAGGGCCATCACGCTGTCGGGCAAGGCATCGACCACGCTGTACTCGGCGGCCGGGCGGGCCAGGTCGTCTTTCTCCTTGATCAACAGCCACGGCGGCTGTTTCTCGGGCCGCGTGCCGGCGTGCGGCTTGATGCGCACCAGCACCCAGCGGCCGCGCAACTTGTGGCCATGCAGTTCGAACTTGAGGTTGCCTTCACGCAGGCCTTGGGCCGGGTCGCCCAGCGGCTGCCAGCTGCCGCGGTCCCAGACGATCACCTTGCCGGCGCCGTACTGCTTTGCGGGAATGCTGCCCTCGAAGCTGGAATAGGAGATCGGGTGGTCTTCCACTTGCACCGCCATGCGCTTGTCGTGCGGGTCGAAGCTCGGGCCCTTGGGCACGGCCCAGCTTTTCATGCTGCCGTCGAACTCCAGCCTGAAGTCGTAGTGCAGGCTGCTGGCCCAGTGCTTTTGCACCACGAACGACAGCGCGCCGCGCGCCGGTTCCCCGCCGTCGGCGGGCTCGGGCGTGAGCGCGAAGTTGCGCTTCGCACGGTAGTGGCTCAGCGAGTCGTCGCTCATTGGTGCACCCCGATTGCCGAGTACAGCAATCGACCCGCCGCGCGGGTCGTGCCTTGCTTGGGGCGGCCCGGCGCGGCGGCCCGGTGCGAACGGGTTGATACGGGATGTCTCACGACAGCACGGACGCGTAAGTGTGGTTGTCGGCCGCGTAGCAGCCGCAGGCAACGGCCTCCAGGCCGCTGCGGTCGAGCACATGAATGTGGCCTCGGTGGTAGGCGATCAACCTGGCGCGCTGCAGCGCGCCGGCGGCGTGGGTGATGCCGACGCGGCGCACGCCGAGCCGGGCGGCCAGCAGCTCTTGCGTCATGTGGAACTGGTCGGTGCCGGCGCGGTCCTGGCACACCAGGATCCAGCGCGCCAGGCGCAGGCCGAGCACGTGGAATCGCTGGCACACGCTGCACGACGCCGTCTGCGCCAGCAGCACGTAGAGGTAGCGGTTCACGAAGCGCTGCAGCGCGGCGCTGCGCGCCAGCTCTTGCCGAAACGAGCTCACGCTGGTCTGCCAGGCGGAGCCGGCGCCCTGCACCACCATCCGCATCGGCGCCACGTTCACGCCCAGGGCCGCCGGAGCGCCGAGCATGCCTTCGCGCCCGACCATGCCCAGTTCAAGCTCGGGGCTGTCGTCGTTGCGGGCGATCAGCGACACGAAGCCGTCGACCGGAAAGTACACATCGCGGGTCGGCATGCCCGAGTCGCCGAGCACCGCTCCAGCCTCGAGCGGCACCCATTCGCACAATTCCAGCAACCGCGCCCGGTCAGGCGCAGGCAACAGGTCGAGAAGGTGGTTGTGGGTGGGGCTGGCGATTTGACGCGCGGAGATCATCACACCTCTGAGAAACCCGCAGCCATCTCTGCGGACTCACATCTTCGCGTCAGCCCCACCCGGCGTCGGTGCGCTGGCGCACACATCGACCGTCGCGGTGGGTCGGGCTCGGCGCCAGATCAAGCGGCCAGCGACATGCGCTGCGGCAGCAGGCGTTCGTACTCTTTCTTCGCCACCGAATAGCACTCGCAGGTGCGCTGTTCGAGGCGGTTGCGGTCGAGTACCGAGATGCGTCCTCGGCTGTAGCGAATCACGCCGGCGAGTTGCAGCTTGGTGGCCGCCGCCGTGACGCCTTCACGGCGCACGCCCAGCAAATTGGCCGCCAGCTCCTGCGTCATCAGCAACTCGTCGCTGCGCAGCCGGTCCAGGCCCATCAGCAAACGCCGGCTGAGTTGCTGATCGATCGAGTGGTAGCGGTTGCAGACCGCCGTTTGCGCGACCTGCGCAATCAGCGCCTGCGTGTAGCGCAGCAGCGTCTGCAACACGGCGCCGCCACGGTTGACTTCCGACCTGACGCTTTGCGCGTGCAGGCGGTAGGCCTTGCCGGGGCTTTGCACCACGGCCTGACTGTGGGTGGCGTCCCCGCCCATGAACAGCGCGATGCCCACCACACCGTCGTGACCGACGATGCCGATTTCAGACGTTGCGCCATCGCGCATGCGGTACATCAGGGAGACGATAGCGGTGGTCGGGAAGAACAGATGCGCCGGCGAACTGCCCGCCTCGCACAGCACCTGGCCGAGCGTCAGGTCGACCGGCTCCAGCAGCGGACGCCAGCGCTCCCATTCGGCGTCGGGCAGGCTGTCGAGCAACTGGTTGTCGCGCGGATCGCCATCGTGTCTCGCTCCTGCATGCATCGGTATTCCCCGCATTCGTTTAACGCGATGATGCGGAGTTGCCGGCCCGCCAGCTATCGGCGGCGAGGTGAAGCGTGTGTCGGTTCGGTCCTACATCAGGTCGCAACGGAACGTGGCAGCAGGCGGTCGTACTCTTTCTTCACCACGCCGTAGCACTCGCAACTGCGCGCTTCCAGGCCGGGCCGGTCAAGCACCGAAATGCGACCGCGCGCATAGCGGATCAAGCCACTGGATTGCAGCTGCAGCGCCGCTTCGGTCACGCCCTCGCGGCGCACGCCGAGCATGTTGGCGATCAGCTCCTGCGTCATCAGCAGCTCGTCGCCGTCGAGCCGGTCCAGGCTCAGCAGCAACCATCGGCACAGCTGCTGGTCCAGCGAATGGTGCCGGTTGCAGACCGCCGTTTGCGACATCTGCGTGATCAGCGCCTGCGTGTAGCGCAGCAGCAGGTGCAGCACCGGCGTGCGGCTGAAGTCGTCCTTGATGGTCTTGGCGGGCAAGCGGTAACCGCGACCGGCGCTCTGCACCACGGCCCGGCTGGGCGTGGTCTCGCCGCCCATGAACAGCGAGATGCCGACCAGCCCTTCATAGCCCGCCACCGCAATCTCGGCCGAAGCGCCGTTCTCCATCACATACAGCAGCGAGACGATGCATGAGGTGGGGAAGTACACATGGCTCAGCACGCTGCCCGGCTCGTACAGAATTTGCCCCAGCGGCATCTCCACCGGCTCAAGAAGCGGCCACCAGCGCTGCCACTCTTCGTCGGGCAACACGGCGAGCAATTGATTCTTCTTCGGGTCGTCGAAAGCGGTCGTCACAGATCTTCCCGGCAAGGCTGGCTTGGAGGTGGCTTCGACGGCCAGCTGCCCAGCTTATTTTGAGTATCGGCGGCCGAGGCCAGCTTGCAAGTGTAGACAGGCGAGGTTGGTACGTATGTTCGTTCGCGTACACAGATCTCGCCACGCAGCGCTGTCAGGCGGCGCTGTCAGAAGGCAAACCCGGCGCCGACGCCGCGAAGTTGCGTTCAGTAACAGGCTGAAACACG
This sequence comes from Burkholderiales bacterium, assembly GCA_031386065.1. Classification (GTDB taxonomy): domain Bacteria; phylum Pseudomonadota; class Gammaproteobacteria; order Burkholderiales; family Burkholderiaceae_C; genus JANYJJ01. Next base: position 7,721 of record JANNBZ010000095.1, read on the forward strand.
CGTTCTTTCTGCAACAAATTGCACTCAAAAGATGCGATCCGGCTTGCGGCCATTTCCTACAGGCAGCCCCGACACCGACTGACTTCAGGCCACAGCAGCGCCGCCTACGCTTGCGACTGACCGGTCCTGCCGGCAACAGTCTTTCAACTTTTCTCTCAGGAGTTCACACATGAACGCATCGAAGCTTCTCATCACCGCCGCGGCTGCTGCCGCCATGGTCGGCGCCATCGGTTTCGCCACCGCGCAAACCGCCACCGGCAACACCACCGGCACCAATCCGCAGACCCAGAATCAGCCGGCCACGCCTGCGCAGCCGATGCCGGCGATGCCGAGCAGCACGACCTCGCCCAACACGACGAGCACACCGCCGTCCACCGGCTCGATGAGCGCCACGCCCAGCACGTCCACTTCGGGCGCGACGACCAACAGCACGCCGGCCACCACCGACATGAACAACAGCAGCAGCGGTTCGATGAATCGTGACGCGATGAGCACCGACGGCACGATGAACAAGCCGGCCAACGGCATGTCGAACAAGCGCATGCGCACCAACGCCGACGGCAGCACGAGCACCGAACGCGCACCCCGCGCCGACCGCAACTGACCGACCGCGCCACCGTGTCAGGTTGACGCCGGCAGCGGGTGCATCCCGCTGCCGGCGTTGTGCATTTGATCGAAACATGACGACCCGGAATTCGACGATGAGAAGCCCCGACCCTTTTTCGAACGATGCACGCTTTCGCCTGCTCGGCTTTTCAGCGCTGGTGGCGGCCTTGGTGTTCGCATCGCCCTGGGTCACCAGCGCTGGCGCGACGGATGGGTCCGCCGCGCCCGCAGCCAGCCACGCCGATTTGAAGGATGAATCGCCCTCGCCTGCTGTTCGCCAGATGGCCGATTGGGTGGCGGCGTCGCACGACAACCGCGATGCCGAGTTCGTCATCGTCGACAAGAAGACGGCCACCGTCTATGTGTTCGACGCGGCCGCAACGCTGACCGGATCGACACCGGTGCTGCTGGGTGCGGCGACAGGCGACGATTCGGTGCCCGGCATCGGCGAGCGCCCCATCGCCGACGTGCGGCCTGAAGAGCGCACCACGCCGGCCGGCCGCTTCATCGCAGAGCGTGGCCGCAATGCTCAAGGCGAGGACGTGGTGTGGGTCGACTACGACGCTGCGGTGTCGATGCACCGAGTGCGCGCCAACAACCCGAAAGAGCGGCGACTCGAGCGGCTGGCCACGCCCACCGCCGACGACAACCGCATCTCGTACGGCTGCATCAATGTGCCCGCCGCTTTCTACGACGCGCAGATTCGGCCGATTTTCGCGAAGCACGTGGCGGTGGTGTACGTGCTGCCCGAGGTCAAGTCACTGCATCAGGTGTTCGGCCCCAGTTGGGTGGCGGTGACTGCTGCTGAGGCGTCGACACGGCGCTAACAAGCGCGTTCAGCGGTGGACGCTCAGCCCGCCGCGCATCACCCGCAGCGTGCGTCGCACCCAGCACTTCACGGTGCTGGCGGGCCGGCCCATGCGCTGCGCGATTTGCGGGTAGCTCAGGCCATCGAAAAACGCCAGCGTCAGGCTCTGGCGTTGTTCGGCCGACAGCGACGCCAGGCACTGCCGCACTGCATTCGCCGAGGCCAGGTTCATCACGTGGTCCAGCGTGTCAGCGTCGCCGGATGCGAGCCTGAGGCAGGGATCCTCTTCACCGAACGGCGCGGTGAAGTGCTTACGATCCGGCCGGGCACTGCGCCGCCGCAGGCTGTCGATTGCCGCATGGTGCGCAATGCCCGACAGCCAATGGATGGGCCGGCCTCGGCTGCCATCGAACTGCGCAGACTGTGACCACACCTTCACGTAAACGTCTTGCAGCACGTCCTCGGCTTCGGCGCGGTCGCGGTTGATGCGGCAGACGATGCCGAACAGCTGATCGCAGGTGAGTGCATAGAGGCGCCTGAACGACAGCGGGCAGCGCTCGCCGACACGCCGCAGCAAGGCCAGCAACTCGTCGTCGTCCTCGGCCGCCAGCACAGTTTCATGAACAGCGGCATTCATCCCGCGGCGATGAAGCGGTCTGTGCGCGCGGCTTCCAGCACCTGGCCCAACTGCGAGTCGAGCAGGTCGACCGGGCGACGGTCGTGCAGCCATGAATTCGGTTGCGCGAACCAGACTGCCAGCGCCCAGCCGTCGAACTCGTCGGTCAGTTCCTCCACCACCTGGCGCGGCGCCGGCTTGACCGACAAGTCGCGCGGCTCGAACTGGAACATCGGCAGCCAGAACTCGCTGCGCCACTCGAAGCCGAACACGGTCCCGTCCGCGATCAAGCCCGCCAGCCCGTCGAGCCCCGCGCGCCGGTGCTCGTTCAGCATGCGGGCCAGGTCATCGGTGCGGGCGATGCCGCCGGTGGCGCGGTAGGCCGCCAGCATGACGATGAAATCGCGGTCGCTGGGGAGCTCGTCGTGATCGTCGTCGAGGATGGCCTGCAGGCCGGTCACCGCCATTGCCGGCACGGTGTCCACAAAGCCGTCGTGCCGGGTCACATCGCGCAGCGGCGCGCGGAACAGCGCCATGTCCATGCGGGCTTCGGTCAGGCGAACGAGTTGGCTGCGATTCATTGTTGAGACCTCCTGTCCTCGATTTCAGCCGCGCACCCACTTCGTGTCTGTGCGTTACCGAACTCACAGCGCCTCTCGGACCCACACCGACGCCAAAAAAAAGCGGTGCCCATGTGACGGTCATCGCACAGACGGTGAGCCGACCGATCCTTAACTTCCAACCTCGCTTCGCCCTTCCGGGGGCGTCCCGACGCGCCGTATCGCAGGCAATCCCGCACTGCAACGTCGTGCCCTGCCCCCTCCAACAAGGAACCCGCCATGACACTCCGCACATTGAGTCCATCACCCATCACCGAGGCCATTGGTGCCCTGGGTCTGGGCCTGTCGCTGGCCCTGATTGCCACCCCCTCGGCCTTCGCGTCGAGCCACCGCGAAGCGCCGTTCATCAGCGGGCAAGCGCAGGTCGACGCAACCGACCTGTACATGTTTCGCAGCTATGAAGCGGGCCGCGACGCCTTCGTGACCATCCTGGCCAACTACCAGCCGTTCCAGGACCCGCAGGGCGGCCCGAACTTCTACATGTTCAACCCGAACGCGCTGTACGAAATCCACATCGACAACACCGGGAAGGGCGGTGAAGACATCACCTTCCAGTTCCGCTTCACCAACACCTCGAAGGCCACCGCGCTGACCGTGGGCGGCAAGCAAGTGAAGATTCCGTTGATCAACAGCGGCCCCATCAGCGGCGTCAACCCGGCCTCGCTGAACGTGCGCGAAACCTTCACGGTCGACATGGTCAGCGGCGCGCGGCGCGGCGGCACCAGAACCAGCATCACCAATTCGAACGGCGGCTCGGCCACCTTCGACAAGCCGGTCGACAACATCGGCGACAAGGTGTTCGGCGGCGCTACCGGTTACGCCACCTACGCGAACCAGCACATCTACACGGTGGCCATTCCGGGCTGCGCCACACCTGGCCGTGTGTTCGTCGGCCAGCGCAAGGAACCGTTCTACATTGCGGTGGGCAAGTCGTTCGACCTGTTCAATTTGAACCCGCTGGGCGCGGAAGTGGGCGGCAACAACAACGACCTGGAAGCCAAGAACGTCAGCACGCTGGCGATGGAAGTGCCCATCGCCTGCCTGACCGCCGGCGGCGAGCCCGTCATCGGCGCGTACACCACCGCCAGCCTGCGCCAGGGCCGCCTGCTCGACGGCTCGCCCGCCACCGGGTTGAACAAGAACCAGCGTTCCGGCGGCGCGTGGACCCAGGTCTCGCGCCTGGGCATGCCACTGGTCAACGAGCTGATCATCGGCATCGACGACAAGGACAAGTTCAACGCCTCGAAGCCGAAGAACGACCCCACCAACTTTGCCGACTACGTGACCAACCCGGTGCTGCCGGCACTGATCCAGACCCTGTTCCCTGCGGCCGTGGCACCGACCAACTTCCCGCGCACCGACTTGCTGACGGTGTTCCTGAAAGGCATCGACGGCCTCAACCAGCCCAAGGTCAACGGCGCGGTGACACCCAGCGAAATGATGCGGCTGAACACCACCACGCCGGTCACCGCAGCGGGCGCGCAGAACCCGCTCGGCGTGGCCGCCGGCGACAACGCGGGCTACCCGAACGGACGCCGTCCGGCCGACGACGTGGTGGACCTGTCGCTGCGCGTTTCGATGGGCGCACTGTGCGTGCTGACCGGCGCCACCGACACGCTGAAGGTGGGCTGCAAACCGGCCGACGCACCGGCCGGTGGCCTGGCGCTGACCGACGGCGTTCGCAAGACCGCCGCCAACTACGGCGTCACCTTTCCGTACCTGACGACACCGCTGCCGGGCAACTTCAACCCGACCGCGCCGGCCGGCTCGACCTACCCTTGACCATTGAGGAACCTGCACATGAACACATCACGAAAGCTGTGGTTGGCGGTCGCGCTGGCAGCGGCGCTGGCCCTGGGCGGCTGCTTCGGCGACGATGACGACGACGTTGCCGCGCCGGGTGCCAGCAACACCGTGCCTGACAGCGCGGGGGCCAGCGTGGGGGCATTCATTGCTTACCTGTTGGCGCTGAGCCCGAACGACGAAACCTCGGAGCCAGCCACCATCAGCGACGCCTTCGCGGTGCCGCCCGACGAAGACAACGAGCCGCAGCCACTGGTCTGACCGGCCGCATTGACCTCGGGCCGTGCGTGCGTACGCACGGCCCCTCGCCACCGAAGCGGCCGCGTAACAACGCGGCCGCATTTCGTTACACGAACGAACCATTCACCCCGGCTCAGCGCGCGCGTCCTACACCCGGCGGCGCGCCGTCCGACAGACAGCGGCGGCCATGCTGCCTAGCATCAGCTTCTCTGAGGAAACAGCGTTGGCAGTACACCGTCGACGCCGCTTTTCAGACCCCGTACTTAATCATTTTTCTGTTCGAGGCACCCGCGCTCGAATGGGATGGAGCCCCTCATGACCAGCCACGCCGTCGCCACTCCGTCCTGGACCACCGCAGCCTTCGGTGACGCACCCGACACGTCGCCGATGGAGCTGAACGAACTGGGCGACCACCTGGGTCGCTGCAACGGGTCGCGCGGCCGCTGGTTCAGCCTGCAATGCGCCGCGCAGGCCACGCACGGTTTTGTCGCGTCCCGCTTCGTGACGACCCTGGTGGTCGCGGCGTTGCTGTTGGGTGGTGTGCTGCTGGCCCTTTGAGGAATGTCCCAAGCCGAGCTGCTGCGACTGATCCCGACAGCGCCGCAGGCCCTGCGCGAGATCCTCGACGGTTCGCGCGGGCCGGTCGAACCACCCATACGCTCTGAAATCTTCGGCCTGCAGCGCTTTGCGCAGCACGGCCGCAGCCTCGGCGAAACGCACCGCGCCGCCACCTCGGGCTCGCGCCGCGCCACCTTCTTTCCGCGCCTGGCGGGCAACATCCGCACGCTGCGCGAGGCGCACCGCTACATCGGTGTGCAGGCCACCACCGGCTACGACATCAGCCCGGCCGCCGAGTGGCTGCTGGACAACTTTCACCTGATCGAAGCGCAGCTCAAAGAGATTCACGAGGGCTTGCCGAAAAGCTATTTCCGCGCGCTGCCGGTGTTGCTGGACGAACCGCTGGCCGGGCTGCCACGCGTTTACGGTGTGGCCTGGGCTTTCGTGGCGCACACCGACGGCGCGTTCGACGAAGACCTGTTGATGCAGTTCCTCGGGGCCTACCAGGAGACGCGCGAGCTGAACCTGAACGAGATGTGGGCGCTGCCCACCACCTTGCGCGTGGTGCTGATCGAAAACCTGCGCCGGCTGGCCGAACGGGTGGCCACCAACAAGGCGGCACGCGAGGTGGCCAACCTGGTCTGCGACCACATCGAGACCTACACCACCCACGCGCTCGACGAGTTGCTGTCGCTGCTGACGCAGCGCGGTGTGGGCCGTGTGTTCCTGGCGCAGATGGCGCAGCGCCTGCGCGACCGCCGCACGGCCGGCCATTCGCGCTACCACGAGTGGCTGGGCCACGCGCTGCCCGACCTGGCCGCGCTGCAAACCCAGCAGCCGGCCGACCAGGCGGCCGACAACCTCAGCGTCAGCAACGCCGTCACCTCGCTGCGCGCCATCGGTGACGCCGACTGGCCCGACATCGTTGCGCGCACCAATTCGCTGATGCGCTTGATGCTGACCTCGCCGGTCTTCGCTTCTGAAGACACCGCCACCCGCGACCAGACGCTGCACGGCATCGAAAAGCTCGCCAAGCGCAGCGGCCTGGGCGAGGTGGAAGTGGCGCAGACCCTGCTCGACCTGATGCACGCGAACGAGGCCAGCAACGCCTCCGCCGGCGTGGCCAGCCACTGGCTGCACGGCGCCGGCCGGCCGCTGCTGGCGAGTGCGCTGGGCCTGCCCGAAACCGCCGCCCAGCGGCTGAGCGGCGGCCTGGCGTATTCGTGGCCGTCGCTGGCGCGGCGCATCGCGCTGCCGGTCTACCTGAGCACGCTGTTGCTCATCACGGCGGGCCTGGTCACGTGGATGGTGGCGCGCCACAGCCCCGGTTTGAGCGATGCCACCGCTCCGCTGTGGCTGAGCCTGCTGACGGCGCTGCTGATGATGTTCCCGGCCTCGGAAGCGGTGGTTGCGGTGATCAACCGGCTGATCAGCGAATCGGCGCGGCCGCGGCACCTGCCCCGGCTGGCGCTGGCGCACGGCATTCCGCCCGAGCACCGCGTGCTGGTGGTGATTCCCGGCATGCTGACCAGCCCGTCGGCCACGCGCGACCTGGCGCACCGGCTGCAACTGCACTACCTGGCCAACCCGGAGCGCGAAGCGCAGTTCGCGCTGCTCACCGACTGGGCCGACGCCGACAGCGCGAGCCTGCCGTCCGACGACTCGTTGCTGGCCGGTGCGCTGATGCAGATCCGCGAATTGAACGCGCGCTACAGCGTGGCGCCGCAGTCGGCGCTGGACGCGCCGCGCTTCATCGTGCTGCACCGCCAGCGCCAGTTCAGCGAGACCGAGCAGCGCTGGATCGGCTGGGAGCGCAAGCGCGGCAAGCTCGAACTGCTGATCGGCGCGCTGGCCGACGGCACGTCGACGGCCTTCGTCGACCTGGGCATCGAGTCGCGCATCGCGGCCGACACGAAATACGTGGTCACGCTGGACAGCGACACCCAGTTGCCGCCGGGCCGCCTGCGCGAACTGGTGGGCGTGGCCGCGCACCCGCACAACCAGCCCCGGCTCGACGCCAGCGGCCTGCGCGTGGTGGGCGGCTACGGCATCCTGCAGCCGCGCGTGGCCACGCCGCTGCCGGCGCCGAAGGATGTCACGCTGTACCACTGGCTGTTCGCCGGGCAGTGCGGCATCGACCCCTACAGCGCGGCCAGCTCCGAGGTCTACCAAGACGTGTTCGGTGAAGGCACCTTCACCGGCAAGGGCCTGCTCAACGTGCGCGCCATGCACGCGGTGCTGGCCGGCCGCCTGCCCGAGGGCCAGGTGCTGAGCCACGACCTGCTGGAAGGATCGCTGGCGCGCTGCGCTGCAGTCACCGACATCAGCGTGATCGAAGACGCACCGTTCCACGCCGACGTGGCCGCCTCGCGCGTGCACCGCTGGACGCGCGGCGACTGGCAGCTGTTGCCGTTCCTGATTCCCTTCATGTCGCGCTTCACCAGCGGGCCGACGCAGTTGCACCTGCGTGGCATCAACCGCTGGAAGATGTTCGACAACCTGCGCCGCTCGCTGGTGATGCCGATGTCGCTGGGCCTGCTGCTGCTGGCCGTGGGCAGCACGGTGGTCTCGCCGTGGGCCGCGCTGGCGCTGGTGCTGGCCGCGTTCTCGGCCGGCCCGTTGATGGGCGCGGTGGCCGGTTTTTCACCCAGCCGCGACGACCTGGCGCACCGCCACTTCTACCGCCTGGCCGGCGCCGACCTGGGGCGCGCGGTGTGGGGCGGGCTGTGGCTGCTGGCGCAACTTGTGCAGCAGGCAGTGATGGCGGTCGACGCGATCGTGCGGGCGCTGTACCGCATGACCGTCAGCCGCCGCCACTTGTTGCAATGGACCACCGCTGCGGCCGCGCAAGCCGCCGCCAAGACCGGCCTGCTGGCGGTGGCGCGCCAGCACTGGACGATCCCGCTGGTGTCGCTCGCGTTCTTCGGCCTGCTGCTGGCGGCCGGTACGCCGCACCCGCGTTTGGCGGCCGCGCTGTGCGGGTTGTGGGCGCTGTCGCCACTGTGGACCTGGTGGGTCAGCCGGCCGCGCCCGGCGCGCAAGGACGCGGCACTGCCGCTGAAAGACCAGTTCTACCTGGAAGGTATTGCGCGCGACACCTGGCGGCTGTTCGAGCGCTGCGTCGGGCCCGACGACAACCACCTGCCGCCCGACAACCTGCAGGTCACGCCGCACGACATGGTGGCGCACCGCACCTCGCCCACCAACATCGGCCTGTACCTGCTGGGCGTGTCCTGCGCCAAGGCCTTCGGTTGGATCGGCACGCAAGACCTGCTGACGCGCATGGAAGCCACGCTGGCCACGCTGTCGGGCATGCAGCGGCACCGCGGCCACTTCCTGAACTGGTACGACACGCAGACGCGCGCGCCGCTGCTGCCGATGTACGTGTCCACGGTCGACAGCGGCAACCTCTGCGGCCACCTGCTTGCCGCCGCACAGGCCTGCCTGGAACTGGCACGCGCACCGCACGACCGGGGCGCCTCGCAGCGCGCCATCACTGCATCGCGGCGCCGGCTGGCGCCGCTGATGGCGCGCCTGCCCGAGCTGCTGCCCAACCTGCTGAGCGACGCCGCACTGGCGCGCTTGCTGGCCATGCACGACCCGATGCAGGAAGGCCTGCGCAACCCGCCGCAGTTCGAACACCTGCTGGCCGACGCGGCCACCGAACTCGGCGTGCTATGGCCGCAAACAGCCGACCGCCTGACCCCCGCCGCGCCGGCCCCGCACGACGAACTGGAGTGGCGGCTGACCGACCACGTGGCCACGCTGCGATCGGCCTGGCGCGACACGCAGTCGAACGTCAGCGTCGAAGGCACGGCCGAGGCCACGCGGCGCCTTCACTTCATTGCGGCGCGCTTCGAAAAGCTCGCCTGGCAGGCCGACTTCAGTTTTCTGTACCACCGCAAGCGGCACCTGTTCCACATCGGCTACCGCGTGGCCGAGCAGCAGCTGGACGCCGGCTTCTACGACCTGCTGGCGTCGGAGTCTCGCCTGACCAGCCTGCTGGCGATTGCCAAGGGCGACGTGCCGGTCAGCCACTGGGCCTCGCTGGGCCGGCCGTTCTACGCGGTGGGGGCAGACGCCGGTCTGCGCTCGTGGTCGGGCTCGATGTTCGAGTACCTGATGCCCACGCTGGTGCTCGACGAGCCGCACGGCAGCGTGCTGCGCGGCGCGTGCCACGCGGCGCTGCACGAGCAGATCGCGTTCGCCAAGGCGCAGGGCGTGCCGTGGGGCATTTCCGAATCGGCCTACGCCGCCAGCGACCACACGCTGGCCTACCAGTACGCGCCGCAAGGCGTGCCTCGGCTGGCGCTGCGCCGCACCCCGCCCGACGAGTTGGTGATCGCGCCGTACGCCACCGCACTGGCAGCGCAAATTGCACCGCACCGCGCCTGCGTCAACTTCACTGCGCTCCAGGCGCTGGCGCCGCGCGCGCGCTACGGCTTCATCGAGGCGCTGGACTTCTCACCCGCGCGGCGCACCGGCACCGAGGCCTTCACGCCGGTGGGCACCTTCATGGCGCACCACCAGGGCATGAGCATCGTGGCGCTGGCCAACGTGCTGCTGGGCGGCGTGGCGCAGCGCTGGGGCATGGCCAACCCGCTGATCGAAGCGGTGTCGTCGCTGCTGCACGAACGAGCGCCGCGCGAGGTGTCGATGCTGTACGCGCCGCCGTCCGGCCCGCCACCACAGGCCCTGCAGCGGCGCGCGCCCGGCCTGCTGCGCGACGTGCTGCCCGGCGAAGCCGCGCTGGAGCCGACGCATGTGTTGTCGAACGGCCGCTACAGCGTGTCGCTGCGCGCCAACGGCGCCGGCGCCAGCCGCTGGGGCGCGTTCGGCATCACCCGCAGCCGCGACGACGCACTGCGCGACGCGCACGGCAGCTTCTTCTACCTGCGCTGGGACCAGCAGCCGCAGACGGTGTCGATCACCCAGCACCCGGCCCCCGACCCGGCCGCGCACTACCGCAGCACCTACCACGCCGACCGTGTTTGCTTCGACGCCGCGTGGTCGCAACTGCAGGCGCACACCACGGTCTGGGTCAGCCCGGAAGACGACATCGAATTCCGCCAGGTCGAGCTGCGCAACCTGAGCGACCGGCCGCTCGACATCGAGCTGATGTCGGCCTTCGAGGTGACCTTGGCCGACCCGCGCGCCGACGAAGCGCACCCGGCGTTCTCGAACCTGTTCGTTCGCGCCGAATGGCAGGCCGCGCAGCAGGCGCTGGTGTTCGAACGCAAGCCGCGGCTGGCGACCGAAACCGGCCTGCGCGCCGCGCACTTCCTGGCCGACACCGACCCGCAGATGGTCGGCCTCAGCGTGCAGACCGACCGCCAACGCTGGCTCGGCCGCAACCATGCGGCGAGCCGGCCGCAGGCGTCGTTCGATGCGCTGCCCGATGCAGCCGCTGCGTCGCCGGCCGTTCTTGTCCCCGGCCTCGTCACCGGCCTCGACACCGGCCTCGACCCGGTCTGCGCGCTCGCGGTGCGGTTGCGCATCGCGCCGCACTGCAAGACGCAACTCACCTTTGCCACCGCGGCGTCCGACAACGGCGGCACCCTGCACGCGGTGATCGACAAGTACCGCCAAGCGAGCCACGTGCAGCGGGCTTCGCTGATGTCGGCCACGCTGACCGGCATCCGGCTGCGCGCACTGCGCATCGGCGCCGAGAACTTCGCGGCGGTGCAGACATTGACCACCGCACTCGTGCTGAGCCTGACCCGCCCGCAGCTCGCTACTGCCGGGCCCGAAGGCGCGGCGAACGAGGTCTGCGATCGCCGGCTGCTGTGGCGCTTCGGCATTTCGGGCGACC
>JANNBZ010000098.1:0-15917 GCA_031386065.1 Burkholderiales bacterium
GGCGCACCCAGAAAGGTGGCCACGAACTCGTTGGCCGGGCGGTTGTACAGGTCCATCGGCGCGCCGAGCTGCTCGACATGGCCCTGGTTGAACACCGCGATGCGGTCGCCCATCGTCATCGCCTCGACCTGGTCGTGGGTGACGTAGATCATGGTCGTGCCCAGCTCCTTGTGCAGGCGCGACAGCTCGATGCGCATGTTCACGCGCAGGGCAGCGTCCAGGTTCGACAACGGCTCGTCGAACAAAAACACCTTGGGCTTGCGCACGATGGCGCGGCCGATTGCCACACGCTGACGCTGGCCGCCCGACAGCTCTTTCGGAAAGCGCTTCAGCAGCTCGGTGATGCGCAGGATGTCGGCCGTGCGGTTGACCTGCTCGTCGCGCTGCGCCCGGCCCACGCCGGCCATGCGCAGCGAGAAGCCCATGTTCTCGGCCACCGTCATGTGCGGGTAGAGCGCGTAGCTCTGGAACACCATCGCCGCGCCCCGGTCGGAAGGCCGCAGGTCGTTGGCGCGACTGCCGTCGATCAGCAGGTCGCCGCCGGTGATGGTCTCCAGCCCCGCGATCATGCGCAGCGTGGTCGACTTGCCGCAGCCCGAGGGGCCGACGAAGACCAGGAACTCGCCGTCGTTCACGTCCAGGTCGACGCCCTTGATGATCTCGACATTGCCGTAGCTCTTGCGGATGCCGCGCAGTGAAACCTGGCCCATCTCATGCCCCCGTTGCAGCGGCCTCGCGCGTTGCGCGGGCGGCTTTTTGCTGTTGAAGGAAATCGCGGTACCACAGCGCGCTGTCTTTCAGCGTGCGGCGCTGGGTGGCGTAGTCGACATGCACGATGCCGAAACGCTTCTCGTAGCCCGAGGCCCACTCGAAGTTGTCGAGCAGGCTCCACACCATGTAGCCCTGCATGCGCACGCCCTGGCGCATCGCTTCGCCCACTGCGGCGATGTGGCGTGCGATGTAGTCGATGCGCTGGCGGTCATGGATGCGGCCGTCGACCAGCGCATCCTTGAAGGCGCCGCCGTTCTCGGTCACGTACAGCGGCGGCACGGCGTAGTCGCGGTGCAGGCGCAGCATCAGCTCGGTCAGGCCTTCGGGGTAGACCTCCCAGCCCATGTCGGTGATCTCGCGGCCGCTGCTGTGCACGTCCCATGGCCCGGCGGCGCTGACCACCGAGCGCGAGTAGTAGTTGATGCCGAGGAAGTCCATCGGCTGCGCGATCGCCTGCAGATCACCGGCCTCGACGCGCGGCGCATCGGCGCCCAGGTGGTCGAGCACGTCCTGCGGGTAGCTCGCCTTGAACAGCGGGTCCATGTACCGCCGCAGCAGCAGGCCGTCTTCGAGATGCGCCTTGGCCCGGTCGGCCTCGGACGGCGTGGCCGGGTGCGTGGGCGACAGGTTGAGCACGATGCCGAGCTGGCTGCGGCAACCTTGCGCGCGCAGCGCTTGCAGCGCCAGCCCGTGGCTGAGCAGCAGGTGGTGCGAGGCCTGCGCCGCCGTCGCGCGGTTCTTGATGCCCGGCGCGAAGATGCCGGTCTCGTGGCCGAGCACCGCCATCACCCAGGGCTCGTTGTGCGTGGTGATGGTCGCCACGCGGTCGCCCAGCCGCGCGGCCATGGCCTCGGCGTACTCGACGAAGCGGTGCACGGTGTCGCGGTCGGCCCAGCCGCCGCGTGTCTGCAACTCGGCCGGCAGGTCCCAGTGGTTCAGCGTCAGGTGGGGCTTGATGCCGCGCGCGATCAGGCCGTCGACCAGGCGGTCGTAGAAGTCCATGCCTTTCTCGTTCCAGGTGCCTGCGCCGCCCGGCCGCACGCGCGGCCACGAAACCGAGAAGCGGTAGGCGTCAACGCCCAGCCCCTGGATCAGATCGAGGTCGTCGGCCCAGCGCGTGTAATGCTCGCAAGCCACGTCGCCGTTGCCGCCGTCGGCGATGCTGCCGGGTGTGGCGCAGAAGCTGTCCCAGATCGATGGACCTTTGCCGTCGGTGGCGGAGGCGCCCTCGATCTGGAAAGCGCTGGTGGCCACGCCCCACACGAAGTCTTTCGGGAAAACAGCGCCCAGCTCGGCTGCGGAAAATATGCTCATGATTCGTTGTTGATGCGCGCGAGGCCTACTTCATGGCAGCACGGCTGCACGGCATGCAGCGTGATTCGAACTGGCGGAGCCTGCCGTCACGACCTGATCCACTGAGTTGTCTTGCGCATCCGGATCTCCGTTTGGGCCTGTGCCGCGAGCCCGCACTTTCACCGGAAAGCCGTGCGGACGAGCAGGTTGCGCATCATTGTTGAAAGCGCTTTCAGACTGTACGGGAGCGGTCTCGGCGTGTCAATCGAGGGAAAGCGCGGGGAGCGCTACCGGGCGTTCCGTGCAGCTCGGGCAGCCGGCCCGGTGCTTGCGTCCGCTCAGCGGCTGCGGTGCGAGCGGCGCAGTTGGCAAAAGATCAGCGGCCCTCAGCCGCACGCGCCATCGATCGGGTTCACCGTGGCTCAGGTGCCGCTGGATTGGCGCGCTAACCGAGGCGGATCACCACGCTGGCGAGCTTGCCGTCTCGCAGGTCCAGGGCCAGGTCCGCAGGAAGCCAGCCGCCCGCATGCGTGTGCAGCGTGCCGTTGACGTAGCGCAACTCGAACGACACCGGAGCCACCGCGCCGGGACCGAACGTGGCGCGTCGTTGCGGGTTGGCGTAGACGATCCACGTCTGCCCGAACAACCGGAACCCGAAGCTGTCGGCGCCGAAGCCGCCCGACGGCTGGGTGGTGAACAGCCAGTCGGCAAGCGTGGGCAGCGGCTGGAAGCGCAGCGCACCGTCGACCCAGCGGAACGGCGCTGCGCCCAGCCCCATGTGCAGCACCATGCTGATCCACTCGGCCGTTGCGCCGCTGAGCCGCGCCACGAAGCCGACACCGTGCACCTTGGGATCGGGGAAGCGGCTGCTGGCGATGAAGGACGAGTTCTCGAGCGGCGAGCGCCCGTAGACCTCGGGCGAGTGGAATGCGACGAGACCGCGTTGCAGGTCGGCGTAGAACTCATCGGCCAGGCCACTGCGCAGCGTCTCCAGCATGAACTTGTAGTGCATGTGCAGGAAGATGGATTCGTTCTCGAGCCAACCCGGCGAGAAGACCCTGCTGCGCCCGATCTCGAAGCTCTCGGCATCCAGCGGCGCGTTGACGCGGTACATGCCGAGCTTGGCGTCGTAAAGCGACGACTGGCGAACCGCGCGGTACAGCGCCTGCGCCTGCGCCGCGCCGTGGCTCGATCGCAGCGAGTGCACCGCGCCTTCCAGGAAGGCGGTGATGGGCTTCGGGATGAAGCGCCGGGCTCGCACATGCAGCGTGGCCGGCTCGCCGTCGGCGCGTGGTGCCGCATCGGGGAGCAGATCGAACTCGGTGATCTCGTGGGTGTAGTAGCTGATCGGCAGGCCGCTGCTGTCGACGGCGCGGGCCAGGCCGCGCAGCAAAACGCAGTCGACGGCAGCCAGAAATTGCAGCACCTCGGCGGCGGACAGATCGGCCTGTTCGCCCACCACACCAAGGCGCGTCTCGGCCCTGAAGGCCTCGCGGCGCGTGGCCAACTGCTGCCACGTGGGGAAAAAATCTTGTGCGTCGGCGCGCACCAGAATGCCGCTCAGCGAGTGCACGAAGGCGGCAATTTCGACCGCCACCGACAGCGTGCCGCCGGGGGCCAGAAAGTCTTGCACCGTGCGCCGCGTGAAGGCCACCCAGCGCTGCAGCGCAAAGGCCTCGTGCGTTGACGAGCCCACCAGCCCCGGCAAGCCGTTCAGGGCATCGCACCAGCCGGGTTTCTCGGCTTCCATTTCCAGGCCGATGCCAAACGGGTCGAACAGTGAGGCCTTGATGGCCAGCAGGTTCAGCGTCTTGGCCAGCAGCGTGGTCCGGTAGATCGGGCCCAGGCCGCGTGCGGCGCGCATTGCGTGCGGCTGTTCGGCTCGCTGTGCGATCAGCTGGGCCTTGTCGGCGTCCTTCACCACCGCGTGCAGTTGGCGCACCGAGCCGTCCTTGCGAAGCACGTACTTCCTGTCGCGCGGCTGCACGATGTGGTCGTTGTCGAAATAGCTGAAGTCGGCCCGCTCGATCAGCAACGCGCGCAGCCGATCCGGGTACAGCGCGGCATAGCTGTCGATCAGGTCGAGGTTGTAGATCCAGTGGTCGACCCAATAGCCCTCGCCGTGAGCGGCGCTCTGGATCTTGTCGGCCCGGCCCAGGATGCAGTCGAACCAGGGACGTGCCATCTGCGGCGTGGCGTATTCATCGATCAGCGCTTCGAGCAGTTGTCCCGGGCCGAAGGGCTGCGCCAGCAAGGCCTGCCAGGCGGGGGTGTTGCCGGCTGGCCAGTCTTGCCACAACAGCGCCAACTGGTCCGGCGGAACGAGGAATTTCTCTGCCTGGATGACCAGCGGGTTGTTGCCGTCGAGCTGGATCAGGTTGAAGAAGGTCTCGATGTTCGAGGCATCTACCCCCGGAAAGATGAAGTTCTCGCAGCGACGGTTCTGGTTCACGTCGCGGAAGTTGGCGTTGCCTTGCGACCAGTAGGTGGGCGCCAGTTCGAACGCGTTGTAGTCGCGCTCCATGTCGCCATGCTTGCGGGTGAAGGTGTGGAACACGCGCGGCCCACGCGGGCCTTCGATCACCACCGGTTGCCCGCCCCGAAGCGTGTTGTCGAGGAAGGCCTGGCGCGTGTAGGGGTCGAGCTGCGAGGGGCCGGCGATCAACGCGAAGCGGGCGCTCAGCGTCGTGATGAGCTCGGTGTTTTCGTTGCGCTTGCGGCTGACGTACAACGCGTCCTGCGCCACCCGTTGCCTGAAGCTGCGCGCGGTCTCCCAATCGGGGGCCTGCCCGAAATACGAGGCCCAGGATGTCGAAGCGCCGGGATCGAGCGACACCGAAAGGCTGGCAAAAGCGCAGCCGGTCAGCGTCTCGCTGCGCGCGGCCTGAGGATCGAGCTGGTCGCCGCGCGCAAAGGGCAGCGGCGTGCGCAGGCTGGTGTCCGATCCGAACACCAGGTCCGGGTCGGTCAGCACCGGCACGGGCTCGCCGTCGCGCAGCGTGAAGGCGAAGAAGCCGCCGTCGATCCACTGCACTTCGGGCTTGTCGGAGGGCTCGACCTTGAGCTTGAAAAAGGGCAGCGCCTCGTTCGTGTGGCGGACCTCGGCAAAGGCCTCCATCGTGCGCGACATCTGCTTGAGCAGCTTCTCTTCGAGACCGTAGGGCACGATCTGCGGCAGGCCGTCCAGCACGTCGGCACGCAGGGTCTGCGGGCCGATGTTTTGCACCGTGACCTGCCGCACCAGCACCGGCAGGTTCTCGCCCGGCAGTGTGAAGTAGACGACGCGCATGCGCAGCCCCAGGGCGGGGTGCAGCTCCTCGATCTCCAGCTCCTCGGCGCGTGCGCACAGGCGCTGCGTCACTTCGTCAGAGAGGTCGCCAGAGAGTCCGCCAGAGAGGCCGCCGGTGACGCCGGTCAAGAACGGCTCGTGAAGCGTCGTCGCGCCGGTGTCTGCGGCGATCCTGAAGAAGCTGCGAAAGCCCAGCAGCGGGGTCAGCGCATAGGCCTTGTTGGCGGGGTGGAACTCGAGCATCGCGCCGTTGCGGTCGCGCACGCCGAAGCTCGAGATGCACTGACCCCGGTTGGCGTAGAAGACCCACATCGGCTTGCCGTATTCGCCCGCAATGCCGGGCAGGAAGCTGGAGAACGGTCGCGCTTCATTGAAGCCGGTGAGGTGGAAGCCGTCGGCTTCGAGGGAGCTCGTCATGCGGGACTTTCTGGTGGGCACTCAGCGCGCGGCCTGGAACACGCGCACATGCTCGATCTCCATCGTGACCGGGAAGATGGCGTCGTCGATGTTGCCGCCGAGGTCGCCGCCGATTGCGATGTTGAGCAGCAGGTACTGCGGCGCGTCGAACGGCCAGGTCGAGCTGCCGGCCCGTGGGTTGGCGTAGCGGTAGTGGACGACGCCGTCGATGCCGATGTCGATGGCGTCCGCCGTCCAGTGGAGCTGGTAGTTGTGGAAGCTGGTGCAGGCGTCGCTCACCTGCACTGCTGCGCCGGTGCCGCGACCGCCGCTTTGCTGCGTGTGCACGGTGCCGAACACGCGGCTCGGGTCGCTGCCCACCTGTTCCATCAGGTCGATCTCGCCGTTGTCGGGCCAGACCCCGCTGCTGCCCAGCGTCCAGATCGCCGGCCAGGTGCCTCGGCCGCACGGCAGCTTGGCCCGCACTTCGAAGTAGCCGTAGGTCCAGTCGGCCTTGCCTCGGGTGACCAGTCGCGCCGAGGTGTAGCGCTGGCCGCCCCAGTCGGCGGCGCTGCGCAGGTCTTCGAGCCGCGCGGTGATGCGCAGCCGGCCGTTGCTGACCACCGCATTTTCCGGGCGCGCGCGGGCGTAGTACTGGCGTTCGTTGTTGTACCAGCCCAGCGGGTTGCGATCGGTGTCGTAGTCCCAGCGAGTCGGGTCAGGCAGCCCATCCCGGTCGAACTCGTCAGACCACACCAGCACATAGCCGGTCGGCATGGGTGCAGGTGCGGGTGCGGGTGCGGGTGCAGGTGCCGGTGCGGGTGCAGGTGCCGGTGCCGGTGTAGCCGTGGACGTTGCCTCGCCACCCGCGCCGCCGCCACAGGCCAGCAAGGGCAGGCACATCAGCGCCACCCAGGCGTGCCGCAGCCGGGACAACACAGACCCTGGGGCGGCCAGCCCTGCGCCTGGCGCGGCCTCGAACGGGCGATGCAGCGGCTTCAACATGGCATCTGCCGGTCAGGGTTTCTTGTGCCAGGGGAACTTGGCCGCGCTGCGCGGCTTGGGTTCACCGTAACCGCCGATGCGGTCGTAGACGCGCACGTAGTCCACCACCAGCTCGGCCGGAAAGTGCGTGGCGGCGTTGGGCGCCCCGGGGAAGTTGCCGCCCACGGCCACGTTCATGACCAGGTAGAAGGGTTGGTCGAACGGCGCCGGCCAGGGGTTGAGATCGGCGGCGCGCCGGGCCTCGATGCCTTGGCCCTTGGTTGTCTTGCTGCAGCTCCACCAATGATCGCGCGTGGAGGTGTGCACACCGTCGACATAAAAGCGGATCTCGCCCGGCTCCCACTCCACCGTGTAGACATGCCAGTCGGCCACCGTGCTGCCGCCTGGCAACGGGTGCACGTGCGTGATCAGCGAGCGCTTCGGGTAGGCCGAGCCGAAGTGAATGCTGTTCAAGACCTCGTGCGGCTTCTCGCCGACGATCTCCATCACATCGATTTCACCCGACGCTGCCCAGCCGCCGTAGCGGTCGTCCTGCGGCAGCAGCCACAGCGCCGGCCACAGGCCCTTGCCCCACGGCACCTTGGCGCGGAACTCGAACTTGCCGTACAGCTTGGTGAACAGCGGCGTGCCGTCGCGCATGCGTGTTTTCAGCCGCGCCGACGTGTAGCCGCAGCCATGCAGCGATTCCTTCAGCGCGCGGATCGTCAGCAGGCTGTCCTTGACGAAGACGTTCTCGGGTTCGTGGGTGTAGTACTGCAGCTCTTCATTGCCCCAGCCCGGAATCCACACCTGGTGCGTGTAGTCGAAGAAGCCATTGCCGATGTCGAAGGCCCACTTCGACGGGTCGATGTGGTCGCCGTCGAACTCGTCGTTCCAGACCAGCTTCCATTCGTCCTTGCGTTTGCCCTTGGCCATCAATGTGCCCGGCCGCCTCAGGACACCAGCCGGCCGTCTGCGCCGAAGGTCAAAGCCCAGGCGGCGTCTGGCGCCAGGCCGACGGTCTGGCCGGCATCGATCGCGCTGCTTTCGGTGCCCACCTTGGCGGTCAGCAGCTCGCTGATGCCGTCGACCCTCAGGTGAATGATCGACGAGTCGCCGAGGTGCTCGGCCAGTGCCACGCTGGCGGCGATGCCCTGGCCGGCCGGCACCAGGTGCAGATGCTCCGGGCGCAGTCCCGCGCGCTGCACGCCGGCCGGTGCCTGGCCTGCCAGCGCGGTCCACAAGGCCGCATGCGGCGAGGCGGCGGCGCCGGCGAGCGGGCGCGGGATCAGGTTGATGCGCGGCGCGCCGATGAAGCCGGCCACGAACTCGTTGGCCGGTTGGTTGTACAGCGTCATCGGCGGGCCCAGCTGCTCGACGATGCCCTTGTTGAAGACGGCGATGCGGTCGCCGAGCGTCATCGCCTCGACCTGGTCGTGCGTCACGTAGATCATCGTCGTGGCCAGCTCCTTGTGCAGCCGCGACAGCTCGATGCGCATGTTCACGCGCAAGGCCGCGTCGAGGTTGGACAGCGGCTCGTCGAACAAAAAGACCTTGGGCTTGCGCACGATGGCGCGGCCGATGGCCACGCGCTGGCGCTGGCCACCCGACAGCTCTTTGGGAAAGCGGCCGAGCAGCTCGGTGATGCGCAAGATCTCGGCAGCGCGGCCGACCTGCGCCTCGCGGTCGGGCTTGGCCACGCCGGCCATCTTCAGTGCGAAGCCCATGTTCTCGGCCACGGTCATGTGCGGGTACAGCGCGTAGCTCTGGAACACCATCGCCGCGCCGCGGTCGGCCGGGCGCAGGTCGTTGGCCCGCACGCCGTCGATCAGCACGTCACCGCCGGTGATGGATTCCAGGCCGGCAATCATGCGCAGCACGGTCGACTTGCCGCAGCCCGAGGGGCCGACGAAGACGATGAACTCGCCGTCGGCGACATCGAGGTCGATGCCCTTGATGACATCGACCTTGCCGTAGCTCTTGCGGATGCCCCGCAGTGATACCTGTCCCATCCTAGGCTCCGATGGCGCTGGCGACGCGCTGCGCATGCAGGGCCTTTTGACGCCGCAGGAAGTCGGCGTACCACAGCGCGCTGCTCTTCGGCGTGCGGCGCTGGCTCGCATAGTCGACATGCACGATGCCGAAGCGCTTCTCGTAACCCGAGGCCCACTCGAAGTTGTCGAGCAGGCTCCAGACCATGTAGCCCTCCATTCGCACCCCTTGGCGGATGGCGTCGCCGACCGCGTCGATGTGGCGGGCGATGTAGTCGGTGCGCTCGGAATCATCGACACGGCCATCGATCAGTTGGTCCTTGAAGGCGCCGCCGTTCTCGGTCACGTACAGCGGCGGCACCGGGTAGTCGCGCTGCAGGCGCAGCAGCACGTCGGTCAAGCCGCGCGGGTAGATTTCCCAGCCCATGTCGGTGACGCCGTAGCCGCTGTCGTGCACCTTCCATTCATCGGCGGCGCTGACCACCGAGCGCGAGTAGTAGTTGATGCCGAGGAAGTCCATCGGGGTGGCGATGGCCTGCAAGTCGCCGGGCTCGATGCGCGGCGCGTCGTGGCCGAGAAATTCGAGCACGTCCTGCGGATAACTGGACTTGAACAACGGGTCCATGTACCAGCGCACCAGGCGGCCGTCTTCCAGTTGCGCTTTCTGCAGATCGGCCGCCGAGTCGGTGGCGGGCTGGATCGGCGAGACGTTGAGCACGATGCCGAGCTTGGCGGGACAGCCCTCCGCTCGCAGCGCCTGCAGCGCCAGCCCGTGGCTGAGCAACAGGTGATGCGACACCTGCATGGCCACGGCGCGGTCCTTCACCCCCGGCGCGAAAACACCGGTCTCGTGGCCCAGCATCGACATCACCCAGGGCTCGTTGTGGGTGGTGATCGACACCGCCCGCTCGCCCAGCCGATCGGCAACGCCGACCGCGTACTCGACAAAGCGATGCACTGTGTCGCGGTGGGCCCAGCCGCCGGCCGCCTGCAGCTCGGCGGGCAGATCCCAGTGGTTGAGCGTGAGGTACGGCTTGATGCCGCGCGCTAACAGGCCGTCGATCAATCGGTCGTAGAAGTCGAGGCCTTTTTCATTCCAGGCACCGGCACCGCCCGGCCGCACGCGGGGCCACGAAACCGAAAAGCGGTAGGCATCGACGCCGAGCTTCGCGACCAGGTCGAGGTCTTCGGACCAGCGGTGGTAGTGGTCGCAGGCGATGTCGCCGTCACTCGCGTCGGCGATGGCCCCCGGGACACGGCAGAACCGGTCCCAGATCGAAGGCCCCTTGCCGTCTTCGACGGCGGCACCTTCGATCTGGAAGGAACTGGTCGCCACGCCCCACACGAAGCCGGGCGGGAACTGGTTGGTCGAGTCAGCGGGTTTGAGCAGGGTCATTGAAAGCTTCTTTGTTCTTGGAAAGACGTGTCACCGCGCAGGCACGCTTCTGCACGGCCGGCGCCGGGTTGCAGTTCGCAGTTCGCTACTTCACTGCCCCGGCCGTCAGGCCAGAAATCAACTGCCGCGACGAAAGCAAGAACAGCACCACCAGCGGCAGCGTGGCAATGGCCGAGCCCGTCATCAGCGCGCCCCATTCGGTGTTGACCGGGTTCTGCAGGCTGCGCAGCGCCAGCGGCAGCGTGTACATGTCGGGCGAGCGCATCACGATCAGCGGCCCGATGAAGTTGTTCCACGACGCGATGAAGGTGATCAGCCCCAGCGTGCCCAGCGCCGGCTTCAGCAGCGGCAGCACGATGCGCCAGTAGATGCCCAGCTCGCTGCAGCCGTCCATGCGTGCCGCCTCGACCAGGTCTTTCGGGATCGACGTGGTGACGAACTGGCGCATCAGGAAGATGCCGAAAGCGCTGGCCGCGCCGGGGATGTACAGCGCGCGCGGCTGGTCGATCCAGCCGAGCATGTCCATGATCATGAAGGTCGGGATCATGTTCATGAACGAGGGCAGCAGCATCGTGCCCATCACCAGCCCGAACAACGCGTTCTTGAAGCGGAAGTCGAACAGCGCGAAGGCGTAACCGCCCATCGAACAGAACAGCAGCGTGAGCACGGTGGAGCCGATGGCCACGTAAAGGCTCCAACCGAGGTTGCGCCAAAACGGAATGCGCTCGGTGAGGATCTTCAGGTTGTTGAGGAAGTCGTCGCCGAAGAACATCGGCGGCGGCAGGCTGAAGATTTCGGTGCGCGAATGGGTCGCGAAGACGAACATGAAATAAAACGGCGCCAGCATGATCAGCGCACCCACGCCGACGACGCAGTAGGCGGCCCACGGGGCCAGGCGATCGGTTTTCATTGGTTCGTGCTCGGGCTGTGGGGCTTCATGCCGAAGGACCGCGCGGGCGGAAGGCGCGGTTGGTGACCCAGGTCAGCAGCGCCACCAGGATGAACAGCAGCCACGACATCGCGCTGGCGGCGCCGAAGTCGTTGAAGTCGAAGGCCATCCGGTAGAGGTAGATCGCGGTCGTCATGCCCGACTGGTCGGAGCCGCCGCGGCCGCCGGTCAGGATGAACGGTTCTTCGAACAGCTGCAGGCCGCCGATCACGCTGAGCGTGACGCCGAAGAAGATCATCGGCTTCAGGCTGGGCAGCGTGATGAAGAAGAACTGCTGCACGCGGCCGGCACCGTCCATCGTCGCGGCCTCGTAGATGTCGCCCGGGATCGTTTGCAGCGCGGCCAGGTACAGCACCACGTTGAAACCCACATAGCGCCAGAACACGATCATCGCGATGGCGGGCTTGATGTTGTCGGGATCGTTGAGCCAGTCGATCGGGTTCGCGGGCATCAAGCCGCCCAGCACGGGCAGCTGGCTCAGCACGTTGATGCCGACATTGATCAGGCCGTAGTCGGTCGAGAACAACGAGCTGAACAGAATCGCGATCGCCACGGTCGAGGTGATGTAGGGCATGAAGTACGCGCCGACCACGCCGTTGCGCAGGCGCTTGAACGATGTGTGGATGAAGACCGCCAGCGGGATCGCCACCAGGTGTTGCGGCACGCCCGACGCAAGCGCCAGCCAGGCGGTGTTCTTCAGCGACTTCCAGAACCACTCGTCGCGCAAGGCGAAGGCGTAGTTGTCGAGGCCGACGAACTGCATCGAGGCCAGGCCGCTGGTCGGCTCCCACGACTGGAACGCGAGGTAGAGCGAGAACGCGAGCGGGAACACGCCGAAGACCACGAACAGGATCACGAACGGGCTCAGGAGCACATACGGTGTCCACGCGGGTGACAGGCGCAGGGCAGCAGGCAGCTTCATGGCAGCAAGGTGTCAGAGGTTGGGGAGTGGCGCAGGCGCGCGGCCTCAGCGGCGCGCACGCTGCTGCAGCAGGCGCTGCGCATCGGCGAGGGCGGTCGGGATGTCCTTGCCGCGGTCGAGCACCTTGTCGAGCTCGGTGTTGATGACTTCGTCGGCGAATGCATCCTGCTTGTGCACATCGACCGCCGCGACGCGGCTGGCAGCATCGCGCCAGCCGACACGCGCCTTCTGGCCGCCGAGGAAGCTGATCGGCTGGTCGAAGAACGGGTCGTCGTAGGTCTCCAGCAGTGCGGGGAATGCGTCTTGCGACTTGAACGCGGCGAGCTGCATGCCGCGGTCCAGCGTCAGCAGCTGGATCAGCTCCCAGGCCAGTTGCTTGTGCGCTGCCGGCGCACCCCGCGCGATGGCGAAGAAGGTGCCGCCATAGGCCGCGAACGCGCCTTCCGGCAACTGCGCCGCGCGCCACTTGCCGCGCGTGTCGGGGGCCAGCCAGTTGTTCAGGTGGCCGGCCAGCCAGGCACCCGTCATTTGCGTGGCGATGGTGCCGCGCTTGAAGCCTTCGGACCATTCGTTCGACCACGAACTGACCCGCGCGTCGAGCTTCTGGCTGCGCACCTGGCGCGCCAACTCGAAGGCGCGAACGAAGCGCGGCGAGGTCACGAGCACGTTCGAGTCCTTGTCGAAGTACAAGCCCTCGCCGGGCTGGATGCCGGTGCGAATGACGATGTCTTTCATGTCGCGCGCATGCGCCATCAGGTAGGCGCCGGTGGCGGCCTTGATCTTCGCGCCGCTGGCGACATAGCTTTCCCAGGTGCGCACAAGTTCGGCTTCGCTGACCCCGGCCTTGGCCAGGATGTCGGTGCGGTAGAGCAGGGTGCCGGGCCCGATGTCGGTGGGCGCAGCCACCACCGCGCCCTTTCGGCTGGTCGCCTGCTGAAACGCGTAAGGCACGTAGCGCGACTCGAACTGGCGGATGTTGTACGGCGGGCGAGACAGGTCTTCCAGCCCGCCGCCCTGCGCGAAGCGGCCGACGTAGCCGACCTCGAGCGCCATCACGTCGGGCAGGTAGAACGAGGTCGACAACGCAGTCGTCATCGCGGTGTGGTGGTCGCTGAACTGGCGGCTGACGACCTTGATGTCGACCGTCGGGTGCAGGCGTTTCCAGGCCGGGATGGCCGACTTGACGATCTCGTCGACGGCCGGAAATGCGGCCACGACCAGCGTTTGCTGAGCCTGCGCGCCCGCCAGCAACAGCGTCAGGCCCAGCCCTGCTGCAAGTTGCCCCGCTCCGAACCCTCGTGATTTCCCCCGCATTCGCTTCTCCCGCGCCATCAACGTCGATCACCAAAGCCTGGCGGACGTTGGCCCGACCAGATGCTGCCGCCTTGCATATGAAAGCGCTTTCAAACTCTAAGGGGCTCGTCTGCGGATGTCAATCGAGGGAACCCTTTGACGGTGCGAGGCAAACCCGTCGCTGCGCTGATGTGTGGACGATCGGACGCTCGCACGCTCGGCCCAGCACC
Organism: Burkholderiales bacterium; assembly: GCA_031386065.1. Classification (GTDB taxonomy): domain Bacteria; phylum Pseudomonadota; class Gammaproteobacteria; order Burkholderiales; family Burkholderiaceae_C; genus JANYJJ01. The sequence continues at coordinate 13,515 of JANNBZ010000098.1, forward strand.
GCCGATGTGGTGCTGAGGCGCCGTGCTCAGCCCTGCAGGCGGCGGCTGGATTCGCGCGCGATCAGCCGCGGGATGGGCACTTCCACGCTGGGTTTGACGTTGGCCAGCAGCTGCAGCATTGCCGATGCCGCCAAGCGCCCCAACTCGTAAGCCGGCTGTTGCACGGAAGTCAGCGGCGGAATCGCGTATTGCGACGTCGGCAGGTCGTCGAAGCCGACAACGGAAACGTCTTCCGGCACCCGCAGCGAACGCCGCTGCAGGCCCAGCGCGGCACCCACGGCCATCTGGTCATTGGCTGCGAAGATGGCGGTGAAGCGTTGCTTCTTCGCCAGCAGGTGATCGACCGCGAGCAGGCCACTCAGCTCGTGATATTCGCCGGGGACGACCAGCTCGCGGTCGAACGCAATGCCGGACTCCTTGAGGGCAGCCCGGTAGCCGCCCAGCCGCTCGGTCGCGTCTGGGTGGCCTGCGTCGCCGGTGATGAAGGCAATGCGCCGATGCCCGAGCTGGATCAGGTGCAGCGTGGCCAGCCGCCCGCCTTCGAAGTTGTCGAAGTTCAGCGTGAACAGACCTGGCGCCTTGAGTGTTCGCCCGGTCACCACCAGGGGTTGGTTCTTCGCATAGCCCTTCAACGCCTGGTCCGTCAGCCGGCCGGTGAGCACAACGATGCCGTCGACGCGCCGCGACTGCAACACGTCGATGCAGCGAGCCTCGGCCGTCGCGTTCCAGTGACCGCTGACAAAGAGCGCGTTGTAGCCGGCCGGCAGCAGTTCGTCTTCGATGCCCCGCATGGCTGCGCCATAGAACGGGCTGTCGAGGGCCTGCGTGACCACGCCGATGCTGAACGTGCGACCACCCGCCAGGCCACGTGCGACGGGGTTCGGGACGAAACCCAGATTTGCGATCGCGTCGTCGATGGCCTTCTTTTTGAGGTCGCTGACAACCGCGGTGCCGTTGAGCACGCGCGAGACCGTGCTGGCAGACACGCCCGCTGCCTGCGCGACCATGCCGATGGTGACCGGACCGTCGCGTTCTTTCAAAGATTGCTTTGCACTGCGTGAACGCTTTTGGGTCGTCATGGGGTGCTGTTTCAGAGGTGGGGCAGTGTAGCGGGACAGGCTGCGCTTCAGCTGGCGTTTCGCTCGCAGAACGTCAGCCGCGGTGTGCTCACGACGATCCGCAAGCCCGACCCGAGCGGCCCGTTTCGAAGGTATTTCAGCTTGAATTGAAAGCAGACTTTCATCGTGTCAATCGGCGTCGTGGGCTCAATCGGCCATGTCGAGCGCGCGAGCAGCACCTGTGAGTGCCGGTGAAGTCTGCGCGTCGATGATGAAGGTCGGGATCGCCTCCAGGTACTCGCGGAATCGGCCTTTGCCGACGAAGCGTTCACGGAACGCGGAGCGTTCGATCTGGGCCTGCAGCCGCGGAGCCAGGCCGCCGCCGATGTAGACCCCGCCTCGGGCCCCCAGCGTCAGCGCCAGGTTGCCGGCGACACCGCCGAGGAACTTGCAGAACAGGTCGATGGCAGCGACGCACGACGGATCGGCATCGTCGCGGGCGCGCTCGATGACGTCGGCGGGGTGCAGCGGCAGCGGCGTGCGATTCGCCAGCGTGCTGGCGGCATCGTAGAGGTTGACCAGGCCCGGGCCCGACAGCGCGCGCTCGGCCGAGGCATGGCCAAAGCGGTGGGTCAGCAAGCCGATCACGGCAGTTTCAAACTCGCTTTGCGCCGCCAGCGTGACGTGCCCTCCCTCGCCGGTCACGGGCACGAAGCCGCACACGCCCGAGGGCAGCAGGCCCGCGACACCGAGCCCGGTACCGGGGCCAAGCACCGCCAGCGCTGCTCCGGGCACCGCCACCCCGCCGTGGCCGATGCGCAGCAGGTCGGCCGGCTGCAGCGTGGGCAACGACAGGGCCAGCGCAGTGAAGTCGTTGATGACTTTCAGGCGCTTCACTCCCAGGCCTTGCTGCAACGCAGAAATCGAGAACGACCAATGGTGGTTGGTCATCTGCACATGGTCGCCCAGGATGGGATTGGCGATGCCGATCGCGCACGTCGATGGGCGCTGCTTGCCGTGTTCGGCCAGGTAACGCCGGATCGCCGCCAGCAGCGAGTCGTGCTCGGCGCACGCATAGATGACCACGTCGGTCAGCGGCGCCGCATGACCCGTCTGCCACGCAAGGCGCGCGTTGGTGCCGCCGATGTCGCCGAGCAGGCGGGGATAAGAATCGTTGGCCATGGCTGCGGAGGGAAAGAACGACAAGGCGCCGCGGCGCCTTTTATGAATGTTGTGCGACCGACGCGGGGTGGCCCGCGGCGCGCGGCACCCCCGTGCTCAAGGCGTGAAATTAAAATCGTCGAAGTAGTAAGTACGGGTGGCCGGGATGGGAGCGTAGGCGGCG
>JANNBZ010000394.1:0-7657 GCA_031386065.1 Burkholderiales bacterium
GCCGAGCGTGCCGGCGCGCGAGGCCACGACCCTACGCATCGGCCAGTGGATGGCGGGCATTTTCGACACCCCCACCGTTCACCCTGAGGTCTCGAAGGGCCGCGCGGAGGGCTTCGATACCTCAGCCCGAACGGTGTGACCCAGCCACAGTGAGTGAAGTGCAGGAGCGCAACCATGTTCAAGCTTGAATCCCGTGCCGCGCCGTCGAGCGCGATGGCCCTGGCCTCGCCGCTGATCGCGCTGGCAGTGACGGTGGCGGTGGGTGTGGTGCTGTTCCTGCTGCTCGACAAGGACCCGCTGCTGGGCCTGCGCATGTTCTTCGTCGAGCCGATCAAGAGCGGCTACGCCTGGAGCGAGATCGCCGTCAAGGCCGTGCCGCTGATCCTGATCGCCCTGGGCCTGGCGCTGTGCTTTCGCTCCAACGTCTGGAACATCGGCGCCGAGGGCCAGTTCATCCTCGGTGCCATCACGGCCAGCTATGTGGCGATGCAGGCCGGCCCCGACACCGGGCGCTGGATCGTTGCGCTCATCCTCATCGCCGGCGTGCTGGGCGGCATGGCTTGGGCGGCCATCGTCGCGCTGCTGCGCGACCGCTTCAACGCGAATGAAATCCTGGTCAGCCTGATGCTGGTCTACGTGGCCGAGATGGTGCTGAGCTACCTGGTCTACGGACCGTGGAAAGACCCGGCCGGCTTCAACTTTCCGCAAACCATCACCTTTCTCGACGCGACCAAGGTGCCGCGCCTGTTCACCGGCTCGCGGGTCAATATCGGCGCGTTGATTGCGCTGGCGATGGTGGGCGTGTTCTGGCTCTTCATGTTCCGCAGCCTGGCCGGCTTTCAGATGCAGGTCGGCGGGCTGGCGCCGGCTGCCGCGCGCTACGCTGGTTTCTCGTCGCGCAAGGCCTTGTGGCTGGCGCTGCTGGGCTCGGGCGGCATGGCCGGACTGGCCGGCGCACTCGAGGCCGCCGGGCCGCTGGGGCAACTGACGCCCCACGTGCCGGCGGGCTACGGCTTCGCGGCCATCATCGTGGCCTACGTGGGGCGACTGCACCCGGTGGGCATTGTCTTTTCGGCCGTGCTGATGAGCATGTTCTACATCGGCGGTGAACTGGCGCAGTCGCGCCTGGGCCTGCCGAAGTCGCTGACCGGTGTGTTCCAGGGCCTGCTGCTGTTCACGCTGCTGGCCTGCGACACGCTGATCCACTACCGCATCCGCTGGCAGGCCGCGCGCCACCCGCTGAAAGGCACGGCCTGATGGACACCTTTGCCTTGCTGCTGGCCGCCACGCTGAACGCCGGCACCGTGCTGGCCTTCGCCGCGTTGGGTCTGTTGATCAACGAGCGCGCCGGCATCGTCAACCTGGGTGCCGAAGGGATGATGTTGGTGGCGGCGGTGGCCGGTTTCGCCACCGCCGTGCACAGCGGCAACGACTGGCTGGGCTTCGCGGCCGGTGCCGCAGCCGGTGCACTGCTGGCGGCGGCCTTCGGCGTGCTGGTGATCTGGCTGAACACCAACCAGTACGCGACGGGGCTGGCGCTCAGCCTGTTCGGTGCCGGCTTCTCGGCCTTCGTGGGCATTCGCTACACGCAGGAAAAGTTGCTCGACCGGCCGCACTTCGAGGTGCCGTGGCTGGCCGACATTCCCTTCGTCGGCACGGCGTTCTTCAGGCAGCACCCGATGGTCTACGGTGCGATTGCGCTGACCGGCGCGCTGGCCTGGTTCTTGTACCGCTCGCGTGCCGGCCTGGTGCTGCGCGCGGTGGGCGAGTCGCCCGAATCGGCGCATGCGCTGGGCTACCCGGTGCGGCGCATCCGGCTGGCTGCGGTGATGGTGGGCGGCGCGCTGTGCGGCGTGTCGGGCGCCTACATCTCGGTCGTCTACACGCCGCTGTGGGTCGAAGGCATGATCGCTGGCAAGGGCTGGATCGCACTCGCGCTGACCACCTTCGCCACCTGGCGCCCGGCACGTGTCTTGCTCGGTGCGTATCTGTTCGGCGGCGTGACGATGCTGCAATTTCACCTGCAAGGCGAGGGCGTGCAGATCCCCAGCCAGTTCCTGACGATGCTGCCGTACCTGGCCACCATCGTGGTGCTGGTACTGATCTCGCGCAACGCGAGCTTCATTCGCGTGAACATGCCGGCATCCATCGGCAAGCCGTTTTTCCCGGGCGGATAGCCGCCCACCCTGCTTGATAATTCTGCGTTCGAACACGCCTTCTTTCTTTTTCAACTGGAGATTCCATGAGCTTGATCACCAAGAGACAGCTGCTGAAGACAGCGGCGCTGACATCGGTTGCCGCAGCGGCGATGCTGGCCGGTTGCGGCAAGAAGGAAGAGGTCGTGGTGGTCGCTGCCTCGGCGCCCGCAGCCGCCGCGTCGGCAGCCGCCAAACCCGCGCCGTTGAAGGTGGCGTTCGCGTACGTCGGCCCGGTCGGTGATGGCGGCTGGACGTTTGCGCACGACAACGCGCGCAAGGCGGTCGAGAAAGAATTCGGCGACAAGGTCGTCACCAGCTTCGTTGAAAAGGTGCCCGAGGCGGCCGACGCCGAGCGCGTGTTTCGCGACATGGCCGGCCAGGGCAACACGCTGATCTTCGGCACCACCTTCGGCTACATGGAGCCGATGCTGAAAGCCGCGGCCGACCTGAAGGACGTGAAGTTCGAGCACGCCACCGGCTACAAGACCGCGCCCAACATGCGCACCTACGATTCCCGCACCTATGAAGGCGCCTACATGGCCGGCGTGATCGCCGGCGCCATGACCAAGACCAACACGCTCGGTGTGGTCGGCTCGATTCCCATCCCCGAAGTGATCCGCAACATCAACAGCTTCACGCTCGGTGCGCAGTCGGTGAACCCCAAGGTCAAGACCAAGGTGGTCTGGATCAATGAGTGGTTCAACCCGCCCAAGGAAACCGAGGCCGCGCAGTCGCTGATGAACGGCGGCGCCGACGTGCTGATGCAGAACACCGACTCGTCGGCCGTGCTGCAAACGGCCGAGAAAGCCGGCAAGTACGCCTTCGGCTGGGACTCCGACATGACCGCCTACGCACCGAAGGCGCACCTGGCCTCGGCCATCATCAACTGGGCGCCGTACTACATCCAGGCCACCCGCGACGCGCTCGACGGTAAGTGGACCGGCGGCGCTGGCATCTGGTGGGGCGTGAAGGAAGGCGCCATCGACATGGTGTCGATCTCCGACAAGGTGCCGGCCGAAGCCAAGGCCAAGGTCGAGGCCGTGAAGGCCGGCCTGAAGGACGGTAGCTTCACGATCTGGAAGGGCCCCATCGTCGCGCAGGACGGCAAGGAACTGCTGAAGAAAGACGAAGTCGCCGACGACAAATTCCTCGGCGGCCTGAAGACCTACGTGAAGGGCGTCGAAGGCAAGGTGCCGGGCGACGACAAGAAGTAGGCGTCGGCATTCGTATGATCCGGAGGCCGCCCTGTGCGGCCTCTTCAATTTGGAAGCCCCACCCGATGATCGACTTCGACGCCATCCCGCGCGAGCGCCTGCCCGACCTGCTGCGGCGCATGCCCAAGGCCGAGCTGCACATCCACATCGAGGGCTCGCTCGAACCCGAGCTGATCTTCGAGCTGGCGCGGCGCAACGGCGTGTCGCTGCCCTTCGCCAGCGTCGACCAACTGCGCGCGGCCTATGCGTTCACCGACCTGCAAAGCTTCCTCGACATCTACTACGCCGGCGCCAGCGTGTTGCTGAAGGAAGTCGATTTTTTCGACATGGGCATGGCGTATTTCAAACGCGCGGCGGCCGATCACGTGGTGCACGCCGAACTGTTCTTCGACCCGCAGACGCACACCGACCGCGGCGTGCCGATGGCCACGGTGGTCAACGGGCTGGCACGCGCCTGTCATGTGGCGCAGCGTGACCTGGGCGTCAGCGGCGCGTTGATCCTGTGTTTCCTGCGCCACCTGAGCGAGGAAGCGGCGTTCGACACGCTGGCGCAGGCGCTGCCGTTCCGCAACCTGCTGGTCGGCGTGGGGCTGGACAGCGGCGAGCGAGGCAACCCGCCCGAGAAGTTCGCGCGGGTCTTCGTGCGCTGTCGCGAACTGGGCTTGCGGCTGGTCGCGCATGCCGGCGAGGAAGGGCCGCCGGCCTACATCTGGAGCGCGCTCGACGTGTTGAAGGTCGACCGCATCGACCACGGCGTGCGCTGCATGGAAGACCCGGCCCTGGTGGCGCGCCTGGCCGCCGACCGCATGCCGCTGACTGTGTGCCCGCTGTCGAACGTGAAGCTCTGCGTCTTTGCCACGCTGGCCGAACACCCGCTGGGCGCCATGCTCGACGCCGGTCTGTGCGCCACGCTCAACTCCGACGACCCGGCCTACTTCGGCGGCTACATCAACCAGAATTTCGTCGACACCTTTGCCGCCTTGCCGCAGCTGACAGTGCGCCACGCGTACACGCTGGCGCGCAACAGCATCGAGGCCAGTTTCATTCCCTCAGCCGAGCGCGAGCGACTGGTCGCTGCGCTCGACCTTTGTTTCATTGCCACCTGACCCGACCATGATCGAACTCCTGTCCGACCCGCAAGCCTGGATTGCCCTGGCCACCCTGACCGCACTCGAACTGGTGCTGGGCATCGACAACATCGTCTTCATCTCCATCCTGGTCGACAAGCTGCCCAAGGCGCAGCAGGAACGGGCGCGCCGCATCGGTCTGTTCATGGCCATGTTCATGCGCATCGGCCTGCTGATGGTGCTGTCGTGGATCATCGGTTTGGTGGCGCCGCTGTTCACCGTGCTCGGCCAGGAGATCTCGGGCCGCGACCTGATCCTGATCGTCGGCGGCCTGTTCCTGATCTACAAGAGCACCGGTGAAATCCACCAGTCGCTGGAAGGTGAGGAGGGCCATTCGTCGAGTGCGGTGAAAGCCACCTTCGCAGCCGTGATCCTGCAAATCATGGTGGTCGACATGGTGTTCTCGCTCGACTCCATCATCACCGCCGTCGGCATGGTCGACGAGCTGGCGGTGATGATCGCGGCCGTGGTGCTGTCGGTCGGCATGATGATGCTGTTCGCCAGCGCCATCGGCCGCTTCGTGTCCGACCACCCGACCATCAAGATGCTGGCGCTGGCCTTCCTGGTGGTGGTCGGCGTGGTGCTGATCGCCGAAGGCCTGGACTACCACGTGCCCAAGGGCTTCGTGTACTTCGCGATGGCGTTTTCGCTGGGTGTGGAGATGCTCAACATCCGCATGCGCAAGCGCTCGAAGACGCCGGCGCAATTGCATTCGCCTTATGAGGGCAGCGACAAGCCGTAGCGCGCGTCCGGCGTCGCCCTGCGACAATCGCCACCCGACGCGGCAGTGCTCCCTGCCGCGTCGTCCCGTTCATCCGGAGCCATGTAGAGGACCACCATGAATAAAAACCTCGCCCGCTGCCGCATGGCAGCGATGCTTGCGGCTGCGGCCGCCTCACTCTCGTTGGCTGCGCTGATGCCTGCTGCGACGCAGACTGCGCCACCCACCGCAGCACCCACCGCAGCGCCGCTGAAGATCGCCTTCGTCTACGTCAGCCCCATCGGTGAGGCCGGCTGGACCTACCAACACGAGCAAGGTCGGCTGGCGATGCAGAAGGCACTCGGCAAGCGCGTGACCACGCGCGTGGTCGAGGCCGTCGCCGAAGGGGCCGACTCCGAACGCGTGATGCGCGACCTGGCCGCGCAGGGCCACCAGCTCATCTTCGCCACCAGCTTCGGCTACCTGGAGCCGGCGCTGCGCGTGTCGGCCGAGTTCCCCGGCGTGAAGTTCGAGCACGCCGGTGGCTACAAGACCGCGCCTAACCTGAACACCTATAACGCGCGCTACTACGAGGCACGCTTTCTGGCCGGCGTGTTGGCCGGCAAGACCAGCCGCAGCGGCGTGGCCGGTTACGTGGCCGGCTTCCCGGTGCCCGAGGTGATCCAGGGCATCAACGCCTTCACGCTGGGCATGCGACAGGTCAACCCGCAGGCGCAGGTGAAAGTGCTGTGGCTGAACAGCTGGTTCGACCCGCCGCGCGAACGCGAAGCCGCGCAGACGCTGATCAACCAGGGGGCCGACGTGCTGACCAACCACAGCGGCTCCACCGCCGTGGCGCAGACCACTGAGGAAAACTTCAACAGCAAGGGCGTGCGGCTGATCGCCTACCAGAGCGACATGTCGCGCTTCGCGCCGAACGCCCAGCTCACCGCCATCACCCACCAGTGGGGCGGCCACTACACCCAGGTGGCGCAGGCGGTGTTGAACGGCACGTGGAAGCCGCAGCCGGTGTGGGGCAGCATGCGCGAAGGCTTCGTCGCCCTGGCGCCATTCGCAGCCAGCGTGCCCAAGGACGTGGTGGCCCTGGTCGACGCCCAACGCAGCGCCTTGCTGGCCGGCCGCCTGAAGCCGTTCAGCGCGCCGTTGGTCGACACCGACGGCAAGCTGCGCCTGGCCACCGGCTCGCTCGACGACGCGGCCATCGCGTCGATGAACTGGTTCGTGCAGGGCGTGGGCGGGAGCGTGCCCAAGCCCTGATTCGCTTGGCCGCTGCCGGAACTTCGGGCTAGCGCGAGCTGCTCAGCAACGTCCAGATGCTGCCGTCGAAGGCCAGCAGCGTCAGGTTCAGCGTGCTGCCGCTGCGGTACATCGTGGCCAAGCCGTCGGACAGCGCGCCGTTGCGCGATGTCACGCCGCAGGCCGACTGCGTCACGCGAACCGCCCAGACGTTCTTGTCGGCGCGCGGGCGATTGATCGAGCCCGACCAGTTGCAGCCATTCACCGCCGTACCGACCAGGTTGCCGGTGTCGGCGGCGCTGGCGCTGAGCGTCAGGCTGCCGGTGGGCAGCGTGAAGCTGCCCACGAAGTCGCGCAGGTCGGCCGCCGCCACCACGTTGGCGGCGGCTGCCATCATGCGCAGCGGAGAAAAATCGGCGGGCGCGCCGACGGCACTGAAGCCCACCGCGAGCACGCCGGTGGAGAACAGGCTGCCCTGCAGCTTGCCGGTGCCCGACCCTGTGGTGACGAACGCGTTGCCGGTCGCCACGGCCTTGTCGTAGCGACTTTGCTCGTAGTCGTAGTTCAGCGTATCGGCTGTCAGCGCGCTGCCGCGGAAATAGCGCACCGTGGTGGCATCCGCTTCATAGCCGTAAGCCACGTCGCCGACCGCCAGCATGAAGCCGCCGACATCGCCCCCGACGTTGGCCTCGAATGCGTCGGTCCAGATGCCGGCGATGTCGATGCTCGGCGTGTCGCTGCCGCTGCCACCACCACCGCCGCCGCAGCCGGCCAGCGTGAGCGCCAGGGCGGCGCCGAGGGTGAGGGAAACATGCCGCAGGCGGCTCGCTTGGGGGGTGTGGGTGATGTGCATGGCGCGGAGAATAGAAGCGCGCAGCGACCCATCGAGCCTCGCTGTGGTGGCGCCCCGACGCCACTGGTCGCGATCAACGCGACCTCGCCAAATCCGACCGGATTCACCGGCTTTGGTGCGCTCGGGCCTGCACGCCCGTGGGTGATCGAAGCTTCTTCCTCGGCCTTCGCGAGCCGACTGCGCTGGACAGCTTCGCAGGTCCTTCGCTTCGTCGGCTCAGGCCTGCACGTCGGTGGTTGATCGAAGCTTCTTCCGTGGCCTTCGCGAGCCGACTGCGCTGGATAGCTTCGCAGGTCCTTCGCTTCGTC
>JANNBZ010000195.1:0-2641 GCA_031386065.1 Burkholderiales bacterium
GTGGGGCGCGCCAGCAGCAGGGCCTGGCCCAGCGAGTGACGGCGCTCAACCGCTTCTTGCACGATGTCTACCATGACCAGGAGATTCTCAAGGCCGGCGTGGTGCCGGCGGACCAGATCCTGAACAACGCGCAATTCCGGCCCGAGATGATGGGGGTCGACCTGCCGGGGCAGATCTACTCGCACATCGCGGGCATCGACATCGTGCGCGCCGCCCAGCCCGACGGCAGCGGCACCTACTACGTGCTCGAAGACAATCTGCGCGTGCCCAGCGGCGTGAGCTACATGCTGGAGAACCGCAAGATGATGATGCGGCTCTTCCCTGAACTGTTTGCCCAGCACCGTATCGCCCCGGTGGCGCACTACCCCGATTTGCTGCTCGAAACGCTGCGGGCCGTGGCCCCCGCCGCCGTGAACGAACCCACCGTGGTGGTGCTCACGCCCGGCATGTACAACAGCGCCTACTTCGAGCATGCCTTTTTGGCCCAGCAGATGGGCATCGAACTGGTCGAAGGCCAGGACCTGTTCGTCAAGGACAACTTCGCCTACATGCGCACCACCCAGGGGCCGCGTCGGGTGGATGTGATCTACCGCCGGGTGGACGACGACTTTCTCGACCCGCTCGCGTTTCGGCCCCAGTCCACGCTGGGCTGCGCCGGCTTGGCTGGCGCCTACAAGGCCGGCAACGTGACCTTGTCCAATGCCATCGGCACCGGCGTGGCCGACGACAAGTCGATCTACCCGTATGTGCCGAAGATGATCGAGTTCTACCTCGGCGAAAAGCCCATCCTCAACAACGTGCCGACCTACCTGTGCCGCGATGCCGAGGACCTGAAATACGTGCTCGCGCACCTGGGCGAACTGGTGGTGAAAGAGGTCCACGGCGCCGGCGGCTACGGCATGCTGGTCGGCCCGGCGGCCACCCAGGCCGAGATCGAGGACTTCCGCGCCGCGTTGCTGGCCAACCCGGCCGGCTACATCGCCCAGCCCACGCTCGCGCTGTCGACCTGCCCCACGTTCGTGGCAAGCGGCATCGCGCCGCGCCACATCGACCTGCGGCCGTTTGTGCTGAGCGGGAAGGACGTGCAGATGGTGCCCGGCGGGCTGACCCGCGTCGCGTTGAAAGACGGTTCGCTGGTCGTCAACTCGTCGCAAGGCGGCGGCACCAAGGACACCTGGGTTTTGGAGGCTTGAGCATGTTGTCACGCACGGCGGATCACTTGTACTGGATGGCTCGCTACATGGAGCGGGCAGAGAACACCGCCCGCATGCTGGACGTGAACTACCAGACGTCGTTGCTCCCGCAGACCGCAGACGACGCCGAGAAGGGCTGGAAGGGCTTGCTCAGCATCAGCGAGTTGAGCGGCGACTTCGCGTCGCGCTACGGCAAGGTGACGGCGAGCAACGTGATGGAGTTCATGGTCAGCGATCCCGACAACGGCTCCAGCATTCGCAGTTGCCTGATGGCAGCGCGCGAGAACGCGCGGGCGGTGCGCGGCACGCTGACCACCGAGGTCTGGGAAACCCAAAACCAGACCTGGCTGGAATTCCAGCGCATGGTGGCCGACGATGCGTTCCTGAAAGACGCGGGCACCGCGTTCGAGTGGGTCAAGTTCCGCTCGCACCTGTCGCGCGGCGTGACCGTGGGCACCATGCTGCAGGACGAGGCCTTTCACTTCCTGCGCATCGGCAGTTTTCTGGAGCGGGCCGACAACACCGCGCGCCTGCTCGACGTAAAGTTTCATGCGGTCGAGAGCGAGTTCTTCGGTCCGACCGTCAATCAGTCGCAAGGCCAGTCGCAAAGCCAGGGTGGCGATGCGGTCGAAGAGGCGAAAGACTTCGAGTACGACTTCTATCACTGGTCGGCGATCCTGCGATCGGTGTCGGGCTTCGAGGTCTACCGCAAGGCCTACCGCAACGTGATCCGCCCCGAAAAGGTGGCCGAACTGTTGATCCTGCGTGCCGACATGCCGCGCTCGCTGGCCGCCTGCATGAACGAGGTGGTGGCCAACCTGCGCATGGTGGCGAACGAGCAGTCGAGCGAAACCCTGCGTCGCGCGGGCCGCCTGCGGGCCGACCTGCAATACGGCCGCATCGACGAGATCCTGGCCACCGGGCTGCATGCCTACCTGACGCAGTTTCTCGAACGCGTGGGCACGCTGGGCATCGGCATCAGTCGCGACTTCCTGGTGCCGGTGAAGGCTTGATGGGATGGCTGGTTTTTGCGCGAGATTTTTTTGATCGCAAAGGACGCGAAGGACGCGAAGGAGCACAAAGAACACCAAGAGGGCCTTCATTTTTTCCTTTGCGTTCTTTGCGCCCCTTCGCGTTCTTCGCGATCAAAAAAGTAGCTGGCAGACGCCACCGCCATCGTCATAGCGACCCGCCCGACCCGCACCCCTTCGGAGTATTGAATGTCCATCCACGTCGCGCTGAACCATGTCACGCACTACCGCTACGACCGGCCGATCATGCTGGGGCCGCAAGTGGTCCGGCTGCGTCCGGCGCCGCACTCGCGCACCCGCATCCTGAGTTATTCGATGCGGGTCGAGCCGGCTGAACACTTCACCAACTGGCAGCAGGACCCGCAGTCGAACTACCTCGCGCGGCTGGTGTTCCCCGAGAAAACCAGCTCGTTGCGC
>JANNBZ010000211.1:0-5801 GCA_031386065.1 Burkholderiales bacterium
TACGGTCGGCGCTCCGATGGCGTGCAAGAGGTCCGCCCCGACAGTTCCGTTCACGACAGCGGCGACGAGCCCTTGCTGCTGCGCCTGCGCTGCGGCGTGCCGGTGGTGGTGGGGCGCGACCGCGTGGCCGCGGCTCGACACCTGCTGGCATTGCACCCGAAGGTGAGCATCGTCGTCAGCGACGACGGTCTTCAGCACCTGCGTTTGGCGCGCGATGCCCAGGTGGTGGTGTTCGACGAACGGGGTGCAGGCAACGGATGGATGCTGCCGGCCGGGCCGCTGCGTGAGCCGATGCCGCCCCTGCCGCCGCCGCGCAGCGTGGTGGTCTACAACGCGGCGCAAGTCACCACAGCCTGGCCTGGCGCCTGCGCCCACCGGTCACTGGCCGGCGTGGTGCGGCTGGCCGACTGGTGGGCCGGAGGTCCCGCTTCACAACACAGCTTGATCGCACTGCGCAAGCGGCCCGTGACGGCGGCTGCAGGCCTGGCCCGGCCGGCGCGTTTTTTCGACATGCTGCGCCAGGCCGGCTTGCAGGTGACAGCGCTGCCCTTGCCCGATCACCATGATTTCGCCACCCTGCCCTGGCCCGCCGGAACCGAGGATGTGGTGGTCACCGAGAAGGACGCGGTCAAGTTGCCAGCCGAGCGGACCGGCGGCCCGCGCGTGTGGGTCGCACCGCTAAACTTAGAGATTGACGCGGCCAGTCGTGCCGCCCTGCTGGCGCTGCTGGCCCCCGCTGTGCCACCGAGGAACGCGCATGGATACCCGATTGCTTGAGCTGCTGGTGTGCCCGATTTGCAAGGGCCCGCTGGAACACCATCGCCCGCCTTTCAACGAGCGGCACGAGTTGCTGTGCCACGCGGACCGGCTGGCCTTTCCGGTGCGCGATGGCATCCCGGTGATGCTGGAAGCCGAGGCGCGGGTGTTCGACCCCGCCGCCGCGTCCGGCGCCGTGTCCACTGCAGGCGAGTGAGCTTCACCGTCCTGATCCCGGCGCGGCTGGGCTCGACACGCCTGCCCGGCAAACCACTGCTCGACATCGACGGCGTGCCGATGGTGGTGCGCGTGGCGCGGCGCGCGCTGCAGTCCGGCGCTGCGGCGGTGTGGGTCGCCGCAGACCATGCCGACATCGTGCAGGTGTGTGAGGCGCACGGCGTGCGCGCGCTGCTGACGCGCGCCGACCACGCCACCGGCAGCGACCGGCTGGCGCAGGCCTGCGACCTGCTCGGGCTCGACGGCGACGACATGGTCGTCAACGTGCAAGGCGACGAACCGCTGATCGACCCGCAACTCATCGACGCCTGCGCCGCCGAGTTGCAACGGCACCGCGACTGCGTGATGAGCACGGTGGCGCACGAGATCGACCGGGTGGCCGACTTCATCGATCCCGGCGTGGTCAAGGTCGTGCTCGACGCCGCAGGCCGGGCCTTGCTTTTCTCGCGTGCGCCGCTGCCCTGGTGGCGCGACGGCTACGCGGCCGGCATCACCGCGCTGGGCACGCCGCGCCCGCTTCGCCACGTCGGCCTGTATGCGTACCGCGCAGGGTTCTTGCGCCGGTTTTCCAGCCTCGCGCCCAGCCCGCTCGAGACGCTCGAATCGCTGGAACAGTTGCGCGTGCTGTGGCACGGCGAGCGCATTGCGGTGCACGTCAGCACCCATGCGCCAGGACCGGGTGTCGACACGCCGAGCGACCTTGAACGCGTGCGTGCAATGGTGCTTCAGGAACGCTCATGAGCGTGGCCGCGGCTTCGTCGCAGCAGCCGTGTCATGCGGCTCAATCGCGGTGTGGCTGCGTGCTATTCTCGATTTGACACGGGGCCAACACCGCTGAGCAGGGGCATCACCGCATGCCGCCTTGCGACTCCGAAGAACAACGAGGACAAGCCATGAGACTGATTCTGTTGGGCGCTCCCGGCGCAGGCAAAGGCACGCAAGCCGCTTTCATCTGCCGCAAGTTCGGCATCCCGCAAATTTCCACCGGAGACATGCTGCGCGCGGCTGTCAAGGCCGGCTCGCCGATGGGTGTGGCGGCCAAGAAGGTGATGGACGCCGGTGGCCTGGTCAGCGACGACATCATCATCGGCCTGGTCAAGGAGCGCATCGCGCAACCCGACTGCGCGAACGGTTTTCTGTTCGACGGATTTCCCCGCACCATTCCGCAGGCCGACGCGATGAAGTCCGCCGGCGTGAAGCTGGATGCGGTGCTGGAAATCGATGTTCCCGACGCCTCGATCATCGAACGCATGGGCGGGCGCCGCGTGCACATGGCGTCTGGTCGCACTTACCACGTGAAGTTCAACCCGCCCAAGATCGCGGGCAAGGACGACGTCACCGGCGAGGACCTGATCCAGCGCGACGACGACAAGGAAGAGACCGTGCGCAAGCGGCTCGATGTCTACCAGAGCCAGACCCGACCCTTGGTGGCGTACTACTCAGACTGGGCCGCGCGCGGGGATGTCGCCGCACCGAAGTACCACCGAATCAACGGCACCGGCAGCGTTGACGAGATCACGGCGCGGGCGATGGCCGCACTGAGCTGAGCACTGGGCGCCCTTCGGGTCGCGTTGGGTTGCGTGGGGAACGCGCGTTGTCCTCGACCTGATTTCGTCACTCTCTTCACCGTTTCAAAGAAGCTCATCATGGACATTGCAAGCAAGATTTTCATCGTCACCGGTGGCGCCTCGGGACTCGGCGAAGGCACCGCGCGCATGCTGGTTGCACACGGCGGCAAGGTGGTGGTCGCCGACCTGCAGGTCGACAAAGGCCAGGCGCTGGCGGCCGACTTGGGCGCTGACAACGCCAGCTTCATGAAGTGCGATGTGAGCCAGGAAGCCGACGGCCAGGCCGTGGTGGCGAAAGCGCTCACCATGGGCAAGCTGATGGGACTGGTCAACTGCGCCGGCATCGCCATCGGGTCCAAGACCGTCGGCAAGGATGGCGCTCACCCGCTGGCGCTGTACGCCAAGGTCGTGACGGTGAACCTGATCGGCAGCTTCAACATGATCCGGCTTGCCGCCGAGGCGATGTGCAAGAACGCGCCCGAAGCCACCGGTGAGCGTGGCGTTCTCATTTCAACCGCCAGCGTGGCCGCCTTCGACGGGCAGATCGGACAGGCTGCCTACTCTGCGTCCAAGGGCGGCATCGTCGGCATGACGCTGCCGATTGCCCGCGATCTGGCGCGCAACGGCATCCGCAACATGACCATCGCCCCGGGCATCTTCGGCACCCCGATGCTGTTCGCGATGCCGCAAGAAGTGCAGGACACACTCGCTGCCGGCGTGCCCTTCCCCAGCCGACTCGGCACGCCCGCCGACTACGCCAAGCTGGTGCACCAAATCATCACCAACGACATGCTCAATGGCGAAGTGATCCGCCTCGACGGAGCGATTCGGCTGGCGCCAAAATGAGTTTGCTGGTGGCGAAAAAAAGCCGGCTGACGACGCCGGCTTTTTGATTCTGACGCCGCACCGCAGCGCCGAACATCGGCTCAGCTTTTTCGTCGCGCGTACAGGGCCCAGAGCCGCGCCAGATCCGCCGTGCCATCGGCCCCGGTCACAGACTTGAACGTGGCTTGCGCCTTGGCGCCCTCACCGGCCAGGGTCTGCGCAATGCCCAGGTGAAGCTTCGCGTCTTCTGCCCGCTTGAGGCTGCCCTTGGTGATGCCTTGCTGCATCAGCGCGACGCCCTTTGCGGTTTGCCCGCCCAGCACCTGATTGAAGCCCACGTTGACCAGCGCATTGCCGTCCTTGGCTTGCAAAGCCTCGGCCAGATCGGCCGCCTGCGCCTGCTTGTCTTCTTCGGAGCGCTTGACCATCAGGTCGCGCAGGCGCTTGTGGCGGTCGGCTTCTGCGCCCGTGCCCAGAATGCCGGCAGCAAAGCCTTTGTCGACCACCTGCTTGCCTTCAATAGGGTAGCCAGCCTGCACGGCCAACTGGGCCATTTCCATGTAGTCGTTGGCCTTGGTCATGCTGCCGGTGGCCAGGCTGAGCCGGTAGGTGTCCAGCGCCAGACGGTCGCTGAAATTCGGCTTGCGTTGCAGACGGCTGAGCAGGTCGATCCAGTACTCTTTTTTCGGGTAGTAAGTGACCAGTTTTTCGACTGCGTACACGTAGCTGCCGGTGTCGTTCTGCTTCAGCGCGGCATTCATCAGCAGCTTGATGCGGTCTTCGGGCGGCGGGCTGCCCGCGCGCTCGGCGGCCTGGATCTCGGTGGTGAGTTCGCGCTGTGCGCCGGCGAAATCGCCGGACAGGTACTGGCTCTGGATCAGCAGGGTGCGAATGGCCGCGCTGGTGCCGCCCTCCTTGAAGTAGCGCTGGCTCCATTGCATCGCGCGGGCATAGTTGCCGGCGCGGTAGCTGCCGCCGGCCAGAGACTCGATCATGCGCAGCTTGTCGGCGCTGTTCAGTTTGGAGTTGCCGCTGATCGCGTCGAAAGCCCGGCCAGCGGTTTCCACGTCGCCGGCACCGGAAGCCGCTGCCATGCGCATGCGCTCGGTCAGGTAGGACTCTTGCGCGTTCTTGCCGCCCACGGCATCGACCTCGCGCACCTTGGCCAGCGCCTCCTTGAACTTCTGCGCCTTGACGAGTTCCTGAGCGGCCTGCAATGGCTTGCTCACTTCCGGGCGCAGGCTTTCCTGCGCCTGGCTGCCGATGTGCATCGAGGCCAGCACTCCGACTACAACCAGCGTGCGAGCAAAGGTGTGTTTCAGACGAAGCGTCATGCTGCTCACTTGACGAACTGCTCGTTGCCCACGATGCCGAGTTTCGTGATGCCCAGGCGCTGCGCGCTGGCCATCACGGCGGCCACCGATTTGTATTCCACCAGCTTGTTCGGGCGCAGGTGCACTTCGGGTTGGTCGGCTTGCGCAGCCGCCTGGCTGAGCTTGACTTCCAGGGTGTTGCGGTCCGCCAGCGTCTCGCCGTTCCAGAGTACGGTGCCGTCGAAGTCGACGTCGATGGTGACGACCACCGGCTCTTTCAGCGGCGGCGGCGGGTTGCCGGCTGGCATGTTCAGGTTCACCGAGTGCAGTTGCACCGGGATGGTGATGATGAGCATGATGATCAACACCAGCATCACGTCGATCAGCGGCGTGGTGTTCATGTCGATCATCACTTCGGGTTCGCTGGAGCTGCCCGATCCGACGTTCATTCCCATGTGCGAGTCCTCAGCCTTTCGGGGGCGGTTCGGTGACGAAGCTGATCTTCAGGATGCCCGCGCGCTGGCAAGCGAAGACCACCCGGCCAATCGATTCATAGCGGCTCTTCTCGTCGCCCCGGATGTGCACCTCGGGCTGCGGGTTGAGCACGCCGATGGTCTTGAGCTTGGCCACCAGCGTGTCGTTATCAGCCACTGGTTTGGCGTTCCAGAACACGTCGCCGTCCTTGTTGACGGAGATGTCGATGTTCTCGGGCTTGGTTTGGCGCGCGATGTTGGTCTCTTTGGGCAGACTCATCGGCACGGTCTGCGTGACCACTGGAATGGTGATGAGAAAGATGATCAGCAGCACCAGCATCACGTCCACCAAGGGGGTGGTGTTGATGCTCGCGTTGATCTCGTCTTCCCCGCTGTCGTTGCCTACGTTGAAGGCCATGGGGTGTCCTTGGGTGTCGTTTGCGTGGATCGCTGACGAACGCTCAGCGAACGCTCTTGGCACCCATGAGCACGCCGTGCAGGTCGGCACCGAAGCCGCGTACGTTCTCCATCGTGATCTTGTTACGACGGACCAGCCAGTTGTAGCCCAGCACGGCGGGCACAGCCACGGCCAGGCCGATGGCCGTCATGATCAGCGCCTCGCCCACCGG
>JANNBZ010000246.1:0-4444 GCA_031386065.1 Burkholderiales bacterium
GCCACCTCAGGCCGTTTCTTCTTCGCCAAGATCGGCTTCAGGGCCTGGCAACAGGGTCTGCGTGCGCACCTCGCTCAAGCCTTCGACCGACTTGAGCCGGCGCGTCATCACGTTGGTGCGGGTCTGCGCGGCATCGATGGCGCTGCTGGCTTCGTCGAGTTTTTTCTTGGTCTTGGCCAGCACGTCGCCGAACTTGCCAAACTCGGTTTTCACCGCGCCCAGCACTTCCCACACCTCGGCGCTGCGCTTCTCCAACGCCAGCGTGCGAAAGCCCATTTGCAGGCTGGTCAGCGTGGCCAGCAAGGTCGTCGGGCCGGCCAGCGTGACATGGTGTTCGCGCTGCAGCGACTCCATCAGCCCGGGCCGGCGCAAGGCCTCGGCGTACAGGCCTTCGGTGGGCACGAACAGGATCGCGAAATCGGTGGTGTGCGGTGCCGCCACGTACTTGTCGCGGATGGTGCGCGCCTCAAGGCGCAGACGCTGCTCGATGGCCCGGCCTGCGGCCTCGGCGGCCGGCGCGTCGGCGCGCTCCTGCGCATCGAGCAGGCGCTCGTAATCCTCGCGCGGAAACTTGGCGTCGATCGGCAGCCACAGCGGCAGCCCGTCGTCACGCCGGCCCGGCAACTTGATGGCGAACTCGACCCGCGCACCGCTGCCCGGCACCGTCTCGACGTTGGTCGCGTACTGCTCGGGCGTGAACACCTGTTCCAGCAGGCCGGCCAGTTGCACCTCGCCGAACACGCCGCGCGACTTCACGTTGGTCAAGACCCGGTTCAGCGCGCCCACGTCCTTCGCCAGCACCTGCATTTCACCCAGGCCGCGGTGCACCTGGTCGAGCCGGTCGGCGACCTGCTTGAAGCTTTCGCCCAGACGCGCTTCTAGCGTGGCCTGCAACTTCTCGTCGACCGTGGCGCGCATCTGTTCGAGCTTCAGCTCGTTGCCCTGCTGCAGCGTGGCCAGCCGTTGCTCCACGGTGGTCTTCACGTCGATCAGGCGCCGCTCGTTGGCCTCGGACAGCGAACGCAGTTGCTCGACCACGCTGTCGGAAAACCGCTTCAGCGCCATGTCTTGTGCCTCGCGCGACGCCTGTGCCTGCGCCGTCTGCGCGCTCACCGCCGACTGCAGCGATTGCCCCACCGCCGCCTGCATGGCGGCGAGCTGGGTGCGAAAGCTGTCGATCTGTTCGTTCTGCGTGCGGGCCACATCGCCCTGCTGATTCAGCAGCGTCTGCTGGAAGGTGCCCAGCGCGGTGCCGATCTCCAGCCGCGTGCCCTGCGCACTGCGGCTCAGCTCGTCGCGCAGTTCGCGCTCGAGCCGTTCGGAACCACTTTGAAAGGCCGCCTTGAGGTCGTCTGCGGAACGCTCGGCACCACCGTTGCGCCGCAACCCGAACCAGAGTGTCAGAAGCAGGACGAGAACCAGAAGTGCCGGCGTAATCCAGAGCGCGAAATCCATGCCGCGATTGTCGCAGGGCACTGGGTCTGGCCGCGCCGGCGAGCGTCAACGCCGACGCAGCGGCGCCGGCGTGATCCAGCGTTCGATGGCTGCAAACAATGCCTGCACCAGCAAGGCCAGTGCGGCAGCGGGCAGCGCCCCCGCCAGCATCGCCTGGCTGTCGTTGACGGCCAGGCCCGAGACGATGCGCTCGCCGAAGCCGCCGGCGCCGACGAAGGCGGCCAGCGTGGCGGTGCCCACGTTGATGACCGCCGCCGTCTTCACGCCGGCCAGCATCACCGGCGCGGCCAGCGGCAACTGCACATGGCGCAGCGCCTGCCAGCGCGTCAGGCCCAGTGACAGCGCCGCCTGCGCCTGCCCGCCCGAGACGCCCTGCAAACCGGTGCAAGTGTTGTGCACGATGGGCAGCAAGGCATAGACGAACAGCGCCAGCAAGGCCGGCACGAAGCCGATGCCGCCGACCAGCACGATCAGGAAACTCAGCAGCGCCAGCGACGGCACGGTCTGCATCACGCCCACCGCCCCGAGCACCCAGGCCGCTGCGCGCGGCCAATGCCACGCGGCCAACCCCAGCGGCACACCCACCAGCACCGCCATCGCAAGCGAGCCGAACACCAGCAGCAGGTGTTCGAATGCGAGCCGGCCGAAGTCGGGTGCGAACAGGCGTTGCAGGAAGCTCTGGCGGACCGCCGGGGCAGCAGCCGCATTGGCGGCGGTAGCAGCGCTGGCAGCGGCCGAGGGCTTGCCGTCGAACGCCAGGAAGCGCCGTGCCACGTCGGCAAACGCCAGCCCATCGAGTTCGACCTGGGCGTTCATCGCGATCATCGTCGCCTCGTCGATGCGACCTTCCAGGCGAAGCAGCGGTGAGGGGTCGAACCCGGCGCGCATCAACAGCACCGCGTCGTATTTCGGGAAGAAGCCGAGGTCGTCTTTCAGCACACGCAGCTTGAAGCGGGCGACCTTGGCGTCGGTGGAATAGATGTCGATCACATCCACCTTTTTGCCGGCAATCGCTTCGTAGGCCAGGCCGTGGTCCAGCCCCGACGGCTGCGCGAACGGCAGCTTGTAGGCCGCTTTCAACGCCGGCCAGCCGTCGGCGCGGGCCAGGAACTCGTGCGACAGGCCGAGGCGCAGCGACGCGGCTTCCGCGCGCAACAGGTCGGACAGCGTGGCGACGCCCAGCCGCTGCGCTGTGGCCTCCAGCATGGCGATGGCATAGGTGTCGTTGAAGCCCAGCGGCACGCCCGCCTTCAGTCCGCGCGGGGCCAGCCAGGTGTTCAACTCGGCCAGGCTGGGATTGCCGTCGCGCTTGAGCAGCTCGCGCACGATGGTGCCGGTGTATTCGGGGTACACGTCGACCGCGCCCGACATCAGCGCCTGTTCCAGGATGCCGGTGTTGCCCAGGCCCTGGCGGTGCTCGGCAGACACGCCCTGCGATTGCAGGGTCTGCGTGACGATCTCGCCGAGGATGTACGACTCGGTGAAGCGCTTCGAACCGACGACCGCCTTGTCGGCCGCGCAGACCGACAGGCTGGCCAGCAACGCCAGCATCGCCAACAGCGCCGACACGAATCGATGCCAAGCGCGGCGCGTCATGGCGTCAGCACCTCGGGGTTGATTGGCGTCGGCGGCCGGCCGGCATCGGGCCCACAGCCGAGCCCGGCGATCAGGTTGTCGGCCGCCAGGTTCGCCATCGCGCGGCGGGTGGCCACGCTGGCGCTGGCGATGTGCGGCGTCAGCACCAGGTTGGACAGCTTCAACAAATCGGGATGGATGGAAGGCTCGCCTTCGAACACATCGAGCCCGGCCGCAGCGATGCGCCGCTGGCTCAACGCCTGAGCCAGCGCCTGGTCGTCGACGATGCCGCCGCGCGCGATGTTGGTCAGCGTGGCGGTCGGCTTCATCAGCGCCAGCTCGGCCGCGCCGATGGCGTGGTGCGACGCCGCCGAATACGGCAACACCAGCACCAAGTGGTCGGCCTCGCGCAGCAGCGCTTCCTTGCCGACCCAGGTGGCGCGGCAGTCGGCCTCGAGCGCGCTGTCGAGCCGGGACCGGTTGTGATAGAGCACGGTCATGCCGAAACCGTGCGCACCGCGCCGCGCGATGGCCTGACCGATGCGGCCCATGCCCAGGATGCCCAGCGTGGCGCCGTGGATGTCGCTGCCGGTGAACATGTCGAACGACCATTTGGTCCACTCGCCGCGCCGCAGGAAATGTTCGCTCTCGGAGATGCGGCGGGCCGTGGCCATCATCAGCGCGAAGCCGAAATCAGCTGTGGTTTCGGTCAGCACGTCGGGCGTGTTGGTGCACAACACGCCGCGCACGCTACACGCCGGCACGTCGAAATTGTTGTAGCCCACCGCCATGTTGGCGACCACGCGCAGCTGCGGGTTGGCGGCCAGCACGGCCGCATCGATGCGCTCGCTGCCGGTGGTGAAGGCGCCGACCTTGCCTTGCAGCCGTCGCGTCAGCTCGGCCGGGCTGAACACCTGATCGTTCGGGTTGTCCTCGACGTCGAAATGCAGGCGCAGACGCGCCACGACGTCGGGGAACACATTGCGCGCCACCAGCACGGCAGGTTTCATCGGGGCCTCCGTCAGATCGATTTCAATTCACCAGCGGCACGTCGGCCACGGCGGGCACTGACGTTGGCCGCACGCTCTTGCGCGGTTCATCCGGGTGCCAGCCCAGCGTGAACAGCAGGATGACAAAGCCGATCAGGTAGCCGACCGCCACATGCCAGCCACCGACGATCCACGCGCCCACCGAGCGCGCCTGCGGGTACATGCTGGCCAGCGCCACACCGGCCGACGAACCGAACCAGATCATCGAGCCGCCGAAGCCGACGGCATAGGCCAGGAAGCCCCAGTCGAAGCCACCCTGGCGCAAGGCCAGGGCGGTCAGCGGGATGTTGTCGAACACCGCCGAGACGAAGCCCAGCCCGAGCGCGCTTTGCCACGACGCGGCGGGCAGCCGGTCAACCGGCATC
>JANNBZ010000260.1:0-1574 GCA_031386065.1 Burkholderiales bacterium
TCATGCCCCGGCGATGCGTTTCGCTCTGACACGTAGTTTGGCGAGCCTGGGGGCGAATTCGTCCCAGGTGTAGACGTGTCCGCCTGCGATGTCTTCGGCGGCCTCGACCAGCGCCTTCAGCATCGACACCTGTTCGGCTTCCTTGAAGCGGCGGTAGTCGTCGAGCTGTTCGGCGGTGATCAGGGCGACATAGCTTTCGCCGTTTTTCGTGAAGACTTTTTCCCGCCCCGATTTGGAAACGTCGTCGGCGAGTTCTGTCAGGCGGGCGCGCGCCTGTGAAATCGGAACGATGTCCTTGGTCGCACTGATTGCCATGCCAGTCCTGTACAAAATCTTGTATCAGTATTTTGCGCTGTCCGACAGCATGAAGCAATCCTGGTAGGGCCGACTCAACCCGCCGCCTTCACCCCCAACCGCGCCGCATGCAGCAGCGGCTCGGTGTAGCCACTGGGCTGCGTGAGGCCCTTGAACACCAGGTCGCTCGCGGCCTTGAAGGCGGCCGACGTGTCGAAGTTGCCGCCCATCCTGCGGTACTGCGGATCGCCCGCGTTCTGTCGGTCCACCACCTTGGCCATTCGCTTCAGCGTGGCCTTGACCTGGGCCTTGCCGACCACGCCGTGGTGCAGCCAGTTGGCCATGTGCTGGCTGCTGATGCGCAGCGTGGCGCGGTCTTCCATCAGGCCGACGTTGTGGATGTCGGGCACCTTGGAGCAGCCCACGCCCTGGTCGACCCAGCGCACCACGTAGCCGAGGATGCCCTGCGCGTTGTTGTCGAGCTCCTGCTGCTTTTCAGCGTCGGACCACTTGGCTTTCTTGACGACGGGGATCGTCAGCAATCCTTCCAGCAACACCGGTGCTTCGGCGTCGAAGTCGGTCTTCTCCAGCGCCTTTTGCACCGCGAACACATCGACCTGGTGGTAGTGCAGCGCGTGCAGCGTGGCGGCGGTGGGCGACGGCACCCAGGCGGTGTTGGCGCCAGCTTTCGGGTGCGCGATTTTTTGCACCAGCATCGCGGCCATCAGGTCGGGCATGGCCCACATGCCCTTGCCGATTTGCGCCTTGCCGCGCAAGCCGCAGTCCAGGCCGACCAGCACGTTGTTGCGCTCGTAGGCCTGGATCCAGGCGCTGGTTTTCATGTCGCCCTTGCGCAGCATCGGGCCGGCCTGCATGGCGCTGTGCATCTCGTCGCCGGTGCGGTCGAGGAAGCCGGTGTTGATGAAGGCGACGCGGCTGGCGGCGGCGGCGATGCAGGCCTTCAGGTTGACGCTGGTGCGGCGCTCCTCGTCCATGATGCCGAGCTTGACGGTGCTGTCGGCCAGGCCCAGCATTTTCTCGACGCGGCCGAACAGCGCGGCGGCGAAGGCAACTTCGGCCGGGCCGTGCATCTTCGGCTTGACGATGTAGACCGAGCCAGCGCGCGAGTTGCGAATCGTCGGGTGGCTGCGCTTCAGGTCGTGCAGCGCGATGGTGGTGGTGACAACGGCGTCGAGGATGCCTTCCGGGATTTCCCGGTCGTGCTCGCCCCACAAGATGGCGGGGTTCGTCATCAGGTGGCCGACGTTGCGCACGAACAG
>JANNBZ010000262.1:0-31449 GCA_031386065.1 Burkholderiales bacterium
GCCCTGGTGGCCGAGGCGGGCACCGGTGTCGGCAAGACGTTCGCCTACTTGGTGCCGGCCCTGCTGTCGGGCGCGCGGGTGCTGGTCAGTACCGCCACCAAGAGCCTGCAGGACCAGCTCTTCCTGCGCGATCTGCCGCGCCTGCGCGACGCGCTGCAGTTGCCGGTGACGCTGGCGCTGCTGAAAGGCCGCAGCAGCTACCTGTGCCTGCACCGACTCGGTCAGGCGCGGCAGTCGGCGGAGTTGCCCGACCGCTGGGCGGTTCGCACGCTGGCCAAGATCGAGCAGTGGTCTCGCGCGACCGTCAACGGCGACCTGGCCGAGATCGACGCGCTCGATGAGCGCAGCAGCGTGATCCCTATGGTCACCTCGACGCGCGAGAACTGCCTGGGCGCCGAGTGCCCCGAGTACCGACAGTGCCACGTGATGAAGGCGCGGCGCGAAGCCATGGCCGCCGATCTGGTGGTGGTGAACCACCACATGTTCTTCGCCGACATGGCGTTGCGCGACAGCGGGGTGGCCGAGTTGCTGCCCAGCGTGGAGGTTGCGGTGTTCGACGAAGCGCACCAATTGTCGGAAGCCGGGGTTCAGTTCCTCGGCACCACACTGGGCAGTGCGCAAGTGATCGACTTCGCGCGCGACATGCTGGCTGCCGGCCTGCAGCAGGCGCGTGGCCTGGCGCCGTGGCAAGACCTGGCCGCGAACTGTGACCGCGCAGCCCGTGACCTGCGCATCGCCTGTGCGGGGACGATGCGCGACGTGCGCGGCATCCTCAAGCTGCGCTGGGACGAGCGCGCACCGCGTACCGATTTCCAGGCCGCGTTGACTGCCCTCGAAGTGGCGTGCCGCGCTGCCGGGCAGTCGCTGAAAAACGTGATCGACGCGTCACCTGACTTCGGCAAGCTGGCCGAGCGGGTCGAACAGTTGGGCCGCCTGGCCGCAGCCTTCACACAATCTGCGGCGCCGGCGAATGTGCGCTGGATCGACCTCACGCCGCAGCACTGCCGGCTGGTCGAGTCGCCGCTGGACATTCGCGATGCACTGCGCGAACAGATGGCCGCCGCGCCCAAGGCCTGGATCTTCACCTCGGCCACGCTGGGCGACGACGAGCGCTTGTCGTGGTTCACCGAACCGGCCGGACTGACCGATGCGGTGACGCTGCGTGTGGGCAGCCCGTTCGACTATGCGGCGCACGCGAGGCTGTATGTCCCGGCCTCGTTCCCCAAGCCCAACGAGCCGGCGCATTCGCTCGCGGTGGCCCGACTGGCCGCCCACTGTGCCCGCGCGCTGGGCGGCCGAACCTTCGTGCTGACCACCACCTTGCGGGCGTTGCAGGCGGTGGGCGAGCAGCTGAAAGCCGAGTTCGACCAGCAAGGCGATGCGATCCAGGTTCTGCTGCAAGGCCAGTCGCCGAAGCGCCAGTTGATGCAGCAGTTCCTCGCGCATCCACGTTCGGTGCTGGTCGGCTCGCAAAGCTTCTGGGAAGGCATCGACGTGGTCGGCGACGCACTGCAATGCGTGCTGATCGACAAGCTGCCGTTCCCGCCGCCGAACGATCCGCTGGTCGAAGCGCGCGTAAAGCGGCTGGAAGCCGACGGCCGCAACGCCTTCACCGACTACTTCGTCGCCGAAGCGGCGGTGTCACTCAAGCAGGGCGCGGGGCGCCTGATTCGCAGCGAAACCGACCGCGGCTTGCTGGTGGTGTGCGACCCACGCATGGTGGGCATGAACTACGGCCGCCGGCTGCGCCAGGCGCTGCCCGCGATGACCTCGGTCAGCAGCGAGTCGCAGGCGCTGGACTGGCTGCGCGAACTCAGCCAGCAGCGCGCCGACTGACAGCGCGCGAACTCACCACATCTGCCACCAGGGGCGCGACTTCAGCACCACGCCGTCGGACGACAGCAAGCTGCTGTTCGGGAAGTTCGTGCGCAGCACGCGTTCGGCGTCGTCGCGCAACTGCGTCAGGCCCAGCCTGTCGTAGCTGCGCACCATCAGGAACAGCGCTTCCTCGGAAGACGGCGATTGCTGGTAGTCCTGCACCGTCTGCTGGGCCCGGTTGGCCGCTGCAACGAAGGCGCCGCGCCTGAAGTAGTAGCGCGCCACGTGAACTTCGTAAGCGGCCAGTGCGTTGACGATGTAGTTCATGCGCAGGCGGGCGTCGTCGGCATAGCGTGACTGCGGGAACTGTTCGACCAGTTGCTTGAACGACTGGTAGGAGTCACGCGACGCCTGCTGGTCGCGCTCGGACAGGTCCTGGCGCGACAGGTTGCCCAGGATGCCGAGGTTGTCGTTGAAGTTGACGATGCCCTGAAGGTACAGCGCGTAGTCGATCGCCGGGCTGGTGGGCTGCAGCTTGATGAAACGCTCGAGGATGGACAGGGCCTGCGCCTTGTCGTTGGCCCGGTACATGGCGTAGGCACGTTCGATCTGGGCCTGCTGCCCCAGCAAGGTTCCGGCGGCACGGCCTTCCAGGCGTTCAAACAACTTCGCCGCGCGGTCGTAGGCGCCACTGTTCAATTCGTCCTTCGCCTCTGAATACAATTTCTCGGTGTTCCAGGCGGCGGTTTCGTCTTTCACCGGTGTGCTGCAACCCGCCAGCAGCAGGGCAGACATCCCCACGGTGACGGTCCAGCCCAGAGTCCACGCTTCAAGACGCTTCGAATTCATGTGTGTTTTGCACCCGGGACTGGGCGCTCTTTCAACGGAAAAATGACATCGAATTATAGGGTTCAGCCCTCGGTCGACCCCGAAGGGGATGGCGTCGCACCTGTCGATGCCGACAGCGGCGAGTTCTCGCTTGCCGACGCGGTGGAAACGCGCGAGGCGATCGTTGCCGACGCTTTGCACGGGCAGCGCATCGACAAGGCGGTGGTGGCGTTGGCGCCGGAGTTCTCGCGCAGCCATCTGCAAGGCCTGATCGAAGGCGGCCACGTTCGCGTCGAGGGCCGGCCCGTCACGACGTCGTCGCGCAAGGTGTCGGCCGGCCAGCGGCTGGCGGTCGAGCTGATCCCCACCGCTGAAAGCCTGGCCTTCCGCCCCGAAGCGATGACGCTGCAGGTGGTGTTCGAAGACGCTCACCTGATGGTGGTGAACAAGCCGGCCGGTCTGGTGGTGCACCCGGCGGCGGGGCATTGGTCAGGAACCTTGCTGAACGGACTGCTGGCCCACCACGCCGGTGCCGCCGCATTGCCGCGCGCCGGCATCGTGCACCGGCTCGACAAGGACACCTCGGGCCTGATGGTGGTCGGCAAGACCTTGATCGCCGTGACGGCGCTGGTGCGCGCCATTGCCGCCCGCACCGTGCATCGGCAGTACCTCGCCGTGGCGCACGGGCGCCTGGCGCAACGGCATCTGCAGATCGATGCGCCGGTGGGCCGCGACCCGCAGTCGCGCGTGCGCATGGCGGCGGTGGCCTCGGGCAAGCCCGCACGCACCGACGTCGACGTGGTGGCGCGCACGGCCGATTTCAGCGCGGTTCGCTGCACCCTGCACACCGGGCGCACGCACCAGATCCGCGTGCACCTGGCGTCGCGCGGCCATCCGCTGGTCGGCGACCTGGTTTACGGCGGGCGTGCCGCGCTCGGAATGCAGCGCCAGGCCTTGCACGCGACGCGCCTCGCCTTCACCCACCCTTGCACGCAAGGCGCGCTGTCGTTCGAGCTGGAACCACCGGCCGATTTCGCCGCTGCGTGGCGCGAGGTGACGGCGTCTGAATAAGTCAGCCGTGACTTCGCTACAATCGCAGCGATTCCTTCCTGCGGACCCGATCAGCCAACCGGCGGTTGCGACCTTGAACGAAGAAAGCCGTGCCCGCAGCGAAGCGCTGGGTCACGAAGACGAGGCAGGGTGCCAAGGCACCTGAAAACCTCATGACCATCTGCCCGGCCGCGCCGCGACAGGCTTCACCCAAGCCCTTGCAACGACCGGCAGATGACACCCGATGCTGTGCCAGCAACGACTGGCCGAGGATGTGAACGGAGTTCATGAACACACAGGATGCAAAGCGCGTCCTCGAGACGGCGCTCATCTGCGCTCAGCAGCCGCTTGCGCTGCGCGACATGCGCGCGCTGTTTGCTGACGAAGTGGGAACCGACACCTTGAGAGCGTTGCTCGACGAACTGGTGCGCGACTGGGAAGGCCGTGGCGTCGAACTGGTGCCGTTGTCCACCGGCTGGCGCTTTCAAAGCCGACCCGAGATGCGCGAGTTCCTGGACCGACTGAACCCCGAAAAGCCGCCGAAGTATTCGCGTGCCGTGATGGAAACCCTGGCGATCATTGCCTACCGCCAACCGGTGACGCGCGGTGACATCGAAGACATTCGCGGTGTCACGGTGGCCACGCAAATCGTCAAGCAACTCGAAGACCGAGGCTGGGTCGAGGCGATTGGCTACCGCGAATCGGCCGGGCGCCCCGCACTGCTCGCGACGACCCGACATTTTCTGGACGATCTGGGCCTGACCAGCCTGGAGCAGTTGCCGCTGCTGAATGGCCCGGCTGCCGCGCCGGACGCGCTTGGCGATGGGCCGGAAGGCCAGGCGTCGTGGCTCGAGACGCAAGCGTCGCTCGGGCTGTCAGAAGCCCCGCCCGATGCCCCACCGAACCAACCCGACGCGGCGCACGACGCTGCTCCTATGACCCTTGTCACCGAGCCCCAGGCACCCGCCGCTTCAATGGAACCCCAAGCATGAACGCCAAACCAGACTCGGATCAGCCCGAGCAGTCTCCTGTGTCGGCCGACGCGGGTGTTGACACCGAAGCGAAGCCGGTGCGTCGCAAACGCGCGGTGAAAGTCGCCGTCGCGGATGAGGCGACTGCGCCTGCGGAGTCGCACGACTCGCCGGCAGCGGCCGATGAGGCGCCCGAGGCGGTCAAGCCGGCGCGCAAGCGTCGCGCTGCCGCCGAGAAGACTGATGTCGACGCTGCGGCGCCGACGGCGGACAGCACGCCAACGGCTGCGCCGGTCGATGCGGCTCCGATCGCCACCGAAGCGTCCGCCCCGCCACCCGCAGTCGCTGATGCCGACGCTTCCGCCCCGCAAGATCCGGCGGCCGACGATGGCCCGCGCTCCGAGCGAAGCCGCCGACGCGGCAGGCGTGATCGCGGTCGCGGTGGCCGGGACCGTGTCGGGGCCGAGGCAATGCCGGCGGGCGCAGAAGGCGTCGCCAGCGGTGGCGATTTCGATGATGACGACGACGAGCCCAGCGCGCCGGTCGACGACACACCAGCGGTGCCGCCACAACAGGCCGGCGAGGTGTTCGCTCAGGTGCTGTCGGGCGAGTTCGACGTGGTCGAGGAAGAGCCTGCCGAAGAGCCCGCTGTGTCCGGACCGCCCAAGCGCGTGCTCGCCGCCGAGCCCGAAGCGCCCAAGTTGCACAAGGTGCTGGCACAGGCCGGCGTGGGTTCGCGCCGCGACATGGAGCAGTGGATCGCCGATGGCCTGGTGACGGTCAACGGCCAACCCGCCCACACCGGACAGCGCATTTCGTTCGGCGATCAGATCAAGGTCAACGGCAAGCCGGTCCGCGTGCGCATCGTGCCGCCACCGCCGCGCATCATCGCGTACCACAAGCCCGCCGGCGAAGTCGTCACGCACGACGATCCCGAGCACCGTCCCACGGTGTTCCGTCGCTTGCCTCGCCTTCAACAGGGCAAATGGCAATCGGTCGGGCGGCTCGACCTGAACACCGAAGGTCTGCTGCTGTTCACCAACTCCGGTGAGCTGGCGAACCAGTTGATGCATCCCCGCTTCGGCGTCGAACGCGAGTACGCGGTGCGCGTGATGGGGCGCCTCGATGAAAGCTCGAAGTCGCAACTGCTGGAAGGCGTCAACATCGATGGGCAAACCGCCAGCTTCCGTTCTATCGAAGACGGTGGTGGTGAAGGCACCAATCACTGGTACCGCGTGGTCATCACCGAAGGGCGCAACCGCGAGGTGCGCAAGCTGTTCGACTCGGTCGAACTGACGGTCAGTCGCCTGATCCGCATCCGCTATGGCACCGTGGTGCTGCCGCGCGGCCTGAAGCGTGGCGTCTGGGTCGACCTGGAAGACGGCGACGTGCGCGCGATCCGGCGCCTCGCTGCGCCGGTGGGCGGTGGCGATGTGCGACCCGAGCGGAATGCACGCGACGCGCCCCGGGATGCGCCCCGTGATGCGCCGCGCGAAGGTCGCGGCCGCCAGAACGCGCGCAACGAGCCACGCAACGATCCGCGCGGCCCGCGCAACGAACCACGCAACGACCGCGGCCCACGCAACGGTCCGAAAGAGCGTTTCCAGGAAGGGCCGCCGCGTGAGGTCGGACCGCCGGTGGATCGCCAGCCGCCGAACCGCGCCGAAACT
Source organism: Burkholderiales bacterium (assembly GCA_031386065.1). GTDB lineage: Bacteria > Pseudomonadota > Gammaproteobacteria > Burkholderiales > Burkholderiaceae_C > JANYJJ01. The sequence goes on from JANNBZ010000262.1 coordinate 6,338, forward strand.
GACCCGGACTACGAAGAAGAGATCGACCACTCGCGAATCCCGAACCCGCTGGAGCAGACCTTCGACAAGCGCTTCGTGCAGAACCCGCGCACGCCCGCCGGCGGGCGTGGCTTCGGCCGGGGCGGCGGCGGCTTCGGCACCGGCGGCAGCGGGCACAACACCGGTGCACCGAAACCCAAGCCCGGCGCGCCGCGCGAGCCCGACCCGATGCAGACCTCGGTCGGCTACATCGGCGCCGATGCCTTCCACCGCAAGGGCAACCGCGGTGGTGGCGGGGGCGGTGGTGGTGGCAACCGAGGCGGCGGTTTTGGCGGCGGCGGGGGTGGCGGCGGTGGCGGACGACGTGGCCGCTAGCCGGGCCGCCCAGAGGTGGCGCCGACGTTGCGGTCACACCCTCACGCTACAATTCAAAGCTTTGCCAAGACACTGATTCAGGACACAAATCCATGGCGCTCGAACGAACTCTCTCGATCATCAAACCCGATGCCGTTGCCAAGAACGTGATCGGCCAGATCTATGCCCGCTTCGAGGCGGCGGGCCTGAAGGTGGTGGCTGCACGCATGGCGCACCTGTCGCGTGGCGAGGCCGAAGCCTTCTACGCCGTGCACAAGGCGCGCCCCTTCTTCAACGATCTGGTGAGCTTCATGATTTCCGGCCCGGTGATGATCCAGGCGCTGGAAGGTGAAGGCGCGATTGCGAAGAACCGCGACCTGATGGGCGCCACCGATCCGAAGAAGGCCGACAAGGGCACGATTCGCGCCGACTTCGCCGACAGCATCGACGCCAACGCGGTACACGGTTCCGACGCGCCGGAAACCGCTGCCGTCGAGATCGCCTTCTTCTTCGCAGGCATGAACGTTTACAGCCGCTGAAGCACGATTTGCGCCCCGGCTCCGGGGCTGCAGAGAGCGCCCACCCGATGAACCCCGTCAACCTGCTCGAATTCGATCTGCAAGGGCTGACGGCGTTTTGCGAACGGCTCGGCGAGAAACGTTTTCGCGCCACGCAACTGTTTCGCTGGATTCATCAAAAGGGTGCGTCTGACTTCGCGCAGATGTCCGACCTGGCGAAGTCGCTGCGCGAAAAGCTGGCCGGCGCTGCGTGCGTGAACCCGCTGCCAGTGGCCAGCGAACAGACATCGTCCGACGGCACCGTGAAGTGGCTGTTCGATGTCGGTGGCGGCGATGCGGTGGAAACCGTGTTCATCCCCGAAGACGACCGCGGCACGCTGTGCATTTCGTCGCAAGCCGGCTGTGCAGTGGGTTGCCGCTTTTGTTCCACCGGCCACCAAGGCTTCAGCCGCAACCTCAGCACCGGCGAGATCGTCGCGCAGCTGTGGTTCGCCGAGCATCAACTGCGGCGTCGCCTGAACAAGCCGCCCGGCGAGCGCGTGATCAGCAACGTCGTGATGATGGGCATGGGCGAGCCGCTGCAAAACTATTCGGCGCTGCTGCCGGCCTTGCGTGTGATGCTCGACGACCACGCCTATGGCCTGTCGCGCCGCCGTGTCACTGTGTCGACGTCGGGTGTGGTGCCGATGATGGACCGGCTGCGGGTCGATTGCCCAGTGGCGTTGGCGGTGTCGCTGCACGCACCGAACGACGCGCTGCGCGACGACCTGGTGCCGCTGAACCGCAAGTACCCGTTGCACGAGTTGCTGGCCGCCTGCAACCGCTACCTGGACACCGCCCCGCGCGACTTCATCACCTTCGAATACTGCATGCTCGACGGAGTCAACGACTCGGCAGCACAGGCGCGCGAACTGGTGGCGCTGGTGAAGGGCAAGGTCTCGTGCAAGTTCAACCTGATTCCGTTCAACCCGTTTCCGGCATCGGGCCTGACGCGCTCTCCGAACGAGCGCGTGACGGCGTTTGCACACGTGTTGCAAGACGCAGGTCTCGTCACCACGGTGCGCAAGACCCGCGGTGACGACATCGACGCTGCCTGTGGGCAGTTGGCCGGCGAGGTGCAAGACCGCACCCGCCTGAAGGACCGCATCTTGACCCGAGCACCGATCCGAATTCATGCGGCCGCGATCTCGGCGGCCACGCCAGAGGCCAACGCGTGACGGCCGTGTCGTCGGTGCGCAGCCGTGGGTGGGGCCTGGCCGTGATCGCGCTGCTGCTGGCTGTGGCCGGCTGCGCCAACCGTGCTGCGCCGCAGGGAAGCCTGCCGACGGCAGCAAATGAAACCAAGGACCGCATCACCGCCTCCGACGAGCCCGAGGCCAGCAAGCGCGCGCGCGTGCGGCTCGATCTGGCCTCGGCCTATTTCAGCCGCGGTCAAATGACGGTGGCTCTCGATGAAGTGAAACTCGCCATCGCCGCCGACCCGAATGTCGCGGCGGCGTTCAATCTTCGCGGCCTGATCTACGCCAGTCTCGGCGACGAGCGATTGGCCGAAGAGAGCTTCCGTCGCGCGCTGCAACTCGACGCACGCGATGCCGACTCGATGCAGAACTACGCCTGGTACCTGTGCCAGCAAAAGCGCTTCGGTGAGGCCAACCAGATGTTCGAGCAGGCGCTGGCCGTGCCGCAGTACCGCGACTCGCTGCGAACCTTGCTGGCACAGGGCGTCTGCCTGGCGCGCGGTGGCCAGTGGACGCAGGCCGAACGCGCCTTGCAGCGCGCCTACGAACTCGACCCGTCCAACCCGTCGACAACAGTCAACCTGGCCGAGGTGCTTTACCGACGCGGTGAAAACGAGCGTGCGCGGTTCTTCATTCGCCGGGTGAACGGTGCTGCCGATGTGTCGAATGCGCAAACGCTGTGGTTGGCCGCGCGCATCGAGCAGCGCCTGGGCAATGTGCAGGGTGTGCAGGAACTGGGCAACCAGCTTCGCAATCGTTTTCCGCAGTCGCGCGAAGCGGCTGCCTTTGACCGGGGTCAGTTCGATGACTGATGGTGTCGACCAGAACCCCGGCGCGCCGGTCACCGCCGGCGCACTGCTGAAGCGGGCGCGGCAGGCGCAGGGCTTGCACATTGCAGCGTTGTCGGCGTCGATCAAGGTCGCGCAGCGCAAGCTCGAATCGCTGGAGGCGGATCGCTTCGACGAGTTGCCCGACGCCACCTTCACCCGCGCGCTGGCGCAAACGGTGTGTCGCAGCCTGAAGATCGATTCGGCGCCGGTGCTGGCGCTGCTGCCACCGGCTGCGGGCAACCGGCTGGGGGACAAGGGCGACATCAATGCGCCGTTCCGCGAGCGCCCCGGCCGTGGCGAGCCGCAGGACTGGAGCGGCCTGGCGGCGTCGCCGGCCGTGTGGGGCCCGGCCTTGCTGTTGTTGGGAGCGCTGGTGGTTTATTTCCTGCCCGCTGACCTGCTGACACGGGTGCAACGCATCGGGTCGGATGCAGCGGCGCTGCCGGCGCCCACCGCGTCGGCAGTCTCGGCGGTGCCAGCGGCGTCCGCCGTCGCACCCGCCGCCGCGAAGGTGCCGCTTGCAGCCGCCTCGGCAGCGGTCGCCAGCGATGTTGGAAGCGCCGCGTCGGCGCCGCCGGCCAGCACGTCGTCTGATGCGTCCGTCGCCTTGCAGTCCACGCCAGCCGCAACGGCAGGCCCGCTTGAACTGCGCGCAAGCGCTGAATCGTGGATCGAGGTGCAAGACGCCACCGCCAAACTGCTGATCTCGCGCAAGGTGCTGGCCGGCGAAACCGTGCAACTCGACGGGGCCATGCCGCTGAAGGTCAAAATAGGCAACGCAGCCGGCACCAGCCTGGTGTTTCGTGGCCAGCCCCTGAGCTTGGCGCCGTACACGCGCGACAACGTGGCGCGGCTGGAGCTGAAATAGCTTTCGACGAGTCAACACCATGAACCCAGCAGCGATTCCACTCGACGATTTCATCCCGCCGGCGCAGCCGGTGGCCCGCGCCACCCGGCAGGCGGTGGTGCGCTGGCAGTCGCGCATCGTCACCGTTGGCGGTGGTGCGCCGGTGCGTGTGCAGTCGATGACCAACACCGACACGGTGAACGTGATCGAGACCGCGATCCAGGTCAAGCAACTGGCGGTGGCCGGCTCCGAGATGGTGCGCATCACCGTCAACACGCCCGAAGCCGCCGAAGCCGTTCCACACATCCGCGATCAGCTCGACCGCATGGGCATCGACGTGCCGCTGATCGGTGACTTCCACTACAACGGGCACCGCCTGCTGACCGACCACCCGGCCTGTGCCGAGGCGCTGTCGAAGTACCGCATCAACCCCGGCAACGTGGGCAAGGGCGACAAGCACGACCGCCAGTTCGCGTTGATGGTCGAAGTGGCAGCGAGGTACGACAAGCCAGTGCGCATCGGCGTCAACTGGGGCAGTCTCGACCAAGAGTTGCTGACCCAGATGATGGACGACAACGCGACCCTGGCCGACCCGCATCCGCCGCAGCAGATCATGTACCGCGCCATCATCGCGTCGGCCCTTGAATCGGCCCGGCGCGCGGAAGAAATCGGCTTGCGGCGCGAGCAGATCATCCTGTCCTGCAAGATGTCGGGCGTGCAAGACCTTGTCAGCGTCTACCGTGCGCTGGCCAAGCGCTGCGACTACGCCTTGCACCTCGGTCTGACCGAGGCCGGCATGGGCACCAAGGGCACGGTGGCGTCGACGGCGGCGCTGTCGCTGTTGCTGCAAGAGGGCATCGGCGACACCATTCGCGTGTCACTCACACCTCAGCCCGGCGAAGCCCGTACGCAAGAGGTGCTGGTGGCGCTGGAAATTTTGCAGTCGCTCGGCCTGCGTTCCTTCAACCCCAGCGTCACTGCCTGCCCCGGTTGTGGCCGCACCACCAGCACCACGTTTCAAGAACTGACGCAGCAGATCGACGACTTCCTGCGCGCGCAGATGCCGCTTTGGCGCGAGCGCTATCCCGGTGTCGAGAAGATGAAGGTGGCGGTGATGGGCTGCATCGTCAACGGCCCCGGCGAGAGCAAGCATGCCGACATCGGCATCAGCCTGCCGGGCACCGGCGAAGCGCCGGCCGCGCCGGTTTTCATCGACGGCGAGAAGGCGCTCACGCTGCGCGGCGAGCACATCGCCGCCGAGTTCCGCACGGTGGTCGAGAACTACATCGAGAAGCGCTTCGGCGCAGGCGCTGCGGCGCCTGCAGCGTATCCGATCGCGCAGGCCTGAGGCCTGCGCTTTGCTGGCCAGGTCGCGCTTGTCGCGGCCGCCCTGTCGATGTCGATTTCCCCCGATTCCTTTTGACGCTGGATTCCTATGGCTGAACAACTCAAGGCCGTGAAAGGCATGAACGACCTGCTGCCGCCCGACTCGGCGCGCTGGGAGTGGTTCGAAGACAAGGTGCGTGCGCTGATGTCGCGCTACGGCTACGCCAATGTGCGAACGCCCATCGTCGAGCCGACGGCGCTGTTCGTGCGCGGCCTCGGCGAAGTGACCGACATCGTCGAGAAAGAGATGTACTCCTTCGTCGACGCGATGAACGGCGACAAGCTGACGCTGCGGCCCGAGGCCACCGCCGGCATCGTGCGCGCGATGATCGAGCACAACGCGCTCTACAACGGGCCACTTCGGCTCTGGTCGAGCGTGGCCTTGTTTCGCCACGAGCGGCCGCAGAAGGGACGCTACCGTGCGTTTCACCAGATCGATGTCGAGGCCCTGGGTCTGGCGGGGCCGGACGTCGACGCCGAGCAGATCCTGATGTGCCGCGCCTTGCTTCGCGACCTTGGGCTGTCTGACGCCGACCTGCGACTCGAACTGAACAGCCTCGGCCAGCCTGCCGAGCGCCTGGCGCACCGCGCTGCGCTGGTCGCGCACTTCGAGGCCCATGCCGATCTGCTCGACGAAGACGCGCAACGCCGGCTGCACAGCAACCCGCTGCGCATCCTCGACAGCAAGAATCCGGCGATGCAAGCGGTGGTCGAAGCCGCGCCGCGATTGATGGACTTCCTCGGCGAGGCTTCGCTGGCGCACTTGAACGGCGTGTGCGCCGTGCTCGATGCAGTCGGCCTCGCGTACCGCATCAACCCGCGCCTGGTGCGCGGCATGGACTACTACAACCTGACCGTGTTCGAGTGGATCACCGACAAGCTCGGCGCCCAGGGCACGGTTTGCGGCGGGGGCCGCTACGACGGCCTGTTCGAGCAGCTGGGCGGCAAACCCACGCCGGCCGTGGGCTGGGGCATGGGCGTCGAGCGCATGCTGTTGCTGCTGGAAGCGGTCGGGGTCCAGCCGCGGGCCAGTGGCCCCGAGGTGTACGCCGTGGTTCCGAACGCGGCTGCGATGGCTGTCGCGGTGGCCAGCTGCGAAGCCTTGCGTGCGACCGGTGTCCGGGTGCAGATGCACGCCGCCGGGGTCGACGCCTGGGGCAGCGTGAAAACCCAGTTCAAGCGCGCCGACGCCAGTGGCGCGCGTTTCGCGCTGATCTTCGGCGGCGACGAGCTGGCGCGCGGCGAAGCCTCGATCAAGAACCTGCGCGACGCCGATCAGCCGCAGCGCTCGGCCCCGCTGGCCGATGTGCCGGCGCTGATGGCCGAACTCCTCAACGCATAATCTCGCCTTCCCAAGAAACCCCCTCGTCCATGGCCACGCATCTCGATCTCGAAGAACAGGAACAGCTCGACCAGCTCAAGCATTTCTGGAAGCAGTACGGCAACCGCGTCACCTGGCTGCTGATCGCCGTGCTGGCCGGCTTTGCGGCCTGGAACGGTTGGAACTGGTGGCAGCGCGACCAGGCGGTGAAGGCCGGCGCGATGTTCGACGAACTCGACCGCGCGGCGCAGGCCGGCGATGCCGACAAGACAGGCCGCGTCTTCGGCGACTTGAAAGAGCGCTACCCGCGCACGGCGTTCGCGCAGCAGGGCGGCTTGCTGGCGGCCAAGCTTCAGTTCGAGAAGGGCAAGCCCGATGCGGCGCAGGCCTCGTTGGCCTGGGTGGCCGAGAACGGCGTCGAAGCCGAGTACCAAAGCGTCGCGCGGCTGCGCCTCGCGGGGGCCTTGCTCGACGCGAAGAAGTTCGACGAATCCCTGAAGCAGCTGGATGCCGCGAACGCGAAGGAATTCGAAGCGTTGGTGGCGGATCGCCGCGGCGACGTGCTGCAGGCTCAGGGCAAGACGGCAGACGCCATCGCCGCGTACACCAAGGCGTGGACCGCGATGGACGCCAAGGTCGACTACCGCCGCCTGATCGAAGCCAAGCTGACCGCGCTCGGCGCGCCGCCCGACACGGGCGTTGCCGCCAAACTTGAGGCGACGAAATGAGGTCGCTGCAACACCTTGCCGTGGTCTTCGTTGCGGCGGCATTGGCCGCCTGCGCGAGCGGCCCGGACAAGCCCAAGCCGCAACCGCTGGCGCCGCTGACGCCGCAGATCGCTGGTCGTCAGGTCTGGAGCCAGCGCATCGAAGCGGCTCAGTTCCCGCTGACGGTGGCGGTCAATGCCGGTGTCTTCACACTCGCCGGCAACGACGGCACTGTGCTGGCGCTGCAAGCCGACACCGGCCGCGAACTGTGGCGCGCCAACGTGGGCGGCAAGCTTGCCGCCGGCGTGGGCAGCGACGGCCGCTTCGCAGCCGTTGTCACCCGCGACGGCGAACTGGTCACGCTGGAGGCGGGGCGCGTGCTGTGGCGCAAGCCGCTCGGGGCACGCACCACAACGGCGCCGCTGGTGGCGGGCGAACGGGTCTTCGTCCTCGGCATCGACCGCAGTGTGCAGGCGTTCGACGTGCTCGACGGACGCAAGCTGTGGTCGGTACAGCGCCCTGGCGATCCGCTGACGCTGGCGCAAGCCAGTGTCGTTGCTGCCTTCAAGGACACGCTGCTGGTGGGCCAAGGTGCGCGCCTGGCCGGGCTGGACCCGCGTGACGGCAGCGTGCGGTTCGAAGTGGCGGTTGCTTCACCGCGTGGAACCAACGAGGTCGAACGGCTGGCCGACCTGGTGGCGCCGATGGCCCGCATCGGCGACGTGGTGTGCGCGCGCTCGTTTCAGGCCGCCGTCGGTTGCGTGAACGCCGAACGGGGCTCGTTGAACTGGACCAAGGTCACAGGGGGCACCAACGGCGTTGCTGCCGATGGCGAGTACGTGTTCGGCGCCGACGCGTCGGACCGCCTGAGCGCATGGCGCCTTGGCAACGGCGACGTTGCATGGTCGTCCGACAAGCTGATGCACCGCGGCCTGAGCGCGCCGCTGGTCATCGGCCAGGCGGTGGTGTTCGGTGACGCGGAAGGCACGCTGCATTTCTTGTCGCGCGACAAGGGTGAGGCGGTGCTGCGCCTGCCGACCGACGGCAGCGCCATCATCGCGGCGCCGGTGGTCTCGGGCCTGACGATGCTGGTGGTGACCAAGGCGGGCGGTGTGTTCGCCTTCCGGCCTGAATAGGCCGCGTCGCTTGCCATGAAACCCGTCATCGCCATCGTGGGGCGACCCAACGTCGGCAAGTCGACGCTGTTCAACCGCATGACCAAGAGCCGCGATGCGATCGTGGCCGACTTCGCCGGGCTGACACGCGACCGCCACTACGGCGACGGCAGGCTGAGTGACCACGAGTACATCGTGATCGACACCGGCGGCTTCGAGCCTGACAGCGACACCGGCATCGTCAAGGAGATGGCCAAGCAGACCCGCCAGGCGGTTGCCGAAGCCGATGCGGTGATCTTCGTGGTCGACATACGCGCCGGGCTGTCGGCGCAGGACCACGACATCGCCCGCTACCTGCGCACCGTGGGCAAGACGGTGATCATCGCGGCCAACAAGGCCGAGGGCATGGTCGATTCGCCGTTACTCGGTGAGTTCTACGAGCTCGGCATGGGCGAGCCGCATGCGGTGTCGTCGGCGCACGGGCAGGGCATTCGCAGCCTGACCGAAGCAGCGCTGGCGCATTTCGATTTCGGCGACGACGAGGCGCCGGAAGAAGAGGGTTCACCGATTCGCCTGGCCGTGGCGGGCCGTCCGAACGTCGGCAAGAGCACCTTGATCAACACCTGGCTGGGCGAGGAACGGCTGATCGCCTTCGACATGCCGGGCACCACGCGCGACGCCATCAGCGTGCCGTTCGAGCGCAACGGGCAGCAGTTCCAGTTGATCGACACCGCCGGCCTGCGCCGCAAGGGCAAGGTGTTCGAGGCGATCGAGAAGTTCTCGGTGGTCAAGACCTTGCAGGCCATCGCCGAGGCCAACGTGGTGCTGCTGTTGCTCGATGCGACGCAGGGCGTCAGCGAGCAGGACGCGCACATCGCCGGCTACATCCTGGAAAGTGGTCGTGCCGTCGTGCTGGCGGTCAACAAGTGGGACGCGGTGGACGACTACCAGAAGCAGACCCTGCAGCGCTCGATCGAGCAGCGGCTGGCGTTCCTGAAATTCGCCCCGGTGATGAACATCTCGGCCATCCGCCGTCAGGGCCTCGGGCCGGTGTGGCAGGCCATCGCCGATGCCCACGCCTCGGCCAACCGCAAGATGTCGACGCCGGTGTTGACGCGCTTGCTGCTTGATGCCGTAGAACACCAGACGCCGAAGCGCGCCGGCATGTTTCGCCCCAAACTGCGTTACGCGCACCAGGGCGGCATGAACCCGCCGGTCATCGTGGTGCACGGCAACTCGCTCGAACATGTGACGGAGTCGTACAAGCGATTCCTCGAAGGCCGCTTTCGCGAGCACTTCAAGCTGACCGGCACGCCGCTGCGCATCGAGATGCGTTCGGGCAAGAATCCTTACGACGACAAGGGCAGTTGAGACCGTTCGGCTGAATCTTCAGGGTCAACGGAACCCTGTGGTACCGTGACTATCAGATCTACTTTCAACACGGAAAAAATATCGTGAGCAACAAAGGCCAACTCCTCCAAGATCCGTTTTTGAACCTGCTTCGCAAGGAGCACGTTCCGGTGTCGATCTACCTCGTCAACGGCATCAAGCTGCAAGGCCACATTGAGTCCTTCGACCAGTACGTGGTGCTGCTTCGGAACACCGTCACCCAGATGGTTTACAAGCATGCAATCTCAACCGTCGTGCCGGGCCGTGCGGTAAATTTCCAGGCTGCCGAAGCGCCGGAGCAAGCGGTCTGAACGCGTTGGCGTTGCCTGCAGCCGCGCGTCGCCGATCTTGAGCTCTTCCACCATCGCGACCGCGCACGAGGGTTTGGCGCGCGCCATCCTGGTGGGCGTCGACATCGGTGGCAACAAGTCCTTCGACGAATCGCTCGACGAACTGGCCTTGCTTGCCGAGTCGGCCGGTGACCTGCCGGTGGCACGTGTCATCGCGCGCCGTCGCGCGCCCGACCCGGCGCTTTTCGTCGGCTCAGGCAAGGCCGACGAAATCAAGGCCCTGGTCGAAGCGCACCAAGCCGAAGCCGTGCTGTTCGACCAAGCCTTGTCACCGGCGCAGCAACGCAACCTCGAGCGCCATCTGGGCGTGGCGGTGGCGGACCGGACGATGCTGATTCTTGAAATCTTCGGCGAGCGGGCGCAGAGCCACGAAGGCAAATTGCAGGTCGAACTGGCTCGGCTTCAGTACCTGGCCACGCGACTGGTGCGCCGTTGGAGTCACCTCGAGCGCCAGCGTGGTGGCATCGGCAACCGAGGCGGGCCGGGCGAAGCGCAGATCGAGCTCGACCGCCGCATGATCGGCGAGCGCATCAAGTCGGTGAAGCAGCGGCTCGACAAAGTGAAACGGCAGCGCAGCACGCAGAGCCGATCGCGCGAGCGCAACCAGACCTTCCGCGTTTCCCTCGTGGGCTACACCAATGCCGGCAAGTCGACCCTGTTCAACGCGTTGGTGAAGGCGCAAACCTACGCCGCCGACCAGTTGTTCGCCACGCTCGACACCACCACGCGGCAGTTCCACCTCGACGACGTGGAGCGCTCGGTTTCCCTGTCCGACACCGTCGGTTTCATTCGCGACCTGCCGCACAAGCTGGTCGATGCTTTCGAAGCCACGCTGCGCGAGGCGACCGATGCCGACCTGCTGCTGCATGTGGTCGATGCCGCGAGCCCGGTGCTGACGGAGCAGATGGCGCAGGTCCAGCGTGTGCTGGCCGACATCGGTGCCGAGCAGGTGCCGCAGCTGCTGGTGTTCAACAAGGCAGACCGCCTGGAAGCATCGCAGCGCCCGCGCGCGATGGTCGACAGCTTCGAGATCGACGGCGGGATTCGCCTGCCGCGCGTCTTCGTCAGCGCCCTCGACGGTGAAGGTTTGCCGGCGTTGAAATTGCTGATCGCCGATGCTGTGGCGGGTCGCCTGGCGGCGCGCTTGAATCTCCCGCAGTTGTCCCCAATTTCTGCCCCGGAGGTGCACGACTCTGACGTGCGCTTCGACGCTGACGACACTCCCTTCCACAACGACGACCAACCTGCAGCCGCATGACCATGAGACCTCACCCCGCCGCGCCTCAGGCCAACCCTGCCCCGCTGGTCGAATTCGGGCGCGCTGCCGGCGCGCTCGTCTTCGGCGGACTGTCCGCGCTGCGCTGGAAGCTCGGCGGCAAGCCGGCTCAGTCGCAATCGCCGGCCGACGGCCGCAGCTTCAGCACCGGCGGCGGTCGCGGTGACGGGCCGCCCGACCTCGACGAGCTGTGGCGCGATTTCAACAAGAAGCTGAGCGGCCTGTTTGGCGGCAAAGGCGGCAGCGGCGGACCGCGCCGTGAAGGCGGCAACGGCAACGGGGGTGGCGGCAACTTCCAGCCCGACATGAAAAGCGCGGGCATCGGCGTGAGCCTGATCGCCGGCGTGGTGGTGTTGATTTGGCTCGCCAGCGGCTTCTTCATCGTTCAGGAAGGCCAGCAGTCGGTCATCACCTCGTTCGGCCGCTACAGCAAGACGGTCGAGGCCGGCTTCCAGTACCGTTTCCCGTATCCGTTCCAGGCCCATGAAACCGTGCCGGTGACCCAGCTTCGTTCTGTGGAAGTGGGGCGCAATGCCGTTGTCCAGGCGACCGGCCTGCGCGACTCGTCGATGCTGACCCAGGACGAGAACATTGTCGACATCCGCTTCACCGTGCAGTACCGCCTGAAGGATGCGCGGGCCTATCTGTTCGAGAACCGCAACGCCGATGATGCGGTGGTGCAGGCCGCCGAATCGGCCGTGCGCGAGATCGTCGGCAAGAGCACGATGGACTCGGTGCTGTACGAACAGCGCGACGCCATCGCCACTGAACTGGTGAAGTCGCTGCAGGCACAGTTGGACCGTTTGCGCGCCGGCATCCTGGTCGTCAATGTGAACGTGCAGAACGTGCAACCCCCCGAGCAGGTGCAAGCCGCCTTCGACGACGCCTTCAAGGCGGGCGCCGACCGCGAGCGTTTGAAGAACGAAGGCCAGGCTTACGCCAACGATGTGATTCCGAAGGCGCAGGGAACGGCCGCGCGGCTGCGTGAAGAGGCCGAGGGCTACAAGGGCCGGGTCATCGCGCAGGCAGAAGGCGATGCCCAGCGATTCAACCGCGTGCTGGGCGAGTATCAGAAGGCGCCCGGCGTCACGCGCGACCGCATGTACATCGACACGATGCAGCAGGTCTACTCGAATGTCAGCAAGGTGCTGGTCGACAGCCGTGCCAATTCCAACCTGCTGTATTTGCCGCTCGACAAGTTGCTCCAGCAGGCGGGCACGCCGACCGCCGCCGGTGCGCCGACCGCAGCGGCACCTGCCACGCCCGAGGTACCCACGCCAGCCGGCGGCGCGGTGGATGTGCGTTCGCGCGACGGTCAACGCGGCCGCGACCGCGATGGCCGCTGAGACTCAACCCAAGAAGTACGACACATGAACCGCATCGGCCTATACGTTGCAGGCGCCCTGGTGGCGCTGATGATCGCTTTCTCGACCCTCTTCATCGTCGATCAACGGCAGTTCGCCGTGATCTACGCACTTGGCGAGATCAAGGAAGTCGTTACCGAGCCTGGCTTGAAGTTCAAGCTGCCGCCGCCATTCCAAAACGTGGTGTTCCTGGACCGCCGGACCCAAACGCTCGACAGCCCGGAGACACGCCCGATCTTCACGGCTGAGAAGAAGAGCCTGGTGATCGATTGGCTGGTGAAGTGGCGCGTCACCGATGCACGCCAGTTCATCCGCAACAACGGCGTCGACATGCGCAACGTCGAGGCGCGGTTGAGTCCGATCGTGCAAGCGGCCTTCAACGAAGAGGTGACCAAGCGCAACGTTCGCGCGATGCTGTCGACCGAACGCGAAAAGGTGATGCAGGACGTGCGCGGCCGGCTCGTCGACGAGGCGAAGTCGTTCGGCATCGAGATCGTCGACGTGCGCATCAAGCGCGTCGACTTCGCCGTCAACATCACCGACTCGGTTTACCGGCGCATGGAGTCCGAGCGCAAGCGGGTCGCCAACGAGTTGCGATCCACCGGCGCGGCCGAGGGCGAAAAGATTCGTGCCGATGCCGACAAACAGCGCGAGGTGATCGTCGCCGAGGCCTACCGCGATGCCCAGAAGGTCAAGGGCGACGGCGATGCCAAAGCCTCTGCGCTGTACGCCGATGCCTTCGGCCGCGACGCTCAGTTCGCGCAGTTCTATCGCAGCCTGGAAGCCTATCGCTCGACCTTCCGCAGCAAGTCCGACGTGATGGTGCTCGACCCGTCGAGCGAGTTCTTCAAGGCGATGCGCGGCAACGCGCCCGCCGCAGCGCCGGCACCTGCCAAGAAATAGGGCAGGCGCCCGGCCATGTGGGACCTGATGCTGGGCGCATTCGCGCTGATGCTGGTGTTCGAAGGCCTGCTGCCGTTCTGCAGCCCGCAGTCCTGGCGTGAACTGTTCGAGCGCGCCACGCGCATGAGCGATGGCCAGATCCGCTTCATCGGCCTGACCAGCATGCTGGCCGGCCTGGTGATGCTGGCGATCTTCTTGCGTTGAGAGGCCCCAGCGGCGCTGCGTGGGGTCAGCGCCTTGCCCGAAGTGTGCGTGCCGAGATGCGCCGACCCCACAAGGCCCGCCGGTACAATCTCGGTTTTAACGGCCCGGTCTTTTCACATGCTGTCTGCTTGGCTGCTGCCAGAGCACATCGCCGACGTCCTGCCCGCTCAGGCCAGGCACATCGAAGAGCTTCGACGCGGCCTTCTCGACGTGGCACGTCGCTATGGCTGCGAGTTGGTGATGCCGCCGCTGCTGGAACACCTGGAATCGCTGTTGTCGGGCACCGGCCACGAGTTGGGGTTGAAGACCTTCAAGCTCGTCGATCAACTGAGTGGCCGCACGCTTGGCGTCCGGGCCGACACCACGCCGCAGGTTGCGCGCATCGACGCGCATCTGCTCAATCGCCACGGTGTGACGCGCCTTTGCTACTGCGGGCCGGTGTTGCACACCCGCCCGTCGGGATTGCACGCGACGCGCGAGCCGCTTCAGTTCGGTGCCGAGATCTACGGCCACGCCGGCCTGGAAGCCGACCTCGAAGTGCTGGACCTGGCGCTCGACTGCCTGCGCATCGGCGGTGTCGCCAGCGTCACGCTGGATCTCGGCGATGCGCGCATCGTTCGCGGCTTGCTCGAAGGTTCGTCGGTCGACGGCGCACGCATCGCCGAGATCGTTGCTGCCTTGGCCACGAAGGACGCCAGTGCGCTGTCGGACCTGTGCGTCGGCCTTCCGACTGAAACCAGCTGCGGATTACAGAGCTTGTTGCGTCTTTATGGCGGCAGCGAGGTGCTGGACGCTGCCGCCCGCGAGCTTCCTGCCCGCCCGCTGATTCGCGCCGCGCTGACCGACCTGCGATGGCTCGCCGACCATGTGGGCCAGGCGCATCCGGAGGTTCGCGTCGGCTTCGATCTTGCCGACCTCGGAGGCTATGCGTACTACAGCGGCGCTCGATTCGCCGTTTACGCCGCCGGTTCGAGCGATGCGCTGCTGCGCGGTGGTCGCTACGACGAGGTCGGTGCCGTGTTCGGTCGCATCCGTCCGGCCGTCGGCTTCAGTCTGGACCTGAAGGAACTGGCTGCGCTGTCGGCGTCTGGCAAGCAGGCTGCGGCGATTCGTGCGCCCTGGGCCGAAGACGCCGTGCTTCGGGCGGCGGTGCGTCGACTGCGCCAAAGCGGTGAGACGGTGGCCTGCGTGCTGCCTGGACACGAACACGAAGGCCAGGAATTCGACTGCGACCGCGAACTGGTGGCGGTCGACGGCCAATGGGTGGTGCGCGCTCTTTGAGCCGCAACCGCCCCACTCAATTTTCAGTATCGGATTTTCAGCAATGCAACAAACGATGGCGAACAACGCCGGACGCAACGTGGTCGTGGTGGGCACGCAGTGGGGCGACGAAGGCAAGGGCAAGGTGGTCGACTGGCTGACCGACCACGCGCAGGCCGTGGTGCGCTTTCAGGGCGGCCACAACGCCGGTCACACGCTGGTGATCAAGGGCGTCAAGACGGCCTTGCAGCTGATTCCGTCGGGCATCATGCGCGACGGTGTGGCCTGCTACATCGGCAACGGCGTGGTGGTTGATCCGGCGCACCTGATGCTGGAAATCGAGCGGCTGGAGGCCGTCGGCTTGAGCGTGCGTTCGCGCTTGTTCATCAGCGAATCGTGCCCGCTGATCCTTCCGTTTCACGTCGAGGTAGACAAGGCCCGCGAAGCGCTGCGCGAGAGCAGCGTCGCAGGCAAGATCGGCACCACCGGCAAGGGCATCGGTCCGGCCTACGAAGACAAGGTGGCTCGTCGCGCGTTGCGTGTGCAGGACCTCAAGCACCCGGATCGCTTCGCGGCCAAGCTGCGGGAATTGCTGGCCCTGCACAACTTCGCGCTGACCGGCTACCTGCATGGCAAGGCACTCGAGTTCCAGCCAATATTCGACCACGCGATGGCGCTTGCCGAGCAGATCAAACCGATGATGGCCGACGTGGGCCACCTGTTGCACAGCGCGAGCCGGGGCGGCGCGAACATCCTGTTCGAAGGCGCGCAAGGCACCTTGCTCGACATCGACCATGGCACCTACCCGTTCGTGACCTCGAGCAACTGCGTGGCGGGCAACGCGGCGGCAGGGTCCGGCGTCGGCCCCGACCTGCTGCACTACATCCTGGGCATCACCAAGGCCTACACCACGCGTGTGGGTGGCGGTCCGTTCCCGACCGAACTGCCGATGGACGTGCCCGGCACCGTGGGCCACCACCTGTCGACCATCGGCCAGGAACGCGGCACCGTGACGGGCCGCCCGCGCCGCTGCGGCTGGCTCGATGCGGCGGCGCTGAAGCGATCCATCATCATCAACGGCGTCTCGGGCCTGTGCATCACCAAGCTCGACGTGCTCGACGGCTTGAGCGAGATCAAGGTCTGCGTGGGCTACGAGTTGAACGGCAAGCGCATCGACATCCTGCCGCTAGACGCCGACGACATCATCGCGTGCCAACCCATCTACGACAGCTTTGAAGGCTGGACCGAAACCACCGCGGGCGTCACGCAGTGGGATGCCTTGCCGGTGAATGCGCGGCGCTACCTTGAGCGGGTGCAGGCCTGCATCGGAGCGCCGATCGCGATGGTGTCCACCGGGCCGGATCGCGACCACACCATCCTGCTGCGCCACCCGTATCAAGCCTGAGCGCTGGCAACTCAACCCTTTGATTCACGGAGCCCATTCATGTTGACCGACGACGGCAAGCACCTCTACGTGTCCTGGGACGAGTACCACATGCTGATCGAACGGCTGGCGCTGAAGGTGGCGGCTTCCGGCTGGGCCTTCGACCAGATCCTGTGCCTCGCGCGCGGTGGCATGCGCCCGGGCGACGTGCTCTCGCGCGTGTTCGACAAGCCGCTGGCCATCATGTCGACCAGTTCCTACCGGGCCGATGCAGGCACCATCCAGGGTCGGCTCGACATGGCCAAGTACATCACGCTGCCGAAGGGAGAACTGGCGGGGCGGGTGCTGCTGGTCGACGACCTCGCCGACTCTGGCGTCACCTTGCGCGCGGTCGTCGACCGGCTGCGAGGCATGCCTTCGATCAGCGAACTGCGATCGGCGGTGATCTGGAGCAAGGGCGCATCGAGCTACACCCCCGACTATTTCGTCGAACAACTGCCGACCAGCCCCTGGATTCACCAGCCGTTCGAAGATTACGACGGCATGGGTCCCGAAAAGCTGGCGATGAAATTCGCCATTTGAGTTTCCGTCTTTCCGCCCATTCGTATTTCCGAGCGCACAAAACAAAAGGCCGACACACCGTGCCGGCCTTGAATCTTGGTGCCCAGGAAGGGACTCGAACCCCCACGAAGTTACTCGCTAGTACCTGAAACTAGTGCGTCTACCAATTCCGCCACCTGGGCATTTCAGGAAGTCTTGGACTATATCATCAAAAAAACAACCTACCCGAATACAGCCGCCATCGGCGCCGATCTGATGAGCGAAGTCGAAGGCACGGTGCAAGGTCACCGTGACGGCCACGGCTTTCTTGTGCGTGACGACCGGCAAGCCGACATCTACCTTTCGCAGCAGGAAATGCGCGCGGTGCTGCACCACGACCGCGTCAAGGCTCGAATCATCCGCTACGACCGCAAGGGGCGTCCGGAAGGCCGCGTGCTCGAGATCGTGGACCGCCGCAAGGCGCCCATCATCGGCCGCTTGCTGCACGAAAGCGGCATCTGGCTGGTCGCGCCGGAAGACAAGCGCTATGGCCAGGACATCCTGGTGCCGAAGAACGCGATCGCCAATGCCAGCGCGGGCCAGGTGGTGGCCATCGAGCTGACCGAACCGCCGTCTATGTTTTCGCAGCCGGTGGGCCGCGTCACCGAGGTGCTGGGCGAGATCGACGACCCCGGCATGGAGATCGAAATCGCGGTGCGCAAGTACGAAGTGCCGCACCGCTTTTCACCGCAGACGCTGTCGCAAGCTGCGGCCTTGCCGGACAAGGTGCGCGCCGTTGATTGCAAAAACCGCATCGACCTGACCGACGTGGCCCTGGTCACCATCGACGGTGAAGATGCGCGCGATTTCGACGATGCGGTGTACTGCGAGCCGGCCGTCGTCGGCAAGGCGGTGGGTCGCATAAAAGCGCCGAACGGCTGGCGCCTGGTGGTGGCCATCGCCGACGTGAGCCACTACGTGAAACCCGGCGAGCCCATCGACGACGACGCCTACGAGCGCGCCACGTCGGTCTACTTTCCGCGGCGTGTGATTCCGATGCTGCCCGAGAAGTTGTCGAACGGGCTGTGCTCGCTGAACCCGAACGAGAACCGCCTGGCCATGGTGTGCGACATGTTGGTCACCGCCACCGGCGAGATTCATGCGTACCAGTTCTTCCCTGCGGTCATCTGCTCTCACGCCCGCTTCACCTACACCGAAGTGGCGGCCATCCTGGCCAACACGCGGGGTCCCGAAGCGGCCCGCCGCAAAGAGCGCGTGGGCGACCTGCTGAACCTGCACGAGGTCTATCGCGCCTTGTTGAAAGAGCGTGCCAAGCGCGGCGCGGTGGACTTCGAGACCACCGAGACGCAAATCGTTTGCGACGAGAACGGCCGCATCGAGAAGATCGTGCCGCGCACCCGCAACGAGGCGCACAAGCTGATCGAGGAAGCCATGCTGGCGGCCAACGTTTGCGCGGCCGATTTCAACGCGCTCAGCAAGCACCCGACGATGTACCGGGTACACGAAGGGCCGACGCCCGAGAAGCGAACGCTGCTGCAGAACTACCTGAAGGCGCTCGGCCTCGGCCTGAGCGTCAGCGATGAGCCCAAGCCGGCGGAGTTCCAGGCCATCGCCGCCGCCACCAAGGACCGGCCCGATGCGATGCAGATCCACACGATGCTGTTGCGCTCGATGCAGCAAGCCATCTACACCGGCACCAACAGCGGCCACTTCGGCCTGTCTTACGGCGCCTACACGCACTTCACCAGCCCGATCCGCCGCTACCCCGACCTGCTGGTTCACCGCGTCATCAAGGCGCTGTTGGGCGGCAAGCGTTATTCGCTGAACAAGGCCATGGTCGATGCCGCGCCCAAGGCACGAACCTCGAACCGATCGGCCAAGAGCGCAAAGCCGGGCCAGGACGTGCGCCTGACGGTGGAAGACGAAACCTGGGAAGTCGCGGGCGCGCACTGCAGTGCCAACGAGCGCCGCGCCGACGAAGCCTCGCGCGATGTCGAAGCCTGGCTCAAGTGCCGCTACATGCGCGAGCACCTGGGCGAGGAATACGCAGGCACCGTCAGCAGCGTGACCAGCTTCGGCCTGTTCGTGCAACTCGACGCGTTGTATGTGGAAGGCCTGGTCCACATCACCGAACTCGGCGGCGAGTACTACCGCTTCGACGAGGTGCGCCAGGAACTGCGCGGCGAGCGCTCGGGCCTGAAGTACAACGTCGGCTCAAGGGTGCGGGTGCAGGTCAGCCGAGTCGATCTGGATGGCCGCAAGATCGATTTCCGCATGGTCCACGAAGGCGGTGAAGACACTGCTGCCGCGCGAACCAAGCGCGACCGCCCTGCCGAGCGGAACGCGAGCGCCGTGGCCGAACTGGCTGCCGTGAAAGACGCCGACCGCGCCGTCAAGGCCGGCAAGCGCAAGCCGTCGGGCGCCGGCGCTCGAACGCATCCGGTTCGGGCTGCGAAGACCGCTGCCCGCAAGGGCCCGTCCAAGGCCGCCAAGCGACGCTAGGTCACCTTTTTTCCAATTCTCAGGAAAGCAGACGAACATGACGATTCGATTCGATGGCCGCGTGGCGATCGTGACCGGTGCCGGCGGTGGGCTGGGCCGGCAGCATGCGCTGGCGCTGGCCGCGCGCGGGGCCAAGGTGGTGGTGAACGACCTCGGCGGCACGCTGGACGGGCAGGGCGGCGCCGCCCTGGCGGCGCGGGCGGTGGTCGACGAGATTCGTGCGGCTGGTGGGCAAGCGATGACGAATGGCGCCTCCGTGACCGACGCCGGCGCGGTGCAGGCCATGGTCGACGCAGCCGTCGCGGCCTGGGGCCGGGTTGACATCCTGGTCAACAACGCCGGCATCCTGCGCGACAAGAGCTTCGCCAAGATGGAGTTGGCCGACTTCCGGCTGGTACTGGAAGTGCATCTGATGGGCGCCGTCAACTGCAGCAAGGCGGTCTGGGAATTGATGCGGGCGCAGAACTACGGTCGCATCGTGATGACCACCTCGTCGTCGGGCCTGTACGGCAACTTCGGCCAGGCCAACTATGGTGCCGCCAAGATGGCGCTGGTCGGGCTGATGCAGACGCTGTCCATCGAAGGCGCAAAGAACAACATCCGCGTCAATTGCCTGGCACCGACCGCCGCCACGCGCATGACCGAACACTTGATGCCCGACGCGGTGCTGAAGCTGCTGCAGCCCGAGGCGGTGACGCCGGGGCTGCTGGCGTTGGTGGCCGAAGACGCGCCGACGCGCGCCATCTTGTGTGCGGGTGCCGGCGCGTTCGAGCGCGCCCACGTCACGCTGACGCCGGGGATTTTCGTCGGGCTGCCCGACGACGCGGCCGAGCAGGTGGCCGCGCAGTTCGACGCGCTGTCGAACCGTGATGGCGAGACGGTGCCCGAAAGCGGTGCGGCGCAGGGCACGTCGGAAATCGACAAGGCGATGCACGCGCTGCGTTGACCCGAAGGCCGGCGCGCTGCACCCGCGCGCCGGTGCCCTACGCGAACCCGCGCGAGCGCCGGTAAAGAATTTCGATCAGGTCACCCGCGCGCAATGCGCCGGGGCATTCAGGCTCGGCCGCCGCGCCGTGTTCCGCCACCGCGCGCGCAGCAACGCGGAATGCGTCGACGAACGCATCGCCGGTGGCCCCCGCCTGCGCCCACAGCCCACCCAGCCAACCCGCCAGCACGTCGCCGGTGCCCGCGCTGGCCAGGCTGCCGTTGCCGGTCGCATTGAGGTGTGGCACCTCGCCCGGCGCGGCGATCACGCTGCCCGACCCTTTCAGCACCACCACGCAGTCCGTCATGGCTACCAGCCTGCGCGCGGCATGCAGCCGGTCCGCCTGCACCTCGGCGGCGCTGCAGCCCAGCAGGCGGGCCGCTTCCAGCGGGTGCGGGGTCAGCACCGTGGCCTGCTGACGTTCGCGGCGCTGGCGCAGCAACGCGAGCAGCGACGCATCGGCGGCCACGGCATTCAGCGCGTCGGCGTCGAGCACCAGCCGCGGCACCCGACTCAGCAGCCGGGGCAGCACGCGGCGCACCGCGTCGCCGCCACCGCAGCCGCACACCACGGTGCTGTGTTTCAGCGCCTCTGCGTCTCGCTCGCACCAGCCGGCAGCGAACATCAGCTCGGGGCGCAGCGGGTCGACCGCAGCGGTCGCATCTGGCGTGGCATCGAGGCTGTCGACGAACACCCGTCCCGCGCCGGCCGCGTGCGCGGCGCGCGCGGCGAGCCACGCGGCGCCGCGCATGCCGCGAGCACCACCGACCACCGCCACGTCGCCGAAGCTGCCCTTGTGGCCGGCGTGCGCGCGGGCGACTGGCGGGAGGTTGGAAACGCCCTGCAGCCAGGCATCGGCGGCCTCAGGGGCCGTGTTGCAGCCCAGGGTGTCCAGCCACACCGTGCCCGCGTGGTCGCGACCCGAGGCGGTGAACAGCCCGGGCTTCAAGCTCAGCAGCGACAGCGTGTGGCTCGCGCGCACGCAGGCGTTGGCAGTGGCGTGGCCGGTGTCGGCGGCCAGGCCGGAAGGCAGGTCGACCGCCAGCACGGGAGCACCGATTCGGTTCAGGCGCTGCACCGCCGCCAGCAGCGCGCCGGTGGGCTCGCGCGCTGTGCTGTTGCCCAGGCCGATGCCCAACAAGGCGTCGATGGCAAAGTCGCATTCAACCGCGTCTCCGGGCAGCTGGGCCTCGATGCGCACACCCGCAGCCTGTGCGCGTTCCAGTGCGTCTTTCGCGTCGGCGGGCGCACGGGCGGCGTCGCCCAGCCAGGTGACGCTGACCTGCAGCCCGGCCATCTGCAACTGCGCGGCTGCTTCGAGCCCATCACCGCCGTTGTTGCCCGGACCGGCGGCCACCCACACGTGTGTGGCATGCGGTGCGAGTGCGCGGCTCAGTCGGGCCACGGCATCGCCGGCGCGGCGCATCAGCGTGTGCGCCGGCAGCGCGGCGGCGCAGGCCTGTTCGATGCGCCGCGTGGCCATGGCGGTGTGCAGCGGCCAAAGCCGATCGCACGGAAGAATCTTGACGATGGAGGAGGGCGGCACGGGGGGTGCTTGTCCGTCTTGGAGTGACCGCTCGATTGTGTTTCACTCAGCCCCTTCTTCCAACACCCGATGAGGAGTTCGCGCGATGAAACGATGGCTCGTGGCTGCAGTCAGCAGCGTCGCCCTGATGGGCGCGGTTCAGGCCCAGCAGTTCTTCCGCATCGGCACCGGCGGCACGGCGGGCACCTACTACCCGGTGGGCGGCATGATCGCCAACGCGGTGTCGCAACCGGGCAAGATCATCGTCACCGCGCAGGCCAGCAACGGCTCGGTGGCGAACGTGAACGGCATCGTCGGCGGCGCCATGGAGTCGGGCTTCTCGCAGGCCGACGTGGCCACCTGGGCGCAAACCGGCACCGGCATCTACGAAGGCAAGCCCAACGTGCCCGGCCTGCGGCTGATCGCCAACCTGTACCCCGAAAGCGTGCACATCGTGGTGCGCAAGGGCTCGGGCATCAAGACCGTGGCCGACTTGAAAGGCAAGCGGGTCGGGCTCGACGAGCCCGGCTCGGGCACGCTGGTGAACGCGCGCCTGATCCTGGCGGCGCATGGCGTGAAAGAGGCCGACATCAAGCCCGAGTACATCAAGCCCAACCAGGCCGGCGACAAGATGAAGGACGGTTCGCTCGACGCCTTCTTCTTCACCGGCGGCGCACCGGCCGGCGCGATTGCCGAGCTGGCGTCGAGCGGTGCCGGCATCGAACTGGTGCCGATCGGCGGACCGCAAGCCGAGGGCCTGCGCATGGCCAGCCCGTTCTTCGCGCCCGACACCATCGCCGCCGAAACCTACAAGGGCGTGGCGGCGGTGCAGACACTGGCCGTCGGCGCGCAGTGGGTCACCAGCGACAAGGCCGATGCCGACACCGTCTACCAGATCACCAAGGCGCTGTTCAGCGAGTCCACGCAAAAGGCGCTGCAAGCCGGGCACGCCAAAGGCAAATTGATCACCAAGGAGAACGCGGTCAAGAGCGCCGGCATCCCGTTTCATCCGGGTGCCGAAAAGTTCTACCGCGAGGCGGGTCTGATGAAGTAGTCGGCGTCGATGTCACGTGACCACGGGCGGTTCCAAGACCGCCCGTTTTTGTTGGGAAGCCGCCGATGAGCAGTGCAGAAATCGACCCGCGCAAGCTGCAGGAACTGGAAGAAAAGTTCGACCCCGAAATGCGCTTTCGGCCCACGCTGCCACCGGCCACGCTGCTGGTGAAGTGGCTGCTGATCACGCTGTCGTGTTTCCATTACTACACCGCCGGCTTCGGCCTGCTGCGCGAAACCACGCACCGCGGCGTGCACCTGGCCTTCGTGCTCGGTTTGATCTTCCTCGTCTATTCCGGCGGCAAGCACACCGCACCCAGCATGTCGACGCGCTGGCGGCCCGGCGGCGTGCCGCTGATCGACTGGCTGCTGGCGCTGGCCATTGCCGCGTCGGTGCTCTACATCCCGTACGTGTTCGAGGACCTGGCGTTTCGCGTCGGCAACCCGCTGCCGATCGACGTGGCGATGGGCAGCGTGCTGATCATTGCCTTGCTCGAGGCCACGCGCCGCAGCATGGGCTGGCCGCTGCCGATGATCGCCGTCGTGTTCATGCTGTACGCCTACTTCGGCCCGCTGTTCCCGGGGCTGTTGAAGCACGCCGGGGCCAACTGGTCGCAGCTGGTCAACCACATGTACCTGACCAGCCAGGGCGTCTACGGTGTGGCGGTGGGCGTGGTGGCGACCTACGTTTTTCACTTCGTGTTGTTCGGTGTGCTGGCCACGCGCATCGGCCTGGGGCAACTGTTTCTCGACATCGCGTCCACCGTGGCCGGCCGCTACGCCGGCGGGCCGGCCAAGGTGAGCGTGTTCGGCTCGGCGCTGTTCGGCATGTTGAGCGGCTCGTCGGTGGCGAACGCGGTGACGGTCGGCTCGCTGACCATTCCCGCGATGATCCGCGTCGGCTACCCGCGCCACTTCGCCGGCGCGGTGGAGGCGGCTGCGTCCACCGGCGGGCAAATCACGCCGCCCATCATGGGCGCGGCGGCGTTCCTGATGGTCGAGTTCCTGGCGGTGCCGTACCAGATGATCGTGGTGGCCGCCATCGTGCCGGCCTTCATGCACTTCTACGGCGTCTTCATGCAGGTGCACTTCGAGGCCAAGCGGCGCGGCCTGCGCGGGTTGACCGAGGCCGAGATGCCACGCCTGCGCGAGTCGCTGAAGCAGCGCTGGCCGACCTTGATTCCGCTGGTAGTTCTGATCGGCATTCTGGTCAGCGGAAAAACGCCTTACCTGGCCGCCTTCAGCGGCATCAGTTCGTGTGCCATCGTCGGTTTGACCACCTCGGTGCGCGGCAACAGCGTGCGGCACTGGGGCGCGATGCTGGCCTTGCACGCGGTGTTGCTGCTGCTGACGTTCGGCGGCATCGAGGACATGGCGGTCAAGGTCGGCATCTTCGCGGTGGTCGCGGTGGCGACCCCGTTCGTGTTGAAGGCACTCGACGTGCGCGGGCGCATCGACGGTGCGGCCCTGGTCGAAAGCTTCGAGACCGGCGCGAAGTACGCGCTGGCGGTCGGCGCGGCGGCGGCAACGGTCGGCCTGGTGATCGGCGTGGTCACGCTGACCGGGGTCGGCTTCAAGATCAGCTTCATCATCACCAGCGCGGCGCAGGCGATTGCCGGCGGCATGAGTTCGGTGCTGCCGGCGGCCTTCGCCAGCACGCAAAGCCTGACGCTGCTGGCGGCCCTGGTGATGACGGCGCTGGTCTGCATCCTGATGGGCTGCGGCATCCCGACCACGGCCAACTACATCATCATGGTGACGGTGGCCGCGCCGACGCTGGTGCAACTCGGCGTGCAGCCGCTGGTGGCGCACTTCTTCGTTTTCTACTACGGCGTGCTGGCCGACATCACGCCGCCGGTCGCGCTGGCGGCCTACGCCGCCGCCGGCATGGCCGGCAGCGACCCGTTCAAGACCGGCAACACCGCGTTCCGCCTCGGACTGGCCAAGGTGCTGGTGCCGTTCGTGTTCGTGTTCTCGCCCTCGCTGCTGCTGGTTGCGATCGCGTTCACCGGCATCGACCAGGCGCTGAAGCTCGCGCTGTTCGCGCTGGCCGTGGTGTCA
>JANNBZ010000264.1:0-11015 GCA_031386065.1 Burkholderiales bacterium
ATGGGCGTGGCGCGAATGCCGACGCAGGGGTCGTGGCGGCCGAAGGTTTCCACGACTGACGGCTGGCCTTGCATGTCGATCGACGCGCGCGGGCTGCGGATCGAACTGGTGGGCTTGATGGCGATGGCCACCGTGATGTCCTGCCCGGTCGAGATGCCGCCCAGCACGCCACCCGCGTTGTTGCCGTCGAAGCCCTGCGGCGTCAGCGAATCGCCATGCGTGGTGCCGCGCTGCGCCACGCTGGCGAAACCGGCGCCGATCTCGACGCCCTTGACCGCGTTGATGCCCATCATCGCGTGCGCGATGTCGGCGTCGAGCTTGTCGAACAGCGGCTCGCCCAGGCCGATGGGCACGCCGCGCGCCATCACCTGCACGCGCGCGCCGCACGAGTCGCCGGCCTTGCGCAGTGCATCCATGTGCGCTTCGAGCCGCTCGATGTCGCTGAAGTTGGCAGCGAAGAACGGGTTGTTCGGCACGTGGGCCAGCGACTCAAACGGAATGGCGATTTCGCCCAGGTGCGTCATGTGGCCGGCAAAGGTGGTGCCGTACTTCTGGAACAGCCATTTGCGCGCCACTGCGCCGGCACCGACCATCGGCGCGGTGAGCCGGGCCGATGAACGGCCGCCGCCGCGCGGGTCGCGCAGGCCGTACTTCTGCCAGTAGGTGAAGTCGGCATGGCCGGGCCGAAAGGTCTGCAGGATGTTGCCGTAGTCCTTGCTGCGCTGGTCGGTGTTGCGGATCAACAGGCAGATCGGCGTGCCGGTGGTCAGGCCCTCGTAGACGCCCGACAAAATCTCCACCGCATCGGGCTCGTTGCGCTGCGTCACGTGGCGGCTGGTGCCGGGCCGGCGCCGGTCGAGTTCGGGCTGGATGTCGGCCTCACTCAATGCCATGCCGGGCGGGCAGCCGTCGATCACGCAGCCGATCGCCGGGCCGTGGCTCTCGCCGAAGTTGGTGACGCGGAAGAGGTGGCCGAAAGTGCTGCCGGACATGGGAAGGCCCTGGGGAAATCAGCAGCGATGCGCAGGCCGGACGCCGGCGCCACATCGAACTGCCTGGGCCACGATTTTACGGTGCGCTAGCCCCGCTCTCGCGCAGCAACGCCGACACCACTGCGTGGTCGTTCGAGGTGATCTCGAACGGGTTCCCGTCGGGGTCGGTGAAGTACAGCGACCACGACACCTGGTGGTCGACCAGCTCGATGCGCCGCCCCAGCGCATCTTGCAGATGGGTTCGCCAGGCCAGCAGTTCGGCACCCGGCACACCGAAGGCAACGGTCGAACGCCGGCTGTTGTTCGTGCCCTCGAACAGCGCCAGGTGAACACTGTGGTCCGCCGTGCCTATCGTCAGCGGACCGCCGTCGGCCGACCAGAACGCCAGTTCGGGAACCCGCCGCAAGCCCAGCACCCGTTCGTACCAGGCCTCTGCAGCGACCCGGTCAGCGACGAAGATGTGGACGTGGTCAATGCGTTGGAGGGTGAAGGCCATGGGCGAGCGCCCGAACGTGGCGGTCAACTCACCGTCGGCTTCTGCTCGTCGCTCGGGTCTTCGACCGGCCAGTCGCGGATGTAGGCCTTGAGCATGCGGTTCTCGAAGTCCTGGCTGTCGACCACGGCCTTGGCCACGTCGTAGAACGAGATCACGCCCATGAGAGTGCTCTGCGTCATCACCGGCATGTAGCGGGCATGGCGCTCCAGCATCATGCGGCGCACTTCGTCGATCTCGGTGTCGGGCGTGCAGGTCAGCGGGTGGTCGTCCTTGACGCCGCCGACGGTGCTGTTGCCGACCGCGCCGTTGTTCTTGACCAGCGCGAGGATGACCTCGCGGAAGGTCAGCATGCCGGTGAGTTCGCCGTGGTCCATCACCACCAGCGAGCCGATGTCGCGCTCGCCCATGATCTGGATGGCGTCAGCCAGGGAATGGTCCGACGCCACGGTGAAGAGCGTGCCGCCCTTGACGCGGAGAATGTCGCTGACTTTCATGGGTCGTCCTCGAAATGGGTCTGCAATCGACGAATCAATATAGCCCACAATCTGCGCAGGCGACACCCAAGAAAACACCCCGCAACGCACTCGCACGGAGACGCCATGCCCGGCCATTCAGACCCCGGCTTCGACACCCTCGCGCTGCATGCCGGCGCCCGCCCCGACCCAGCCACCGGCGCACGCGCGGTGCCGATTCACCTGACCACCTCGTTCGTGTTCGAGAGCAGTGAACATGCGGCCTCGCTGTTCAACATGGAGCGCGCGGGCCACGTCTACAGCCGCATCTCGAACCCCACCAACGCGGTGCTCGAAGAGCGGGTCACGGCGCTGGATGGCGGCGTGGGCGCCATTGCCACGGCCAGCGGCCAGGCGGCGCTGCACCTGGCGATCTGCACGCTGGCCGGTGCGGGTTCGCACATCGTGGCCAGCTCGGCGCTGTACGGCGGCTCGCACAACCTGTTGCACTACACCCTGTCGCGCTTCGGCATCAGCACCACTTTCGTGAAGCCGGGCGACATCGACGGCTGGCGCGCCGCCGTCCGGCCGAACACGAAACTGCTGTTCGGCGAGACGCTGGGCAACCCGGGCCTCGACGTGCTGGACATTCCCACCGTCAGCGCCATCGCCCACGCGCACGGGCTGCCGCTGCTGGTGGACAGCACCTTCACCACGCCGTGGCTGATGAAGCCGATCGAACACGGTGCCGACCTGGTGTTCCATTCGGCCACCAAATTCCTGTCGGGCCACGGCACGGTGATCGGCGGCGTGCTGGTCGACAGCGGCCGCATGGACTGGCAGGCCTCGGGCAAATTCCCCGAGCTGACCGAACCCTACGCCGGCTTTCACGGCATGGTGTTCGCCGAGGAAAGCACCGACGGCGCCTTCCTGATGCGGGCGCGCCGCGAAGGCCTGCGCGACTTCGGCGCCTGCATGAGTCCGCACACCGCCTGGCTCATCTTGCAAGGCATCGAGACGCTGCCGCTGCGCATGGCGCGGCACGTAGAGAACACGCGCAAGCTGGTCGACTTCCTGGTGCGCCACCCGATGGTCGCGCACGTGGGCTACCCCGAACTCGAAGGCCACCCGAGTCACCGGCTGGCGAAAACGCTGCTGCCGCGCGGCTGCGGTTCGGTGTTCAGCTTCGACCTGAAAGGGTCGCGCGAACAGGGCAAGGCCTTCATCGAGGCGCTGCAGATTTTTTCGCACCTGGCCAACGTCGGCGACTGCCGCTCGCTGGTGATCCACCCCGCGTCGACCACGCATTTCCGCATGGACGACGCAGCGCTGCGCTCGGCCGGCATCACGGCGGGGACGATTCGGTTGTCGATCGGGCTGGAAGACGCCGACGACCTGATCGACGACCTGAAGCGTGCCTTGAAAGCCGCTGAAAAGGCATCCGGCAAGGCGGCCGCATGAAGCTCAGCGTCGACGGCCGCGCGGCCTACGCCTACACCGGCGGCAAGCCCTTCGACCCGGCCCTGCCCTGCGTGGTGTTCATCCACGGCGCGCTGAATGACCACAGTGTGTGGACGCTGCTGGCGCGTTGGTTTGCGCACCACGGCCACAGCGTGCTGGCGGTCGATCTGCCGGGGCATCGGCGCAGTGACGGCCCGCCGCTGCCCAGCGTGGAAGCGCTGGCCGACTGGACGCTGGCGCTGATGGACGCGGCCGGCGCAGCGACGGCGGCGCTGGTCGGCCACAGCATGGGTTCGTTGATCGCGCTGGAAGCGGCTGCGCGCGCGCCGCAGCGCGCGACGGCGCTGGTGATGGTGGCTACCGCCTACCCTATGAAGGTGTCGAAGGCGCTGCTCGACACCTCGCTTTCTGATCCGCTGCGCGCGATCGACATGGTGGTGTCTTACTCGCATTCCACGCTGGCCGCGAAGCCGTCGTACCCCGGGCCGGGAAGCTGGCTGCGCGGCGGGTCGCGCGCCTTGATGCGGCTGGTCGAGACCGCGAGCCCGGGCTTGTTCCACCACGACTTCGGCGTTTGCGATGCGTACGCGAACGGCTTGCAGGCCGCCGCGAAAGTGCGGTGTCCGGTGAGCCTGATCACCGGCAGCGCGGACCAGATGACGCTGCCGAAAATGTCGCGCGATCTGGCCGGCGCGCTGCGCGCCACGGTGCACAGCGTGAACGCAGGCCATCAGATCATGGCCGAGGCACCAGAGCACGTGCTGGCCGCCTTGCGCACCGCCCTGACCCCCCACCGAGGAAACAACCCATGAACAACTCGACCGCTGCCGACGCGCCCGACGTGAAGTCGGCGCGCAGCTTCGCCGCGTTCTACCCGCTCTACCTGGTCGAGCACAGCAACCGCACCTGCCGGCGCCTGCACTTCGTGGGCTCGACGCTGGCGCTGGTCTGCGTGGCCAGCGGCCTGTTGACGGGACATGCCGGCTTCTTCCTGCTGGCGCTGCTGTGCGGCTACGGCTTCGCGTGGGTCGGCCACTTCGTGTTCGAGAAGAACAAGCCGGCGTCGTTCAAGCGCCCGCTGTACAGCTTCATGGGCGACTGGGTGATGTACAAAGACCTCTGGACCGGCAAGATCCGCTTCTGACGCCCCAAGGCCGGCCGTCCCCCGAGGGGATGCCGGAAAGTGGCAGAGCCACATTTCCTTGACGCTTCTGACGCCGCGCCTACGCGTCGGCGCCCAGCACCTCGGCCAGCGTCAGGCTCGACAGCCCGGCGCGCGCCCAGAACGGCCCCAGCAGCACCGACGGTGGCAGCAGCGTCTGCATCAGCAGCGGCTGCGCCAGCGTGTCGGCCGGGTCGCACAGCATCACATAGCGGGCGGCGTCGCCTTCGTCGAGCCTGCCGACCCAGTCGATGCCGATCAGCGTCTCCAGCATCGGCTCGACCTGCAAGGGCTCGGTGCGCAGCGACTGCGACAACTGCTCGACGCTCATGCCGTGCACGGCTTGCGTTCGCGCGGTGGTCAGCGCACGCAGGATCGCCACCGCGAGCTCGAAACGCTGCCCGGGTGTGTCGGGCCGGCGCACCACGCGCATCTGCAGGCTGGGCGCGTAGGCCGCCACCACCGCACCCAGCAGCACGACGACCCAACTCACATAAATCCACACCAGGAAGATCGGCACCGTGGCAAAGGCACCGTAGACCATCGCGTAGGTCGGCACCTGCCGCAGGTACCAGCCCAGGCCGGCCTTCGCAACTTCGAAGCCGGCGGCCGCGAAGATGCCGCCGGCCCAGGCATGGCGCCAGCGCACATGGGTGTTGGGCACGTAGTGAAACAGGCCCGCCAGGCCGGTCGCCATCAGGATGAATTCAAGACTGCCCAGCAGCAGGCGCAGGCCACCCGGCAGCACGTCGACCACACCGCGCGAGGCCGAGATCGCATACGACGTGATCGTCAGGCTGACGCCCAGCAGCAGCGGACCCAGCGTGGCAATGGCCCAGTACACCAGCACGCGCTGCGCGATGGAGCGCGGCTGGCGCACCCGCCAGATGCCGTTCAGGCTGCGGTCGATGGTCAACATCAGCGCGAGCGCCGTCACCAGCAGGAACACCAGGCCCACGCTGCCGAGCCGATTCGCCTTGCCGGCGAACTGCGTCAACGCGGCGAGCACCGGGCGCGCGATGCTGTCGGGAATCAGCGCCTGCAGGAAGAAGGTTTCGAGCGAGCCCTGGAACGACGCAAACATCGGGAACGCCGAGAACAGCGCCAGCATCACGGTGACCAGCGGCACCAGCGAGATCAAGGTGGTGAAGGTCAGGCTGCCGGCGATCAGGCCGAGGCGGTCTTCTCGAAAGCGCTGCCGCAGCGTGATGGCGGTGGCCAGCCAGGGCCAGGTCTGCAGGGTCTCGACCAGGCGCGTCGCCTGCTGGCGCCACGAGGTCTTGAGGGTCATCGGGAAGCTCATTCGTCACTATGATGCCATCGATGAATCCAGCTCCCGATGCATCCGCCACACCGCCTGCCACCCTGCCCTCCACCCTTGCCTGGACGCGCATCGTGGCCGTGGGCAGCCTGCTCGGGCTGATCGTTCTCGGCCTGGCCTGGGAGCTGTGGCTGGCACCCACCGGCAACCGCACGCTGGCGCTCAAGGTGCTGCCGCTGGCCGTGCCGCTGGCCGGCCTGCTGAAGAACCGCATGTACACCTACCGATGGGTCAGCCTGATGGTGTGGCTTTACTTCATCGAAGGCGTGGTGCGCGCCACTGGCGACCGCGGTGTCAGCGCGCTGCTGGCCGCCGCCGAAGCGCTGCTGTGCCTGCTGCTGTTCGGCGCCTGTGCGCTGCATGTGCGTTGGCGCTTTCATCTGGCGAAGAAGGCCGCTGCGTGAACTTGCTGGGCACCTTGCGCGAGGCCGTGGGCACCTCGCATGTGCGGGTCGACGGCGACCTGTCAGCGTGGGAGGTCGACTGGCGACAGCGCTACCGGGGCCGCGCGTTGGCGGTGGTGCAGCCCGGCAGCACGGCCGAGGTGGCGGCGGTGGTGCGGGCTTGTGCCGCGGCCGGCGTCGGCATCGTCGCGCAGGGCGGCAACACGGGCTTGGTCGGCGCGTCGGTGCCCGACGCCAGCGGCACGCAGGTGCTGTTGAGCCTGCGCCGCCTGAACCGCATTCGCGACATCGACGCCGCCAACATGACGCTGACGGCCGAGGCCGGCTGTGTGCTGCTGGCGGCACAGGAAGCCGCTGCGGCGCAGGGCTTGTTGTTCCCGCTCAGCCTGGCCGCCGAAGGCAGTTGCACGCTGGGCGGCAACCTGGCCACCAACGCCGGCGGCACGCAGGTGCTGCGCTTCGGCAATGCGCGCGACCTGTGCCTGGGCCTGCAGGTGGTGACTGCGGCCGGCGAGGTGTGGGACGGCCTGAGCGGCCTGCGCAAGGACAACACCGGCTACTCGCTGCGCGACCTGTTCATCGGCAGCGAAGGCACGTTGGGCATCATCACGGCGGCCACGCTGAAGCTGTACCCGCAGCCCGCGGCGGCGATGACAGCACTGGCGGCGCTGCCGTCGCTGGAGGCCGCCGTGTCACTGCTGCAACTGGCGCAGTCGCGGCTCGGGCCGGCGTTGACGGCCTTCGAGGTGATGAACGCGTTCTCGCTGTCGCTGGTCGGCAGCCACTTTCCGCAGTTGAAGCAGCCGCTTCCGGCTTCGCCGTGGATGGTGCTGCTGGAGCAGTCGGACACCGAAGGCGAAGCCCACGCCAGCGCGCTGTTCGAGGGGCTGCTGGAAGCGGCGCTGACGGCCATGCACATCACCGACGCGGCGGTGGCCGAGAGCCTGGAGCAATCGAATGCGCTGTGGCATTTGCGCGAGTCGATTCCGATGGCACAGGCGCAGGAGGGGCTCAACATCAAGCACGACATCTCGCTGCCGATCTCGCGCATTGCGGCCTTCGTGGCCGGCACCGATGCCGTGCTGGCGCGGGCCTTTCCGGGGGTGCGGATGGTCGACTTCGGCCACCTCGGCGACGGCAACCTGCACTACAACGTGCAGGCGCCGCAGGGCGTGGAGCCGGCCGACTTTCTGCGCCGCTGCGAGGCGCAGGTCAACGTGCTGGTGTACGACGCGGTGGCAGCGCACGGCGGATCGATTTCGGCCGAGCACGGCATCGGCAGCTTGAAGCGCGAGGCACTGGTGCGGCACAAATCGCCGGTGGCCCTGCAGTTGATGCGCGCCGTGAAGCAGGCGCTGGACCCGCTGAACATCATGAACCCGGGGCGCCTGCTGTAGCGACGCCGCTGCGGCGCCGAGCCGTCAGCCCAAACTTATTGCAGCGGCCCTTTCAAGGCCGGCGGCAGCGGCAGCGGCATCACCGCAATGCCTTCCTCGACCAGCGACTGCGCCTCGGCGCGCGTGGCCTGGCCGCGGATGGCGCGCTCGTCGGTCTCGCCGTAGTGCATGCGGCGCGCCTCTTCTGCGAAGCGGTCGCCGACATCGTCGGTGTGCGCCATCACATGGCGCACGGCGCGCAACCAGGCCGCTTGCTGCGTCAGCGCCACGGGCGCATCGATCCCTGCGGGCTGGGCCGCAGCCGGCGGTGCCGGCACCACCTCGCGCGCGTTCGAGGTGTGCACGTGCGGCGCCGACGGCAGCCGCGTGACGCTGGTGTCGCCGCACAAGGGGCATTCGACCAGGCCACGCTCGGTTTGCGAAAGGTAATCAACCTCCGACGCGAACCAGCCCTCGAACCGGTGTTCGTGCAGGCAAACGAGGTTGAGCACCTTCATGCGTGGATTATCAAGCGCCAACCGTCACGGCGTGGGCTGCCAGACAACGTCCCACTGCCCGGCGTGCCAATTTTGCAACCAGTTCAGCCCGATCAGCGTCTTCGCATCGGTCAGTTCCCCGCGCCGCGCCAGGTCGACCAACTCGGCCACCGTGGCGTGCGTCACGTCGAGGAACTCGCCGGCGTCGAGGCTGCGTTCTCCCGCGACCAGGCCACGCGCGAACCACACCTCGATGCCTTCGGTGGAATAGGCAATGGCGTTGTGCAAGATGCCGGCGCGCGCCCATTCGCGCGCCCGGTAGCCGGTTTCTTCCATAAGTTCGCGGATGGCGCAGTGCATCGTCGACTCGCCGGCGTCGAGCTTGCCGGCCGGGAATTCGAGCACCACGCGGCCCAGCGGGTAGCGGAATTGCCGCTCGATGACCAGCCGGCCATCGTCGAGCACAGGCACCACCATCACCGCGCCCGGGTGAACGATGTATTCGCGGTGGGCAGACTCGCCGTTCGGCAGCCGGATGCGGTCGCGCCGCACATCGAGGAAGTGGCCCTGATAGACCTGCTGGCCCTGGATCAGGGTCTCGCGCAGATGCTCATCGCCGCCGCCCGTGTTCATGCGCCGCGCCGGCTTAGGTGGCGAGTGTCTTGACGATGGCCTGCACGCACATCGCCATCAGGCCGCCGGGCAGCACGCCCAGCAGCAACACCGCCGCCCCGTTCACCGACAGGATGGCCCGCACGTCGCGCGGGCTGTGGATGGGGGCGGTTTCGATCGGCGCGTCGAAGTACATCACCTTGACCACGCGGAGGTAGTAGTAGGCGCCGATCAACGACAGCAGCACCGCCACCACGGCCAGCCAGATGTAGCCGCCGACGTTGGTCGACACCAGTGCCTGCAGCACGCTGAACTTGGCGTAGAAGCCCACCGTGGGCGGAATGCCTGCCAGCGAGAACATCAGGATCGCCATCAGCGCGGCGTACCACGGGCTGCGCTTGGCCAGGCCTTTCAGGTCGTCGATGTGCTCCGACTCGAAGCCGGGCCGCGACAGCAGCAGCATGATGCCGAAGGTACCCAGCGTGGTGAACACATAGGTGATGAGGTAGAACATCGCCGAGCTGTAGCCGTTGGCAGCCGACAGCGTGTTCGCCGCCACCACCGTCGGGATCAGCCCCAGCAGCACGAAGCCCATTTGCGCGATGGTCGAATAAGCCAGCATGCGCTTCAGGTTGCTCTGCGCAATGGCGGCCAGGTTGCCCAGCGCCATCGAAGCCACCGACAACACCACCAGCATCTGCTGCCAGTTGTCGGCGACGCCCGACATGCCTTCGACCAGCAGGCGGATCGTGATGCCGAACGCAGCCAGCTTGGGCGCACCGGCAATCAGCAGCGTGACGGCCGTGGGCGCGCCCTGGTAGACATCGGGCACCCACATGTGGAACGGCACCACGCCGAGCTTGAAGGCCAGGCCAGCGACCACGAAGACCACGCCGAACACCAGCACCGACTTGTTGACCTGGCCGGTGCCGATGGCCTTGAAGACCTCGGCGATGTCGAGCGAGCCGGTGGCGCCGTACATCATCGACAGGCCGTACAGCAGGAAGCCGCTGGCCAGTGCGCCGAGCACGAAGTACTTCATCGCGGCCTCGGTCGCGTTCAGGCTGTCGCGGCGCATGGCGGTCAGCGCATACAGCGACAGGCTCATCAGTTCCAGGCCGAGGTACACGACGAGGAAGTTCGCCGACGAGACCATCACGAAGATGCCCAGCAGCGAGAACATGCTGAGCGTGAACAGCTCGCCCTTCAGCAGGTCGCGCGACGCCGCGTAGGGCCGCGCGTAGGCCAGAGTGACCATCGTCGCGAGGCTGGCAAAGAAGGCCAGCAGGTGACCCATCGGGTCGGCCACCACCATGCGCTGCATGGCGTAGACGGTGTCGCCGCTGTTGAAGTGCATCAGGTGCAATCCCGCCACCACGGCCAGCGTGGCCTGCGCCAGCAGGTAGGTCGGCAGCCGCTGCGGATGCGTGACCCACAGGTCGACGAGCGTGACCACCAGGGCCATGCACAGCAGCACGACTTCAGGGCAGACGGCGAGCCAGTTCAGTTCAGTCATGGGAGGAGGTCGCCGTCAGTTCAACTTGGACACCGAGACATGCCGCAGCAGTTCGGTGACGGACACGTGCAGGGTGTCGGTGAAGGGCTTGGGGTAGACGCCCATCCAGAGCACGGCCACCGCCAGCAGGCCGAGCATGAGGGTCTCGCGCGGGTTGATGTCGGTCAGCTTGCGCACCTGCTCGTTCGCCACCGGCCCGAAGTAGACCCGCTTGACCATCCACAGCGTGTACGCCGCGCCCGAAATCAGCGCGCTGGCGGCCAGCATGCCGAGCCAGAAGTTGGCCTTCACCGTGCCCAGGATCACCATCCATTCGCCGACGAAACCGGCCGTGCCCGGCAGGCCGCAATTCGCCATCGCGAAGAACACCGCGAACGCGGTGAACACTGGCATGGTGTGCACCACGCCGCCGTAGCTGGCAATCTCGCGCGAGTGCACGCGGTCGTAGAGCACGCCGATGCACAGGAACATCGCGCCCGACACGAAGCCGTGCGAGATCATCTGCACGATGCCGCCCGAGGTGCCGAGCTCGTTGAAGATGAAGAAGCCCAGCGTGACGAAACCCATGTGCGCGATGGACGAATACGCGACCAGCTTCTTCATGTCCTGCTGCACCAGCGCCACCAGGCCGATGTAGATCACCGCCACCAGCGACAGCGCGATGATGAACCAGGCCCACTCGTGCGCCGCGTCGGGCGTGATGGGCAGCGAGAAGCGCACGAAGCC
>JANNBZ010000266.1:0-8225 GCA_031386065.1 Burkholderiales bacterium
CGTCGACCACCGCCGGGTCGGGCACCGCCAGCACATCGCTCACCAAGGCCTGGATCACTTCGAACGGATGCACGCCCACGGCCTGCGTCTGCTGGCCGTCGCAAATGGTGCGCGGAACGTCGATGCTGACGATGCGGCCAGCGCGCAGCGACTGCTGCATGTCGTTGCCGCGCTCCGGCTCGGCGCCGAACACCGCAATGCCCGGCAACAGGTGTTTCGCGGCCACCGCGCAGCCCGACAGAAAGCCGCCGCCGCCGGCGCAGACGATCATCGAATCCAGCGGTCCGGCGTCCTCGATCAGCTCCAGCGCGGCCGTGCCCTGGCCGGCCATCACGGGCAAATAGTCGAACGGCGGAATCAGCACCGCGCCGGTCTCGGACGACACCCGCGCGGCGATCACCGAGCGGTCTTCGGTGTAGCGGTCGTAGGTGATCACCTGGGCGCCGTAGCCGCGCGTGGCCGCCATCTTCGGCAGCGGCGCGTCGAGCGGCATCACGATGGTGGCGCGGCAGCCGTGCAACCGCGCTGCCAGCGCCACCGCCTGCGCATGGTTGCCGCTGGAAAAGGCCACCACGCCGCGCGCACGCTCGGCGTCGCTGAGTGAATTCACCGCGTTGTAGCCGCCGCGAAACTTGAACGCGCCCATGCGCTGCAGGTGCTCGGCCTTCATGATCACACGCATGCCCAGCAGCGCGTCGAGCGCGGTCGAGGTGAGCACGGGCGTGCGATGCGCCACGCCCTTGATGCGGGCGGCCGCAGCCTGGATGTCGGTGAATTGCAGCATGGTGGTCGCGCGTCGGGGTCGCGAATCGAATGACTCGCGAACGCATAGCGTACCGAAGAACGACGCGCGGCCGCTGCGCAGTTCAGGCGGCCAGCAGCTGCGGCGGGCCGGCGGCCAGCAGGCCCTTGAGTTCATCGCCCGAAAGCACTTCACGCTCCAGCAGCCGCTGCGCCAGTGCGTCGAGCTGCCCGCGGTGGGCTCGCAACAGTTGCTGGCAGGTAACCTGACTCGATTCGAGCAGTGCGCGCGCTTCCTTCAGCACGGCGCTCTGTATGTCCGGACCCAGCAGTTCCTTGGGCACGCCGGCCACGCTCAACAGGCCGAACGCGCCCGAGAAGCCGAGCGAGCCGACCATGCGGATCGCCAATTCGGTGGCGCGCTTCAGGTCGTCGGAGGCGCCGCTGGAGACGCTGTCGAACACCAGCAGCTCGGTCTCGCGGCCCGCCAGCAGCATCGCCAACCGGCTGGTCAGCTCGGCCTGCTTGTAGAGCGGGTCTTCGGTTTCGCGGGTGATGTAGGTCACGCCCAATGCCTGACCGCGCGGCTCGATGGTCACGCGCTCGACCCGGCCGGCCCTCAACCAATGGCCGACCAGGGCGTGGCCCGACTCGTGATAGGCCAGCCGGGTGCGCGTGTCCTGCGTCAGCAAGTCCTTCACGGACGAGACTTCACCGCCCAGCTGGTGGGTCTCGACGGCGCGCAGGAAGTCGTCGGCACAAACCGTTTGCGCGTGGGCCTCGGCGGCGCTGGAGGCGGCCTTGTTCACCGTGTTCGCGATGTCGGCCGGCGACATGCCCGAGGTCATGCGGGCGAGTGCGGCCGTGTCGGCGCTGCCGTCGTGGGCCACCTTGCCGATGTACAGATCGAACAGCCGTTGCCGCTCGGGCAGGGTGGGCAGCCCCAGCCGCACCAGCATGTCGAAGCGGCCGGCTCGGCGCATGGCTTCGTCGATGTTGTCCTCGTGGTTGGTGGCAGCCACGACGACCACGTTGTCCAACGGCTCGAATCCGTCCATCTCGACCAGCATGCGGTTGATGATGCGGTTCAGCTCCGACTCGCCGCCGCTGCCTTCGCCGTGGCGCGTGCGCTTGCCGATGCCGTCGATCTCGTCGATGAACAGCACGCACGGCGCGCTGTTGCGTGCGAGCTTGAACAGCTCCTTGACCTTGCTCACGCCGGCGCCGTAGAACATGGCGGTGAAGTAGGAGCCATCGACCGAGATGAAGTTCGCTTTGCTCTCGCCGGCCAGCGCCTTCGCCAGCAGCGTCTTGCCGGTGCCCGGCGGCCCGACCAGCAACACGCCACGCGGCGCGGCGGCACCCAGCTTGGCGTACCGGGCCGGGTCGTGCATGAAGGCCTTCACGCGGTTCAGCGCGGCCTTGGCTTCGTCGTTGCCGATGGCGTCGGCAAATTGCGTCTGCGGGCGTGTGGACAACCTCGACGCGGAACCGCCCGCACCCGACTGCAGCTTGATGCCCACAAAAAGCGCCCCGATCAGCGCGGCCAGCAGGATCAACGGCGACAACAGGTTGTTGATGAGATCGAGCATTCGTTGGCTGCCGGTGCGCGGGTCCACGTCCACGCCCACCAGCGCGAAGCCGGCCTGGGCGCTCTTGTCGCCGAGCTTGTCGAGAACGGTGCCGGCGCAACCGAGGGGGGTGCAGCCGGGCACGGTTGCGCTGGCCTTCTCGCCGCTGGTCAAGGTGTACAGCACCAGCCCGGGTTGGCCGTTCGCCAGCGCCACCAGCGTCAGCGCGCCTGCATCGAGCGCGCTGCGAAATTCCGAGACATTCTGTCGACGTGTCAGCCAGGCCTCGGGTGACTTCTCCAGCTGCAGGGCCTCGGGGCTCTTGCGAGCATTGGCTTCGGACGTCGCCTGCCCGTGCAGGGTAATCACCGCGCCGCCCAGTAGCGCCAGTACGGCGACCACCGCAGGAATGCGTGGATTGGCGCGCGCCTGCTTGAGGATCTTGTGCAACGATTTCATCGATGGCTTTCGGGGCGCGGAGGCGCAATGGACTCGGTCATCCGGGGGAACTGTCAGAGTGCGTCAGCCGCTGTGTTCACGGCGTGGCGACCTTGGCAATCAAACGGCCCGCCTCTCGCGCGGCGACCTGCTCGCGTTGGTACAGCTCGTGACGAAGACAGGCCGTTTCCAGCAACGCGTGCGTCAGCGTCGCCAGCATGGCCAGTTCCCTGCAATCGGGTGTGGCCCTGCGGCAGTCAGGCGACTCGTTGAAGGCGACCATCGACGACGCGAAAAGGTCGCGAACCACGTCGTCGGCCACCGGCAAGTCGCCGAAGAACAGCGGTGCCTGGTTCTCTATCGTCGCCAGGGTGGCCAGG
Organism: Burkholderiales bacterium; assembly: GCA_031386065.1. Taxonomy (GTDB): domain Bacteria; phylum Pseudomonadota; class Gammaproteobacteria; order Burkholderiales; family Burkholderiaceae_C; genus JANYJJ01. The sequence goes on from JANNBZ010000266.1 coordinate 3,131, forward strand.
ATTTGCTGCTTGGACACGGTCATGGGAAGGCTCCAGCGCAGGGGTGCTGCGGGCAGCGAGGCCGGCCGCAATGTCTGCCACGCCACGATAGCGATCAGCGCGATGGCTATTCGGGAAAACAGCGGGGCTGGTCAGCCGTTGATTGACTGACCTGTTCAGCCAGACCGAGGCGGATGTCGTGCTGCGAGCCACGGACCGGATCCGCCGACTTGAGCTGCTTTGCGTTGCCGATTTTTGCTGGGTCGCTCAGTGCTCACCCGTTCCGGCGTCCAGCCTGCACTGCGCCTGCAGTGCCGCCCAGCCTTGCGGGCCGATTTTTTCCAGCGTGCGAATGTTCGTCTCGAAGATCGCCTCGGCCTCGGGGAAGGCCGCCACCGCGCGCTCGACACTGTCTTCGCGCAGCAGGTGCAGGGTCGGGTAAGGTGATCGGTTGGTGGCGTTGCCGATGTCGTCGGGCGCGGTGTCGGCGAACTGGAACTGCGGGTGGAACGGTGCCACCTGCAAGACGCCGGCATAGCCCAGCTCTTCCAGCGCCGCGTCGGCAATCTCCAGGAAGTCGTTGAAGTCCAGGAAGTCGGTCATCGCATGCGGATGCACCAGCAGGGTGGTGTCGATCAGTGCCGGGTCGGCCTCGGCCAGAAAGTGCATTTCGTCGCACAGCCGCGCCAGCAGCGATTCGGTATTGGCGGCATCGGTGGCCACGCAGCGGATCTGGTTTTTCACCTGCACCGCGCGCGCGAACGGGCACAGGTTCAGGCCCACCACCGCGCGTGAAATCCAGGCCTGTGTTTCGGTGACGGCTTGCTGCAGCGAGGTGTCCATACTTGCAAGTATTCACCAACCCGTCGGCCACCGATGCAGCCCTTCAAGCCCTTGACCTACCTTGCCGGTTATTCCGAAGACACGCTGGCCCGCGTGCATGAACTGATTGCGACGAACCGGCTCGCGGCCTGGCTGGCCGAGCGTTATCCGCTCAGCCACAGCGTGCGCACTGATCGCGCGCTGTACGACTACACGATGGACCTGAAGCAGCGCTTCATGCGCAGCGCCGAGCCGGTCGCCAAGGTTGCGTTCGACGACCGGCTGCGCGTGCTGCAACACGCACTCGGCACCCACACCACGGTGTCGCGCGTGCAGGGCGGCAACCTGAAGGCGAAGCGCGAAATCCGCGTGGCCAGCCTGTTCAAGGACGTGGCCCCCGAGTTCCTGAAGATGATCGTGGTGCACGAGCTGGCGCACCTGAAGGTGCGCGCTCACGACAAGGCGTTCTACCAACTCTGCGCCCACATGGAGCCCGACTACCACCAGTACGAATTCGACCTGCGGCTGCATTTGACGCAGCGCGACATCGAGGCCGGCGCGAAGCGCGTTTGACAGTGCGGCCGGTTCGGCCAGCGTTCAGAACCGCGAACCGGGCTGCTCCAGAAACGCCATTTCCTCGGCGGTCGACTGCCGGCCCAGCTGCGCGTTGCGGTGCGGAAAGCGGCCGAAGCGCGTGACCACCGCGTGGTGCTTTTGCGCGTAGTCGAGCAGGCTCGCGGTGGACGGCGCCAGCGCCGCCAGGCGCGTGAACAGCCGCAGCGATTCGTCCTGCATCGTCAGCGATTCCGAATGCTCGAACGGCAGGTAGATGAAGCCGCGCTGCACCGGCAGCAGGGCTTCGTCTTGCCGGGTGCCGACCATCGCACTGGCGGCGGCCAGCGCCCGCGGGTCGCCGGCAAAGGCACGCGGCGTGTCGCGAAAACAGTTGCGGGTGAACTGGTCGAGCAGCACGATTTGCGCCAGTGCGCTGAGCGGCTGCGCCGACCACGCCGCCAGCTCGCCGCGCAAGGCCTGCTCGATCAGCGCCGCGAAGCGCCGCGCGATCTCGCGGTCGGTGGCGTCGCTCTTGCGGAACCACAGCGCGCGGGCGCTGCCGTGCTCGGCGTCGCCGGGTGCGCCGAACCAGAAGTCGAGCACCGCTTGCGCGTCGTCGGGAATGTTCATGTCCACCGTTTGAAGCTTGCGACCCAACAGCGGCTCAACGCCCCAGTTGCTGCCACAGGTAGGCGTATTCCTTGGCCTGCAGGTCGGCCCGCTGTTCGTTGTCGGCCGCGCCGCCGTGGCCGCCTTCGATGTTCTCGTAGTACAGAACGTCGTGGCCCTGCGCGCGCATGCGGGCCACCATCTTGCGGGCGTGGCCCGGGTGCACGCGGTCGTCGCGGGTCGACGTGGTGAACAGCACCTTGGGGTACTTCAGGCCCGGCTTCACGTTCTGGTAGGGGCTGTACTTCGAGATGTAGGCCCACTCGGCCGGCAGGTCGGGGTTGCCGTATTCGCCCATCCACGAGGCACCCGCCAGCAGCTGGTTGTAGCGCCGCATGTCGAGCAGCGGCACCTGGCAGACCACGGCGTTGAACAGCTCGGGGCGCTGCGTGAACGCGGCCCCGACCAGCAGCCCGCCGTTGCTGCCGCCCATGATGCCCAGGTGCTTGGGCGAGGTGATTTTCTGCGCCACCAGGTCTTCGGCCACGGCGATGAAATCGTCGTAGCTGCGCTGCTTGTTTTCCTTCTTCGCAGCCTGGTGCCAGGTGGGGCCGAACTCGCCGCCACCACGGATGCTGGCAATCACCAGCACGCCGCCGCGCGACTCCCAGGCGCGGCCGAAGCCGGCCGAGTACCAGGGGTTCAGCGACACCTCGAAGCCGCCGTAGCCATACAGCACGGTCGGGTTGCTGCCATCGGCTTTCGCGCCCTTCGGCCAGACCACGAAATAGGGCACGCGGGTGCCGTCTTTCGAGGTCGCGAAGCGCTGCTCGGCGCGCATGCCCTCGGCGTTGAACTGGGCCGGACGCGCCTTCAGTTTCTCGTAGCCCGGCTTGACCGTGCTGCCCAGGTAGAGCGACTCGGGCGTCAGGAAGTCGGTGTAGGTCAGCATGAAGGCGTCGGCCAGCGGGTCGTTCTTGATTTCCGGGTCGTGCAGGCTGGCCACGCCCAGCGCGCCCGGTGCGCCCGGCGTGCCGGGTGCGGAGATGTCGCGCCGCGTGAAGTCGGCGCCGGACTTCTGCCACAGCTCCAGCCGGCTCGCCACGTTGTCGAGCACGTCGACGATGACATGGTTGCGCGTGCTGGTGTAGCTGCTGAGCGAACGCGTGGCGGTGGGCGTGAACAGCGGCGTCAGCCGGCGCTCGCCGCGCAGGTAGGCGGCGGCGTCGGACTGCAGCAGCGAGCCGGCGGGGAAGGTGCTGCTGCCGACCTTCAGGTCGCTGCGAAGCTGCAACAGCAGCGTGTCGCGCATGAATCTGAACGAGGCGTCGTCGGCCACGTCGAGCGGCACGTTCTTGCCGCCTTGCAGCAGCCACACCTTGCGGTGGAAGAAGTCGGTCGAGCGGGTGAACCAGGTGCGCTCGAAGCCCGGTGTGGTGTCGACCGACACGCCGGCCGCCACGTCGGTGGCCAGGCCTTCGAACACCGTGACGGCGGCACTGAGCGGCGTGCCGCGCGTCCAGCGTTTGACGACGCGCGGATAGCCCGAGCTGGTCAGCGAGCCGGGGCCGAAATCGGTGGCCACGTAGACCGTGTTGGCGTCGATCCAGTCGAGGTCGGACTTGGCCTCGGGCAGCGTGAAGCCGTCTTTCACCCACTGCTTTCCAACGGTGTCGAACTCGCGCACCACCTTCGCGTCGGCTCCGCCGCGCGACAGCGAAACCAGGCAGTGACGGTAGTGCGGCCCCAGGCAGGTGGCGCCGCCCCAGACCCAGTTCTCGCCCTCGGCTGCGGCCAGTGCGTCGAGGTCGATCACCGTTTCCCACGCCGGCTGCGGTTGGCGGTATTCATCCAGCGTGGTGCGGCGCCACAGGCCGCGCTTGTTCTTTTCGTCCTGCCACAGGTTGTAGAAGAACGCGCCGCGCCGCGAGACGTTCGGGATGCGGTCCTTCGAGTTCAGCACCTCCAGCATCTGCTGCTTGATGGGCGCGTACTCGGGCCGCGCGGTGAGCACTTTCGCGCTCTCGGCGTTGCGCTCGCGCACCCAGGCCAGGGCGGTGTCGCCCTGCACCTCTTCGAGCCAGATGAAGGGGTCGTCGGGTGTGCTCGATGCAGCAGAAGATGCAGTGGAAGGTGCAGCAGAAGACGGGGCGGGTGCAGAGGCTTGCGACATGGCGGCGGTGTGCAATGTGGTCAACGAAGTCAGCGAAACGAAAAGTACGGCGGCGAGTGGGTTCATGACTGGAGCGACAGTGTTTCGGGGTGGCGCTGCATGTAGCTGCGCACGTACGCGCATTGCGGGTCGACCTTGAAGCCCTGTGCGCGCGCGTGCGCCAGGGCGGCGGCCACCAGCGCGGCGGCGATGCCGCGGCCTTCGAGCGACGGGTGCACCGCCGTGTGCGTCATCTGCATCACGTTGCCGGCCATCCGGTAGTCGGCCACGCAGAGCCGGTCTTCGACGGTGCATTCGAAGCGGTGCCGGGCGGTGTGGTGCTGAATCTCTGGAACGGCTGTGGGCATGCCGGCGAAGGGTCGGTGGGCAAGACGCGGATTGTGGGTCAAGCCCAATGCCCGAGGCGCTTACAGCGGATACAGCTTGTGCGGCGTGATCTCGACCGTGCGCGTGGCATCGGCCACCCACAGCGTGCCGTCCTGCACCGTCACCTGGAACTGCATCGTGCGCTGGGCCAGCGCGGCCAAGGCCTGGCTGGCGGCGGCGTCGATCTGCCAGACCGTCAGGTTGCGTGCGCGGGTGATTTTGTTTTCGATGCTGCGCCACCAGACGGTGGTGCTGGCGCTGAAGCTCAGCACCGTCACCCGGTCGGCGCGGCCGCTGGCTTTCATCAGCCGCTTCTCGTCGGGCTGGCCTACGTCGATCCAGTGCATCACCTGGCCGGTCAGGTCTTTCTGCCACAGGTCGGGCTCGTCGGTGTCCCACAGGCTCTTGGCCAGTTCCAGGCCGCCGTCGTCGTTGCTGGCCGGTACGTTGAGCGCGAAGGCCAGCACGCGAATCAGCATGCGCTCGTCGGTTTCCGACGGGTGGCGGGCAATCGTCAGCGCATGGTCGCCGTAGACATTGCGGTCCATGTCGGCGATCTGCAGGTTGGCCTTGAAGATCGTCGCTTTGATG
>JANNBZ010000312.1:0-6452 GCA_031386065.1 Burkholderiales bacterium
GCTGCTCGCCCTGCTTGCCGCGGCGCCTGGTCGCGTTGCCTTGGCGGGGTTGAATCAAGACTGGGATCGCGCCAGCATCGCTGACATCCAGCGCGCGCTACAGAGCATGCGCACCTCTACGCTAGACCTTCGCCAGCAGGCGTATCACGCGCTACGCGATCTCACCAATGCGGCGTTCTATTCCAACCCCGATGCATGGCCGCTGCTTGGCTATCCCGGCCCTACCCCTGTCTAAACTGTCACTGTGCCGCCCATGAGTCGAGTTCCCGATCCGATCAGCGACGGCCTTGTGCGCGGCTGGAAAGTCCACGGCGGCCCGCACGCCGCGTTGCCGCAGGCCATTCGTTGCGACGTGGCCATCGTTGGAAGTGGAGCCGGTGCCGGCATCACCGCCGAACTCTTGACGCGTGCCGGCTTGGACGTGGTGTTGATTGAAGAAGGCCCGCTTAAATCGAGCAGCGATTTCAACCAACGGGAAAGCGAGGCCTACCCCGCGCTGTATCAGGAAAGTGCCGCGCGCAAGACAGCCGACAAAGCGATCAACATACTGCAAGGACGCTGTGTCGGTGGTTCGACGACGGTGAACTGGACCAGTTCGTTTCGCACGCCACCGACCACGCTCAAGTTCTGGCAGCAACACCTCGGGCTCGACGAATTCACGGAATCCTCGATGGCTCCGTGGTTTGCGCAAGCCGAGCGCCGCCTCAACATCAGTCCGTGGCTGACCGCACCGAACGAAAACAACGACTTGCTCCGTCGCGGCGCCGTAAAGCTCGGCATTCCCGCCGAGGTGATCAGTCGCAATGTGCTGGGCTGCCGAAACCTCGGTTCGTGCGGCATGGGCTGCCCGACCAATGCCAAGCAGTCGATGCTGATCACCACCATTCCAGCGGCGCTCGACAAGGGCGCGCGCTTGCTGACTGAAACTCGCGCTCAGGAGTTCAAGATCGTCGGAGGCAAAGTGGTCGAGCTTCTGTGCCTGCCCGTGAAGCCCGACGGCACCCCGACCGATGCAGTGGCGACGCGCGTGATCGCGAAGCACTACGTCGTCTCGGGCGGGTCCATCAATTCACCGGCCTTGCTGCTCCGCTCGCAAGCCCCCGATCCGCACGGTGTTCTCGGCGCGCGGACCTTCTTGCACCCGGTGGTCATCTCGGCAGGCACGTTCGACCAGAAGGTCGAAGGCTGGGCCGGGGCGCCGCAAACGATCTACTCCGACCACTTCCTCGGGACGCAGGCCATCGACGGCCCGATCGGCTACAAGCTCGAGGCCCCGCCGATTCACCCCGTCATCTTTGCGTCCACCTTGCCTGGCTACGGGCAGCAGCAAGCCGACATGCTGAAGGCGTTTCCCAACACCCACAGTCTGCTGGCGCTTCTGCGCGACGGCTTTCACGAACAGTCGCCCGGTGGGCGCGTCAAGCTCCGCAGCGATGGCACGCCGGTGCTCGACTATCCGCTGACGGACTACGTCATGCAGGGCGCGCGGCGCGCCTTCTTGAGCATGGCCGAGATCCAGTTCGCCGCTGGCGCGCGCACCGTGGCGCCAGTGCACGAACAGGCGCTGGCCTACGCCAATTGGCCGCAGGCCCGCGATGCCATCAATGCGCTGGGCATGAAGCCCTTGCTGACGCGAGTCGTCAGCGCCCACGTGATGGGTGGCTGCGCCATTTCGGCGGCAGAAAAGCAAGGTGTCGTGCGAACGGACGGCGTGCACTGGCAGCTTGAGAATCTGTCGGTGCACGATGGATCCTTGTTCCCCACCAGCATCGGCGCCAACCCGCAACTCTCGGTATACGGCCTGGTCAACAAGCTGGCCACCGCATTGACCAAGCGCCTCAGTGGACAAGATGTCGCGCTGGCCTGAGCGCAGTTCCACGGCCACCAGCCGCTGATATGCTGGCGCGCCTGCAGCAGTTCACCACCCTCGGCCTGCTGCTGGCGGCGTTGCTTTGGGCCGGCGTGTTTTCGAGTCGCGGTCAGCCGGCGCTGGCCGCAGCGGGTGCGCTGTTGATCGTGTTCGGCTACGCGGTGTTTCTCGCGATCGAGTTCGCGCTGTTGTGGTTCGTCAATCGCAGTGACCCAGCGCCCCGCGCGACGATCTGGCAGCTGCTGCAGGCCTTGGGCGGTGAGATCGTCACCGCGCCACGCGTGTTCTGCTGGCGACAGCCGTTTCGATCAAACGCGGTGCCTGATTTCTTGCCTGTTGCGACGCATCGGCGTGGTGTGGTGCTGGTCCACGGCTATGTGTGCAACCGCGGGCTCTGGAATCCGCTGATGTGCCAGCTGCGCGAACGGGGCGTGCCTTTCACTGCGATCAATCTGGAGCCCGTGTTCGGCTCCATCGACGAGTACGTTCCATTGATCGACGCCGCGGTGCGAAACAGTTCCAGCGTGACCGGTCTGGCCCCGGTGGTGGTGGCGCACAGCATGGGCGGGCTCGCGGTTCGTGCCTGGCAGGCCAGTCCGCGCGCGAGCATCCAAGCGCATCGGTTCATCACCATCGGCAGCCCGCATCGCGGCACGTTCCTGGCGCGCTTCGGGCACACACCGAACGCACAGCAGATGCGGTTGAAGCATGACTGGCACGTCGGCTTGCTGTCCACCGAGCCACCCGAACGCTTCGCGCGCTTCACCTGCTTTTACGGACACTGCGACAACATCGTCTTCCCCGCCAGCACCGCCACCTTGCCGGGCGCGGACAACCGCCATGTGCCGGCATGTGCCCACGTGCACATGGCGCATCACCCCGATGTCTTGAGCGAGGTTCTCAAGTGGGCCGAGGCCGACGCTGCGTCAGTCGCCGGCGAGCGCGTCGCGCGATAGGCCAGCCGAAGGATGATGCCGGTCAACAGCAGGTGCATCAGGGTGTGCCCGGTGATCCAGCCGACCGCAGTGAGCACCGATTCATCCAACACTGCCGCCGCCCGCGCGACCACATACAGCCCCAGCATCCACATCCAGTCGGAGGTGGTGGTGATCTTTCCCGGCAGGCTCAGTGCCCCTGCCGGAATCAGCAGCACGGGAAGGCACTGAAGAAACAACACGGCGCGCAAATCGCCGCGGCCCTGCGTCCATTCGCCGATCGCCCACCAGGCGCCCGCACATGCGGCGACCACCAGACCGGCGGCGAGGCTGCGCGCAGACCCGCAGCGCGAGTCGACGCGCTCGGCCAGGAAGCCCAGCAACAGGCTGACGAACGCGCCCGCGCCTACCGTGTGGACCAGCACATAGGACGCGTCGTTGGGCAGCAGGTGGTACATCGCAGAGCCGACCGACAAGCCGCCCGCGAGCACCATGAAGGCCTGCCAAGGGCGCGCCACACTCGCCGGCCAGGCGCTGCGCAGCATCAGCCTCAGACCGAAGGCTGCCGCCACCGCCATCGGCACGCAGGCGAGGGCCTGGAAGACGCCTGCCGCGCTTGCCCAGCCTCGGGCTGCAGCGTAGTGATGATCGTGCGGGCTCACCGTCAGCGGTCCCCATGCGGCCAGGCCCGCCGCTGCGGCGAGAGCCATCGACACCAGCAGCACGGTGGCGCAACCACGCAGCAGCACGGGTGACATGCAGTGAGCGGTCAGACCGGTGGAATCGCAGGCATGGCGGTACTGTGCACCGACAGGCTGCGCTGCTCAATCGCGCGAAGGGTGGCCCCCCGTTGGGGGCGTGACGTGCGACTGGAGCTTTCAAGCCTCGGCGAAGCGGCGCTCGCCGTCCAGCACCACGCCGGCCTCGATCACCGACTGGGCTCGCACGGCAGCGTAGACCGCCGTAAAGTCGGGCGCGGTCGCGTCGAACAACTGCTGGAACGAGTCGACGACGAAATAGCCCGCCTGAAAACTGTCGATCGTGTAGCGCGTGCGCATGATCCGCTGCAGGTCGAAAGCCACGCGACTCGGCTGCCCGCTGCGCACACTGTGTTGCAGCTCGCCGGCCGACGAAAGGATGCCGGCGCCGTACGCGCGCAGCCCTTGGGGCGTGTCGATCAGGCCGAACTCGACCGTGTACCAGTAGAGCCGCGCCAGCAGTTCGCAGGCATCGAGCCGGCTCGCCTTCAGGCCGCCCGCGCCATAGGCCTGCATGTAGTCGGCGAAGACCGGATTGAACAGCAGCGGCACGTGGCCGAACAGGTCGTGAAACACATCGGGCTCGACCACGTAGTCGAACTCGTCTTCGCGCCGAATCCAACCGGTGACAGGGAACCGGCGCTTGGCGAGCAAGGCGAAAAAAGCTTCTTCCGGAATCAGTCCGGGCACGGCCACGATGGTCCAACCCGTGGCGCGGTGCAGCTTTTCAGACAGCACGTCGAAGCGCGGAATCTGCTCGGGTGCGCCCAGGTGGCGCACGGCCCGAATGAATTCATCGCACGCCAGCCCGGGCAACTGCGCCGCTTGGCGCTCGTACAGCCGCCGGTACAGCGCGTGTTCGGCGGGGGTGTAGGCGGCCCAGTTCTGGTCGCAGGTGTAGTCGGCCTGCGCGCCGGCGTAGTTGCCGCGCGGGGGGCGCTCGCCTTGCCCGTAGGTGACCGGCGCCACGCCGGCGTTGAGTCCTTTGTCGGAAGCGATCATCACGCGTCAGCTCGTCGCGCTGTCGGTCAGCACGCCGCGCCGAATCTGGTCGAGCTCGATGCTCTCGAACAGCGCGCGGAAGTTGCCCTCGCCGAAGCCTTGGTCGCCCTTGCGTTGGATGATCTCGAAAAAGATCGGCCCGATGACCGTTTGCGTGAACACCTGCAGCAGCAGTTCGTTCGGCGCGCCTAGGTGGGTTGCACCGTCGATCAGGATGCGCAAACGCCGCAGTTCATCGACGTTCTCGCCGTGGTTCGGCAGCCGCTTGTCGATCAGGTCGAAGTAGGTGGCGATGGTGTCCTGGAACGCCACGCCCTCGCGCTTCATGCCCTCCACCGTGGCATAGATGTTGTCGGTGCCCAGGGCGATGTGCTGAATGCCTTCACCCTGGTACAGCGCCAGGTACTCGGCGATCTGGCTCTTGTCGTCCGAGCTTTCGTTGATCGGGATGCGGATCTTGCCGCACGGGCTGGTCATCGCCTTGCTCTTCAGGCCGGTCAACTTGCCTTCGATGTCGAAGTAGCGCACTTCCTTGAAGTTGAACAAGCGCTCATAGAAGTCGGCCCACTCCTTCATGCGGCCTCGGTGCACGTTGTGCGTCAGGTGGTCGATGTAGGTCAGGCCATGGCCTGTGGGCGACGCGGCCGCACCCGCGATCGGCACGAAATCGACGTCGTAAATGCTGATGTTGCCGATGGCGCCTGCTGCCGCGCCGTCTTTGCCGTGCCATCGGTCCACGAAGTAGATCAACGAGTCGCCGATGCCCTTGATGGCGGGAATGTTCAGTTCCATCGGGCCGGTCTGGTTGTCGAAACCCCAGGCGCCGAGCTCGAGCGCACGCTCGTAGGCCATCGCTGCGTCCTGAACCCGGAACGCCATCGCGCAGACACTCGGCCCGTGCTGGCGCGCGAAGCGCTGCGCAAACGAATTCGGCTCGGCATTGATGATGAAGTTCACCTCGCCTTGCCGGTATAGCGTGACCTTCTTGTGCCGGTGCTTGGCAATGGCCACGAAGCCCATGCTTTCGAACAACAAACCCAGCGCGGCAGGGTCGGGTGCGGCGTACTCGACGAACTCGAAACCGTCGGTGCCCATCGGGTTATCCCAGGGGGTGAACTGCATGCGTGGCTCCTGAAGTGGGCGCGGATCTGCCTCGTGCGAGGCGAGCCTGAACTGTAGGGTCGCCGGACCGCAGTTTTTCTGCAAGTTGCGGCGCTCGGCTGGCATTCGGCGCCGGGAAACTGCAAAATGGGAACGATGGAACCCGCACTTCAGCTCGATGCCATTGATCGGCGCATTCTTCGCGCGCTGCAGGCCGACGGGCGCATGACCTACGACGTGCTCGCCGCGCAGGTCAGCCTGTCACCCTCGGCCACGCTGCGGCGCGTCAAGCGCCTCGAAGAAACCAAGGTGATCTCCGGCTATGTGGCCTTGATTCCGCCCGAGCGCGTCGGCCTGGCGCTGACCGCCTACCTGAACGTGCGCTTGGAGAAGCATTCCGAGGTGCACAAGCGCAACCCGATGGACCTGTTCCGCGCCTCGGTGCAAACCTGGCCCGAGGTGGTGGAATGCGCGGCGCTGACCGGCGAGATGGACTACCTGCTGCGCGTGGTGGTGCAGGACATGGCGCACTACTCGCGCTTCATCATGGACACCCTGCTCAAGCACCCCAGCGTCGAAGACTGCAAGACCAGCTTCGTGCTCGACCGCGTGAAAAACACCACCGCCGTGCCGGTCTGAGTTGCTGCCGGCTCTCAGCGGCCGGCGCCGTCAGTCGTCGATCTCGTGCAGGAATTCCAGCGTCGCCGGATGCGACAGGTTCAGCAGGTCGGCGATCTCGCGCACGTCGTCGGGCAGGGCCGCGTTGTCCCAGCCTTGCGCGGTGTG
>JANNBZ010000349.1:0-4518 GCA_031386065.1 Burkholderiales bacterium
GTGGGCTTCGTCGGCGGTCGAGCGGCACCTGCTGCGCGGCACCGGCAGCAGCCTGTCGGTGCGCATGATGGTGTCCAACCTGCTGCGCGTGCTGCTGTTGTTCGTGGGCCTGCTGTTGACCTTGTCGGCGGTGGGCATCGATCTGACGGCGCTCAGCGTGGTGGGCGGCGCGGTCGGCGTAGGCGTGGGCTTCGGCTTGCAGAAGATCGCGGCCAACTACGTCAGCGGCTTCGTCATCCTGGCCGAGCGCTCGGTTCGCATCGGCGACATGGTCAAGGTCGACGGCTTCGAGGGCCGCATCACCGACATCCGCACCCGCTACACCGTGATCCGCTCGCTCGGCGGGCGTGAGTCGATCTTGCCGAACGAGATGCTGATCACGCAGCGGGTCGAGAACTCGTCGCTGGCCGACCCGCGCGTGGCCTTGTCGACCACGGTGCAGATTGCTTATGGCAGCGACGTGCCGGCGCTGCAGCCCAAGCTGGAGCAGGCGATGGGCAGGGTGGCGCGCGTGATCGATGACCCGGCGCCGGCGGTGCAGCTCAGTGCCTTCGCGGCCGACGGCCTGGAGCTGACGCTGCAGTTCTGGATTCGCGACCCCGAGAACGGCCAAGGCAACGTGCGCTCCGATGTCAACCTGGCGGTGCTGGCCGTGCTCGACGCCGAAGGCATTCAAATCCCGTTCCCGCAGCGTGTGATGCACACCTTGCCGGCGCCGGCAGGCCCGCCTTCCTTCGGGCCTGCACCCGCCCAGCAGAACCCCGCTTGAACACCTTGCAACATGGGTCGGTTGCGCTGCTGGTTGCCCTGCTGGGCGCCTGCGCCAGCGCACCGCCACCGCCGCAGCTTGACTACGTGGCCCCTGCGTGGTCGCAGCGGGCACCCGAAGCCGCCAGCGGCTTCACCGAAAAGCCTGGCGGGTCGGCGCAGAAGTTCATGGTCGCCACCGCCAACCCGCTGGCCACCGACGCCGGCTTCCAGGTGCTGAAGGCCGGCGGCAGCGCGGTCGATGCGGCGGTCGCGGTGCAGATGGTGTTGAACCTTGTCGAGCCGCAGTCGTCGGGCATCGGTGGTGGCTTGTTCCTGTTGCATTTCGATGGCCGCCAGACGCTGGCCTACGACGGCCGCGAGACCGCACCCGCCGCCGCCACGCCCGACCTGTTCATGCAGGACGGCAAGCCCATGGACTTCATGCAGAGCGTCGTCGGCGGGCGCTCGGTGGGCGCGCCGGGCGTGTTGCGGGCACTGGAAATGGCCCACGCCAAACACGGCAAGCTGCCGTGGAAGTCGCTGTTCCAGCCGGCCATCCAGCTGGCCGAGCAGGGCTTCGCAATCAGCCCGCGCCTGGCCACGCTGCTGCGCGACGATTCGGCCGCGCCGATGCGCAACGATGCCGACGCACGCGCCTATTTTTTTCAGCCCGACGGCAGCCCGAAGGCGGCGGGCACGCTGCTGCGCAACCCGGCGCTTGCCGCTGTGCTGCGCGACGTGGCCGAGCGCGGACCGGTGGCGTTTCAGGAGGGTGCGGTGGCGCGCGACATCGTCGCCAAGCTGCGCAGCCATCCCACCCATGCGGGCCTGCTGACCGAGGCCGACCTGGCCGGCTACCGCGCCAAGGTGCGCGAGCCGCTGTGCTTCGACTACAAGGCCTGGCGGCTGTGCGGCATGCCGCCGCCGTCCAGCGGCACGCTGGCGTTGGGGCAGATGCTGGGAATGCTGACGCAGCATCCGCTGGCCGCCGCGGCGCCGGTGCCGGCAAGCTTTGGCCTGGAGCCCAGCGCCGAGGGCGTGCACCTGTACAGCGAGGCCGGCCGGCTGGCCTACGCCGACCGCGGCCGCTACGTGGCCGACCCCGATTTCGTGCCGCTGCCGGGCGGCAATGCCGATGCCTTGCTGAATCCGACCTACCTGCTGCAGCGCGGCGCGCTGATCCAGCCGCGCAGCATGGGCCGGGCTGCGGCGGGCACGCCGACGCTGGCGGCGGTGGCCCTGGCCGACGACCGCAGCCCCGAACTGCCGTCGACCTCGCACATCTCGGTGGTCGACGGCTACGGCAACGCGGTGGCCATGACCAGCACGATAGAAAACACCTTCGGCTCGCAGCTGATGGTGCGCGGCTTCATGTTGAACAACCAGCTGACCGACTTTTCATTCGTGCCCAGCGAGAACGGCGTGCCGGTGGCGAACCGGGTCGAAGCGGGCAAGCGACCCCGCTCGTCGATGTCGCCGATGCTGGTGTTCGACCGCGCCAGCGGCGCGCTGCTGATGAGCCTGGGTTCGCCCGGCGGCTCGGCCATCATCAACTACGTGGGCAAGGTGCTGGTCGGCACGCTGGACTGGGGCCTGAGCCTGCAGCAGGCCATCTCGCTGCCCAACTTCGGCTCGCGCAACGGGCCCACCGAACTGGAAGAAGACCGCGCTTCGCCGGCGTTGGTGGACGCACTGAAGGGGCGCGGCCACGACGTCAAGCTGATGCCGCAAACGAGTGGCTTGCAGGGCATCCAGCGCGTGCAGAAGGACGGACGCTGGACCTGGTTCGGCGGCGCCGATCCGCGGCGTGAAGGCATCGTTCAGGGCGCCGACTGACGCTGATGGTGGCGCTTCGCAGGCCGGCCTCTCGCGGTTCCCGCCCAGGCTGAGCGCACGACTTGTGACGAGTTGTGCGCAACCCCTTGCTACCATGGTTACACCGGCGTCATCCGACGTGCGGCGCAGCCCCCGCTGCTTACTCACGCTTCAGGACACCCCATGAAAATGACATCTCGTTGGATCACCAGCCTGGCCGCCGCCAGCCTCAGCTTTGCCGGTTTCATGAGCAGCGCGCAAGCCACGCTGGTCAGCACCGAGCAGGTTGCGGCCACTGAAGGTGTGCACAGCGCCACCGCGCAACGCGCGCAGGTCAACACACTGCTGGCGCGTGCCGACGTGGCCGCCGGCCTGCAGGAGCGCGGTGTCAGTGTCGAGCAGGCGCGCCAGCGCGTGGCCGCGCTGACCGACGACGAAGTGGCCACCGTGGCGCACACGATCGACAGCGCACCGGCCGGTGCCGGTGCCGACGTGCTGGGTGTCATCGTCACCATCTTCGTCGTGCTGCTGATCACCGACATCCTCGGCTTCACGAAGGTGTTTCCGTTCACCCGCTCGATCCGCTGACGCTGACGAGGCCCGCACGCCGGGCCTCGTCGCTGTGCCGGCTGGCGTGCGGGTTGGCGCTGGCTGTCGGACTGGGCCTGGCACTCGGAGGGTGCGCGGTACAAACCCGTGCGCTGCAGGCCCAGTCACCGCCTGAATTGAGCGCACCGGTCGAGCTGACGGCAACGCCGTTCTTCCCGCAAACCGCGTACCAGTGCGGCCCGGCCGCGCTGGCCACCGCGCTGGCTGCGGCAGGTCTGGACGCCGATCCGGCGCAGTTGGGCGAGCAGGTGTTCCTGCCGGCGCGCACCGGTACCTTGCAGGTCGAGATGATCGCTGGCGCCCGGCGCCAGGGCGCGGTGGCGACGCGCTTGCCGCCGACACTGGACGCCGTGCTGCGCGAAGTGCGCGCCGGGCATCCGGTGGTGGTGCTGCAGAACCTGGGCCTGTCGTGGGTTCCGCGCTGGCATTACGCGGTGCTGATCGGCTACGACCTCGCGGCAGGCGAGGTGCTGCTGCGCTCCGGCGCAACGCAGCGCGAGGTGATGGCAATGCGCACCTTCGAACACACCTGGGCCCGCTCTGGACACTGGGCCTTCGTTGCGTTGCCGCCGGGGCAGTGGCCGGCCACAGCCGAAGCCGCGGCCGTGGTCGATGCCAGCGTCGGTTTCGAGCGGGTGGCGCCGCCACTGCAGTCGGTGGCGGTGTATCGCAGCGCACTCGAACGCTGGAGCGACAACCTCAGCCTGCGCATGGGCCTGGGCAACAGCCTGCACGCCGCCGGCGACAAGCGTGCGGCCGCCGACGCCTTTCGCGCCGCCGCGCAGCAGCACCGCAGCGCGCCGGCCTGGATCAACCTGGCCAGCACGCTGCTGGAGTTGGGCGATGCACCTGGCGCCTTGGTGGCCGCGCGCGAGGCGGTGGCGCTGCGCGATGTGCGCTGGGAAGTGCAGGCCGAGGCGGTGCGGACGCAGGCGCTTTCATTGCTGCGCTGAACGCGTTTCAATCGGCGTCGCGGTTCATCCGGCAAACGGGCGTGATTTCGTTGCCGTTGACGCCAAGCCGGCCAGCAGCACCAGCCGCGCCGCGCTTGGAAAGCGCATGCGTCGAGCTCAAGTTGACGACAACGACGCGCGCATGAACCGCTATTCCGCCGCGGGCGGCCGCAGCGGCACGAACGACTCGTCGCCGCGCAAATAGCGCCACTGTCCCACCGGCAAGTCACCCAGCATCACGTCGCCGATGCGCACCCGCTTCAGGCCGACCACCTTCAACCCCACGGCCTCGCACATGCGGCGGATCTGCCGCTTCTTGCCTTCGGTCAGCACGAAGCGCAGTTGCTCCGGGTTCTGCCAATCCACCTGCGCTGTCTTCAGCTCCTGCCCG
>JANNBZ010000367.1:0-1941 GCA_031386065.1 Burkholderiales bacterium
GCGTTCCGGGTGCGGCATCAGCACGGTAAAACGGCCATCGGCGGTGGTCACCGAAGTCAGTCCGTCGGGGCTGCCATTGGGGTTGAACGGATAAGTCTCGGTCGGTGCGCCCGTGTTGTCGACGAAGCGCATCGCGCGACGAACGGCGCTTGCATCACCACGCTGCGAAAAGTCAGCGAAGCCTTCGCCGTGCGCCACGGCGATCGGCAGGCGGCTGCCGGCCATGCCGGTGAAGAAGATCGACGGGCTGTCCATCACTTCGACCATGCTGAGCCGCGCCTCGAACTGCTCGCTTCGGTTGCGCGTGAACTTCGGCCAAGCCTGCGCGCCGGGGATGATGGGCGCCAGCGCGGCCATCATCTGGCAGCCGTTGCACACGCCCAGCGCGAAGGTGTCGGTGCGGTTGAAAAACGCTGCGAACTGGTCGGCCAGCGCAGGGTTGAACATGATGGAGCGCGCCCAGCCTTCACCGGCGCCCAGCGTGTCGCCGTAGCTGAAACCGCCGCAGGCAATGACGCCCTGGAACTGGCCCAGGCGCGCGCGGCCGGCTTGCAGGTCGCTCATGTGCACGTCGAACGTGTCGAAGCCGGCGCTGTGCATTGCGTAGCTCATCTCGACATGGCTGTTGACGCCCTGCTCGCGCAGGATGGCGAGCCGGGGGCGGGTCTTCAGGATGGTTGGCGCTGTGCGGCCCCCACCCTCCCCCAGCGGGGGAGGGAGCAATCCGGGTTCGAAGCTCAGCTGCACATGCAGGCCGGGGTCGTCGGTGAGCCCCGCCGCCGCGTGCTCGGCATCGGCGCACAGCGGGTTGTCGCGCAGGCGGGCGATGCGCCAGCTCACCTCGTCCCAGGTCTGGTGCAGCTCGCGCAGGCCGGCGCTGAACACGCATTTCGCGTCGCGCCACACCTCGACCACAGCGCGTTCGTTCGGCTTGCCGATGAAGTGGCTGTGGGCGCTGAGGCCGTGCGCGCGCAGCGCCTGCATCACCTCGTTGCGGGCGGCCGTCGGCACCTGGATGACGGCACCGAGTTCTTCGTTGAACAGCGCGCGCAACGTCAGCTCGTCGCGCCGCGCACCGACCTGCCCGGCCCAGTTCTTGGAGTCGCCCACATCGGCGCGGCTGTCGCTGATGCCGTCGCCTTCGGTCACCAGCATGTCCACGTTCAGGCTCACACCCACATGGCCGGCAAAGGCCATCTCGCATACCGTCGCCCACAGGCCGCCGTCGCTGCGGTCGTGGTAGGCCAGCAGCCTGCCTTCCGATCGCAACTGGTTGATGGCCGCCACCAGCGCTATCAACTGCGCCGGATCGTCGAGGTCGGGCACCTCGTTGCCGGTCTGGTTCAGCACCTGCGCCAGCATCGAGCCGGCCATGCGCTTCTTGCCGTTGCCCAGGTCGATCAGCACCAGCGTGTTGTCGCCGGGCTGCAACTGCGGTGTCAGCGTGCCACGCACGTCGTCCAGCGTGACGAAGGCCGACACGATCAGCGACACCGGTGCCGTGACCTGCTTGGTCTGGCCACCGTCGTTCCACCGCGTGCGCATCGACAGGCTGTCCTTGCCCACCGGCACGCTGATGCCCAGCGCCGGACACAGCGCCATGCCGACGGCGTGCACCGTGTCGTACAGGGCAGCGTCCTCACCCGGTTCACCGCAGGCCGCCATCCAGTTGCAGCTCAGCTTGACGCGCGGCAGTTCCAGCGGTGCGGCCAGCAGGTTGGTGATGGCCTCACCGACCGCCATGCGGCCCGATGCGGGCGCGTTGATGGCCGCGATGGGCGTGCGTTCGCCGATGCTCATCGCCTCGCCGCGAAAGCCGCTGTAATCGGCCAGCGTCACCGCGCAATCGGCCACCGGCACCTGCCACGGGCCGACCATCGGGTCGCGGTGGTTCAGCCCGCCCACCGTGCGGTCGCCGATGGTGACCAGAAAGCGCTTGCT
>JANNBZ010000417.1:0-45162 GCA_031386065.1 Burkholderiales bacterium
GCAGCGCCAGGCCCGATCAATACGCCAGGCTCGTCAACAGCCGAACTTTGTAGCCGCAGCGTGACGGCCAAATGGCTGGTGTTGAGGGCGTTTGCTTTGGTGACTTTCATTTGGCCCAACAAATGAAAGTTACTCGGCAGCCGGGCCGACACCCGGCGCGGATTCACGCAGTGAAAGTGACCGTTCAGTTCAACAGCCAAGGTCAGGGCACGAGAGCGACGAGGCATCCGGGCCGACACCCGACGCCGACTCGCGCGTGAGGAAGACCGCTCATTTTCCAGAAAGAAAAAAGAATGCGAATCAGCACATCCCAAGCCTACGACGCCTCCATCGACACCCTGATGAAGCGCCAACGCGACATGTCCGACTCGCAGGTCCAACTGACCAGCGGCAAGCGCCTGAACCGAGCCAGCGACGACCCCGCCGCCGCAGCGCGCGCTGAACGGGCCCTCGCCACCACGGCCCGGGTCGACGCGAGCCAGCGCGGCGTGCAGGCCAGCGACGTGCTGATGGCGCAGACCGAAGGCGCCCTGGCCGATGCGGGCGGCTTGCTGCAGCGGGCCCGCGAGGCGATGGTGGCGGCCGGCAACGCCAGCTACACCGACGCCGAACGCAAGACGCTGTCGAGCGAGATTCGATCGATCCGCGAACAGTTGCTGATCGTCGCCAACCGCTCCGATGGTGGCCACGGCTTCATGTTCGGTGGCCAGGGCTCGCAACAGGCGCCGTTCCTCGACGCGGTCGGCGGCGTGCAGTTCCGCGGCACGCCGGGTCAGGCCACCGCGGCCGACGGCGAAAACCTGCCACTGACGGTCGACGGCAATGCCACCTGGCTGTCGGCGCGCACCGGCAACGGCGTCTTCGAGACGCGCGTCAACAGCGCCACCGGCAGCGCCTGGGTCGACGGCGGAACGGTCAGCAACCCGTCGGCACTGACCGGCTCGACCTACACCATCAACTTCAGCAACAGCTCGGGGGCGGTGACGTACTCGGTGCTGCGCGACGGCGCGCCGACGGCGCAGACCAACGTGGCCTTCACGCCGAGTTCGGGCGGCACGGTGATCGAGGTCGACGGCATGGCCAGCCGCTTCTCGGGCGTGCCGGCCAGCGGCGACAGCTTCGAGCTGCGCCCGTCCACGCCGACGCTCAGCGTGTTCGCCGCGCTCGACAAGGCAGTGACCGACCTGGCCACGCCACGCCAGCGGTCGACGGTGGTGTCGCAGCAGAACGTCGAGAACCTGAACAACATCGATGCGGTGCTCTCCAGGCTGGTGGCGACGCGCGCGCAGGTGGGCGACACGATGAACCAGGTCAGCAACACCGGCGAGCGGCTGGCGTCGCAAAAACTGCAGGCTCAAAGCGAGCGCTCGAACGCCGAAGACCTCGACATGGTGGGCGCGATCGCCGATTTTCAGAACCGCCAAAGCGGCTACGATGCGGCCCTGAAGTCGTATTCGATGGTGCAGCGTCTGTCCTTGTTCAACTACGTCAACGTTTGAAAGTAACAGGGCGTGAACGACTCCGTGATCCTCGGCCAGGTGGCCCTGTGCTACTCCCCCTTCATCGACCGCCAGCGCGCCGTCAGCGCCACCCGGCTGACGGTGTTCCCGCTGCAGGCGAACGTGCCGCTCGATGCGCTGCAACTGCTGCACGAGATCGGCACCGTCTGGCCGGCCGACGGCAAACGCGTGTCGCTCAACGTGGCCAGCGAGACGCTGCTGCACGACCTGCTGGAAGCGCGCCTGAGTTCCAACCTGATGGTCGAAGTGCCGGCCTTCATGGCCTGCGACCCGGCGAACTCACAGGCCATCCTGACGCTGCACGGCCATGGCGGCGTGCTGCTGCTGAAGGGCCGGCCGCTGCGCGAGGTGCCGCGCGACGTGCTGCCGTGCTTCAAGTATTCGATCATCGACCTGAACGACGACCGCCGCGTCGGCGAACGGGCGGCCGCGCCGCTGGGCATCGTCCGCAACATTCCCCACGTGCAGGCCGGCGTGACCAGCGTGGCCGAGATGGAGCTGAGTTTCGAGCGCGGTGCGGTGGCGGTGCTCGGCTGGCCGATCGACGATGCGGTCAGCGCGGCGCGTGCGCCGGGACGGCCCGCTGGACAGACCGACCTGCAAGTCATCCTTGAGCTGATCCACCGGGTCGACAAGGAAGAGCCGGTCGACCGGCTGGAGCAGACGCTGAAGCGCGACCCGTCGCTGGCCTTCAAGCTGATGCGCTACATCAACTCGCCGGGCTTCGGCCTGTCGGTCGAGATCAGCTCGTTCCGCCACGCGATCATGATGCTGGGCTACAAGAAATTGAAGCGCTGGCTGGCGCTGCTGCTGGCCACCGCCAGCAAGGACACCAACCTGAAGCCGGTGATGTTCGCGGCCGTGCGCCGCGGCCTGCTGATGGAAGAACTGGTGCGCTCCGGCGGTGACGACGAGATGCGCAACGAGATGTTCATCTGCGGCGTATTCTCGCTGCTCGACCGCATGTTCCGCCAGCCGTTCGCCGAGCTGCTGAAAACGCTGCCGGTGCCCGAGCGGGTGCACCAGGCGCTGGTCGACAACACCGGGCCCTACCAGCCGTACCTCGACCTGGTGCGCGCGGTCGAGTCCGAATCGCTGTTCGACATTCGCGAGTCCGCTGAAAAACTGATGCTCAGCGTGAGCGAGATCAACCGCGCGCAGCTGCGTGCCCTTGCCGTGGCTGCCGAGTTTGATTGAGGCACTGCCCGGCGCGGGAGTCGCGCGGTGATCCTGCAGCGTTCGTGGTCGGTCGACCCGGCGCTGCGTGCGCTGTTCGACAGCCTGTCCGACGCGCTGCTGCTGCTCGACCCGCGTGGCCGGGTGGCGTTTGCCAACACCGCGGCGCTGCGTTTGCCGGGCTGCGAGATCGGCGCGTCGCTGGCCCAGCTTTCGGCGCTGCTCGGCGAGCCTGCCGTGCAGTGGTTGCAACACGCGCTGCGCGGCGGCAGCGCCGGCGGGCCACCGCCCGACGCGCAGCTGCCGGACGGGCGTCGCGGCCAGCTGGCGTGGCAGCGCTTGGACGCGCTGCATTTCTCACTGTGCATTCAATTGGCCGGTGCGCATGCGGGTGCGCACGCGAGCGCAGCGGCGTCCGCGCCGGCCTCGCCGTCTGCGTCCACCGTCGTGCCCTTGAGCCTGCAGTGGGAGTCGCCGTTTCCCTGCACGCTGCAGGACACCGATTTCCGACTCATCGACGTGAACCCCGCCTACCTCGAATTCACCGGCTTCACGCGCGAGCAGTTGATCGGCATCGACCCGATCGACCTGCAGCCCGAGGAAGACCGTGTGGGCCACCGCGCGCTGCGCCAGCGCCTGCGCGACGACTTTCGCGCCGGTGACCTGCCGGCGTTGATGGAGCGTCGGCTGCTCGACGCGCAAGGCCGCGAGCGCTGGTTTCGCGCGGCGCGCCATGTGCTGGCCGACGAGTCTGGCCGCAGCGTCTACCTGGCCGTGCTGCAAGACTGCACCGCCGAGCATGTGGCGCGTGAGCGGGCCGACCGCTCGGCGCTGGAGCTGGACGACTGGTTCGTGCTCAGCCCGGTCGGCATGGTCTTGTTCGACGAGGCCGGCCTGCTGGTGCGCAGCAACCCGGCCTTCGAAGCGCTGGCCGGTGCGGTGCCGGTGCTGATGTCGGAAGCCTCGCCCGGCCTGCAGCAGTTGCTGGCCTGGGAGCCCGGTGCGCCGGGCAGCACGGGGGCGCCGTCGGCCTTGCTGCAACCGGCGTCGAACCCGGTGGTCAGCAACGGCTGGTTGCCGCAATCCGAGGGCGGCATGCGGCGGCTGCGCGCCATCGTGCGTTGCTACCGCAGCCCGGGCGGCCAGCGGCGTTTCATGGGGGTGGTCGAAGACCGCAGCATGGAAGAGGAACGCGACCTGGCGCAGATGCAGATCGGTGCGCTGATGGACACCGCCGGCGTCGGCCTGGCCACCTTTGCCGAGTCGTCCGGCTGGGTGCGCCAGCGGCATGGTGGCGCAGCCGCCACCGGCAGCGAACCGGCCGTGCCCGGCGTTGGCAGCGCGGCGGTGCAGGCTATCAGCCGCGACATCGTCGAGCCGGCCTCGATGGCCGAATACGACCGCCTGCAAGACGCGCTGCGCCACGCCACGCGCGCCGAGGTGCGCTACGCGATTCGCCACCCCGAATTGGGTCAGCGCTGGCTGTTGACCCGCGTCGAGCCGGCCACGCTGGCGTCGGGCAAACGCACCACCTCGGTGGTCACGCTCGACATCACCGAGCAGCAGCAGTCGCAGCAGCGCAGCGACCAGTTGCTGCGCGAGATGAGCACCATTCTGGAGAGCACCACCGCCGGTATCGCCTACCTGCGCGGCTCGGTGCTGGTGCGCTGCAACCGCCGCTTCGAGGCGATGCTGGGCCTGCGCCGCAGTGCGGTGGCGGGCAGCAGCCTGAACGAACTGTTCGGCCACAGCCCGCAGGCGCAGCGCATTGCCGCCGACACCCTGCAGGCGCTGACCGAGGGCAGCCTGTTCGAGACCGAGGTCGAGGTGCCGGCCGCCACGGGTTCGGGCCGTGCGCCTCAGTGGTATGCGCTGTCGGTGCGGCGCACCGGCCCGCGTTCGGAACAGATGGAGGCGATTGCCGTGCTGTCCGACGTCACGCGCTTGAAGACGCAGCAGACCGAACTGGAAATCCTGGCGCGCGACCGCGAGCTGATGTTCAGCCTGTCGGGCGTGGGCATCGCCTTTCTGCGCGACGGCCGCATCCAGCGCGCGAACGAGGCCTTCGCCTTGCTCGCCGGCTACGCGCCCGAGGCGCTGGCGTCGCTGCCGGTGGGCATGCTGTTCCCCAGCCCGGCCGAGCACGAACGCTTCTGGCGCATCGAAGAGGCCAGCATGAGAGACCACGGCAACTGGGTCGGCGAACGTCAGTTGCGCTGCCACGATGGCCGCTTGCTGTGGGTGCAGGTGACCAAGCGCCTGGTGCGCGAGGGCGACGTGGCGGGCGGCATCATCGCGTCGTACGTGAACGTGGACGGCCGCCACCGCGCCGAGCAGGCGGTGGCGCTGCAGGCCGAGCGCACCCGCGCCATCCTCGATTCGGTGCTGGTGGGCATCGTCACCGTCGGGCCGCGCGGCATCGAGTGGATGAACCGCTCGGCGCGGCGCATGTTCGGCGGCACGCTGGCCGATTTCGTCAACCTGCCGATCGACACGGTGGCCACGCCCGAGGTGAACCATCCGTTCCGCCAGACACACTACATCGACGACCTGGTCGAAGGCATGGCCGAAACCTTCGAGTGCCGCGTGAAGGCGCGCGACGGCCGCGAGTTCTGGGTTGTCGGCAATGCGGTGGCCACCGGCCGCGAGGCCACCGGCCGCCAGCTCACCTATGCGCTGCTCGACGTGGAACGGCGCCGCCAGGCCGAGGCCCGCACTGCCGAGGCGCAGGCCTCGCTGCAACGCATCATCGAAGCCGCGCCGATGGCCATCACGCTGCGCGACGCGCGCACGCTGCGCGTGTTGCAGATCAACCAGGTGGCCGCGCGCAGCGTCGAGCGCAGCGCGCAGGAACTGATCGGCCGCACGCCCGAGGAAACTTTCGATCCGGCCATCGCAGTGGTGCGCCGCGCCGACATGGAAGAGGCGCTGGCGTCGAGCCTGGTCACGCAGCGCGAGTACCGCGTTGCCGTCGGCGACGAGACCCACATCTGGGATGCCCGCTACCTGCCGCTGGCCGCGCCCGGCCAGCCGCCCGACACCTTGCTGCTGGTGGCGACCGACGTGACCGAACAGCGGGCCGCACAGGAAGCCCGCTTCGAGGCCGCCATCGCGCAGCGCGAGATGCTGGTCAAGGAAGTGCACCACCGCATCAAGAACAACCTGCAGGGCGTGGCCGGGCTGTTGCAGCAGGTGGCGGTGCGCCGGCCCGAGGTGGCGCCGCTGATGGCCGAGGTGGTGGGCCAGGTGCAGGCCATCGCCCAGGTCTACGGCCTGCAGGTCGGCATCAGCGGGCCGCTGCGCGCGAAGAGCGTGGTCGAGGCGATTGCGATGTCGGTGCAGCGCACCTTCGGCCGCGACATCGTGTTCTTGGCCGAGGGCGAGACGGCTCAGGACTGGGCCCTGCCCGAAGCCGAATCGATTCCGATCGCGCTGACGATCAACGAGTTGCTCACCAACGCCGTCAAGCACTGCCGCGCGGGCGACATGGCGCCGGTGAGTTGCAGCCTGGTGTGCACCGACGCCGGCGTGCGGGTGGTCATCGCCAACCCCGGGCAACTGACCGAGGGCTTCAACCTGGCGCGCTTCCCGGGCGGTGTGTCGGGGCTGGGCCTGGTGCGCGCGCTGCTGCCGCGGCGCAGCGCAAGCCTCACGCTGGAACAGCACGGCGAGCGGGTGGTGGCCACAGTCAGCCTGTCGCCGCCCGGGGTGATGCGTCTGGACACGGCACCGGACACGTCGGCCCCGCTGCCGACCTCAATGCCGCAGAATCAGCCGCTGCCATCAGGCACATGAACCACTCCACCTGGGCGAACCCGTGACACAGCCTCTGGCGCACAAAGGAAAGATCCTCGTCGTCGACGACGACCGCCTGGTGCTGGCAACGCTGGCCCACGGCCTGTCGCAGGCGGGCTACGAGGTGATCGACGCTGACAACGGCGACGATGCAATTCTGCTGGCCCGCGAGCACCGGCCCGACCTGGCCCTGCTCGACATCCGCATGGAAGGCAAGAGCGGCTTCGACGTGGCGGCCTACCTGCGCGACTGGTGCCAGATGCCGTTCATGTTCCTGTCGGCGTTCTCGGACGACGACACGCTGCGCCAGGTGAAAGCGCTGGGTGCCGTGGCCTACCTGGTGAAGCCGCTGGACATCCGGCAGATCGTGCCGGCGGTCGAGGCGGCGTTCGCCAATCTGCACGCGCTGCGCCAGCAGGGCGCCGCCGAGCCGGTCCGCCCGTTGCCGACACCGGCCGTCGATGAGCCGATGCTGCCCGTGGTGGCGATGGCCGTGGGCGTGCTGATGCACCGCTACTCGCTGGCCCGCAGCGCCGCGCTGGATCGGCTGCAGAAACTCGCGGCGACCGAGAACCGCTTGCTGGCCGACCAGGCCGAGCGGGTGGTCGAGGCGGTCGAGGTGCTGGCGCTGCCAGCGCCCGATCAGCGCCGCGCCAGCGAGAAATAAAACGCCGCGCCGCGGTCGACCTCGGCCTGCGCCCAGACCTCGCCGCCATGGCGGCGCACGATGCGGCGCACCGAGGCCAGGCCGATGCCGGTGCCCGGGAAATCGTTGACGCTGTGCAAGCGCTGGAAGACCCCGAACAGGCGGTCCGCGAAGCGCATGTCGAAACCGGCCCCGTTGTCGCGCACGCAGAATGTCGCCGTGGTGCCTGCATCAGCGACCCCGCTGCGCTCGAACCACACCTGCGCCTCGCGGCACTTGCCGGTGTACTTCCATGCATTGCCCAGCAGGTTCTCCAGCACCATGCGCAGCAGGGTCGGGTCGCCCTGCACCTGCAGCCCGGGCTCGATGTGCAAAGCCAACTCGCGCTGCGGCCACTGGCGGCGCAGGTCGTCGGCCACATAGCCGGCCAGTTGCGACAGGTTCACCGGCTGGTCGGCCAGCGGCTGGGTCGAGAGTTGCGACAACGCCAGCAGCGCGTCGATCATGCTGTTCATGCGCGCGGCGGCCGCCAGCACCCGGTCCAGGTGGTCGTTGCCGATGCGGTCGAGCAGGCGGCCGTAGTCTTCCTTGATGATCTTGGTGAAGCCTTCGACCACGCGGATCGGTGCGCGCAGGTCGTGCGACACGGTGTAGCTGAACGAGGCCTGTTCGTCTTGAACGCTGTCGGCCAAGGCAGCGACCGCTGGCGGCGGCGGCGCGACCGCTTCGCGCCAGGTGCCTTCGTAGCCCATGAACCGGCCGTCACGGTCTTTCAGGGCAACCGCCTGCAGGCTGCCCAACGCCGCCGCGTCGCCGTGCTGCGCCTGGCGGGCCGGCAGATCGATCAGCGGCGCTGCGGCGTCCAGGCGGGCGCGCAGCGCGGCGGGTTCGGCAGCCACGAAGCGGGCCCACAACAGCTCGGCCGGCTGCGCACCAGCCCAGGCGGCCGGCAGTGCGCCGCGCGGCGGCCGCAGCCAGCTCAGCCGGTGCGTGCGGTCGCTGCGCCAGTGCCAGACATCGAGCACGTCGGCCAACGCCGCTGCGGCGACGCGTGCATCGTGCAGTTGCTGCGTCAGCGCCGTGCGCTGCCGCCACAAGCGCAGCGCTGCCGCTGCGGCGACCACCGCGACCCCCAACGACAGCAGGCCCAGCCACGCCAGCACCAGTGGCAACTCGCGCGGCGCGACCGCGTCGGCCGCCTGCGCGGTCGACGCGCACACCACGAGCCCGCAGGCGGCGGCGCCGGTTTGCCAAAGCGAGGCGGGGTGGCAGACCCTGCGGGGTTTGTCGTGGTCACGTCGCATGCGCAAAGGGGTGGAGAGTCGCATTGGGTTCAAGTCTCGCACAGGGATGCCGACAAACAGGGGGACCCGCATCGGCATCGTCAAGCAGGGCATCGGCCATTTCCAGGGTCGGCGCCGATGACGGTGCGCGCTGCGACCCACCCGCTCGCATTTCCATTCCGCCCCGCCATGCCAAGCTTCACGTTCCCTGTCTCGTCATGGCGCCACCTGCCCGGTGTGGGCCGGTGGCCGTCAGGCACACTTGAGACCACTCCCGGCGTGCTTCGATGCGTCGGCCTCGAACGCTCGCTTGTTTGCACCGTGGCGCCATGACCCTGGCATTCGTCGCTCATCCAAACCATGCTGCTGTCGGCCGCAAACGGGGCCGGCTCTTGACGCCGCCGCCATCGGCATCGCGAACATGAACAGCCCTCCAACGCGTCCGCCCACCGTGCTCGACGCCGCAGCGCTGGAGCGGCTGCGCGAGCTCGACCCGAAAGGCGAGAACCAGTTGCTCCAGCGGGTGCTGAAGGCCTTCGAGACCTCGGTGGCGCGGTTGGTGCCGCAATTGCTCCAAGCGCGCGCCGCTGCCGACTCGGCCGCCATTCGCCACGTGGCGCATACCTTGAAATCGTCGTCGGCCAGCATCGGTGCGCTGGCGCTTTCGCAGATGTGCGCCGACATCGAGGCGTCGGCGCGTGCCGGCACGCTCGACCTTGCGGGTCCCGGCATCGACGACATGTGTCGCGAAATAGAGTTCGTGCTACAAGCCCTGAAACAGTTGTTGCAACGCACGCCATGACTTCAAGCTCCGTGTCGACACACGAGGAATTGCTGGGTCAACCCAAGGTGCTCCTCGTCGACGACGACGAAGTGAACTTGTTGTTGACTTCGATCGCGCTGCGCGAGCGTGGCTTTGCCGTGACCGAGGCCACCAGCGGCGAGGCCGCCATCCGCCTGCTGGGCGAATGGTTGCCCGACGTGGTGGTGCTGGACGCGCTGATGCCCGGCATGGACGGCTTCCAGACCTGCCGCGAGTTGCGCAACCTGCCCGGCGTCGAGGCGTTGCCGGTGCTGATGCTGACCGGCCTCGACGACGACGCCTCGATCACGCGCGCCTACGAAGCCGGCGCCACCGACTTCTTCGTCAAGTCGACCCAGTGGAGCCTGCTGGCCGGCCGCCTGCGCTACCTGCTGCGGGCCTCGCGCACGCGCATGGAACTGGAGCGCAGCAAGTCCAAGCTGGCCCGCGCGCAAGACCTGGCCCGCATGGGCAGCTTCGACTGGCGGCGCAGCCAGAGCGCGCTGATCCTGTCGGTCGAGGGGCTGCGCGTGCTGGGCAAGAGCCCGGGCGACGTGCTGGGTTTCCGCGCGCTGATGCGCATGCTGCCGGCCGAAGAGCGCACCGGCTTCTTCACCATGCTGCACGACGTGCTGACGCACAGTTCGGTGCTTGCCACCGACGTGCCGGTACTGCTGACAGACGGCCGCCAACGCATCATCCACACCGAGGCCGAACCCGAGTTCGACGAGCACGGCAACCTGGTCGGCTACACCGGCATCGTGCAGGACGTGACCGACCGCCGCGTGGCCGAAGACAAGATCCGCCACCTGGCGAATTTCGACACGCTGACCGGCCTGCCGAACCGCCGGCAGTTGATCTGGCGCACCGAGCGTGCGCTCGAACACGCGCGCCGGCTCGACCACCAGGTCGGCGTGCTGCTGATCGACCTCGACCGCTTCAAGATCATCAACGACACGCTGGGCCACGGCGCTGGCGACGAACTGCTGATGGAGGTGTCGCGCCGCCTGCGCTCCTGCGTTCGCCACTCCGACCAGGTGATGGAAAGCTCGCTCGAATCGATGGGTTCGCGCTCGCACCGCACGCTGGAAGCCGTGGGCCGCTACGGCGGCGATGAATTCGTCGCCTTGTTGCCCGAGGTGGCCGACGAGCGCGATGCCGAACGCGTTGCCGGCCGCATCCTCGACCAGATGCGCGAGCCGATTTTTGTGGGCGGGCAGGAATGCTTCGTCACTGCCAGCGTGGGCATTGCGCTGTTCCCGCGCGACGGCGCGTCGGTGGCCGACCTGATGCGCAACGCCGATGTGGCGATGTACGCCGTCAAGGCGCAGGGCCGCAACGCCGCCTCGCTGTACCGGCCGCAACTGGCCGGCAAGGGCCGCGAGAAGCTCGAACTCGAAAGCGCGCTGCACAAGGCGCTGGAGCGCGGCGAACTGGTGCTGCACTACCAGCCGAAGATCGACGTGCGCGGTGCCCGCATGGTGGGGGCCGAGGCGCTGATGCGCTGGAACCGCAACGGCGTGCTGGTGGCGCCGGCCGACTTCATTCCGCTGGCCGAAGAGACCGGGCTGATCGTGCCGATGAGCGAATGGGCGATCCGCGAAGCGGCACGCCAGGCGCGCATCTGGCAAGACAGTTTCGGCTTCGCCGACTCGATTGCCGTCAACCTGCCGAACCGCCTGTTCGAACGCACCGACCTGGTCGAGCACATCCATCAGGCCGTCACCCACTACGGGGTGCCGCACCACGCAATCGAACTCGAAATCACCGAGACGGGCCTGATGAAGGACCTGCAAAACGTGATCCCGTCACTGCACCGGCTGAACGAGATCGGGGTCGAGATTTCCATCGACGACTTCGGTACCGGCTATTCGTCGCTGGCCTACCTGACCACACTGCCGATCAGCGAGTTGAAGATCGACCGTTCCTTCGTGCGCGACCTCGGCCTGACGCCGCAGAGTTCGGCTGTCATCACCGCCATCATCGCGCTGGCGCGTTCGCTTGGCCTGCGCGTGATCGCCGAAGGCGTCGAGAACCTGCGCCAGATGGAAGTGCTGCACCGGCTGGGCTGCGTGGTGATGCAGGGCTTCCTGTTCAGCCGCCCGTTGCCGCCCGAGGACATCGAGACCTGGCTGCAGCAAACCATCCTGCCGAAGAAGGCGCCGTGGATCGGCAAGGCCGGCGACATGGACGCTGCCGACGGACTGAGCGGACCCGAATTGCGCGGCCCGCGCAGCAGCTACCCGGCTGCTTGAGAGCCGGGCGGATCGACCCTCTGTCTCGCGTCTCACGATGAGCTCTGCCAAACGTGCTGACCCTGCCGTCGATGTGGCTCCCGCCGCCGCGCTGCCGGCGCGTGCGCTGCCGCTGATCGAACGCCTGGCCCAGCGCGCGTTCGACGCCAAGGCCGCAGCCGCCTTCGTGGCTGCGCTGGCCGACGGCCGCTGGGAACAGGCCGAGCGCCGGCTCGACGCACCCGACCCTGGCGGTGCGCAGATCGCGTCGCTGATCGACCGCGTGGTGCGCGGCATCGAACGCGGTGGACGCCACTGGACCCTGGCCCGTCGCAAGGACAGCCTGCAGCGCGTGCTCGAAGGCAGCCGCGGCGACGCCACCCGATTGCAGCAGCGCCTGGGCCAGTTGCTCAACAACTGGGACAGCGACAACGCCGACGCGGCGCCCGATGTGTCCGACGCACCCGCAAGCCGCATGCTCCCTGCGCCGGCGGCGGTGGCCATGCCGGTGCAGGCAACACCCGCTGCCGGCACCGATGCATCTGCTGTGATCGACCCGCAGCAGCCGCATTGGAACCGCGTGGTCGGCAGTTTCGACCGCAGCGTTCGACAGGCCCTGCCGCTGCGCGAGAGCACCGGCCGCGAACTGGCCGACGCCATCGCCCACGCCTCGCAGCGCTTGCAGCAGGGCGGCGCGACGCCGGCGCTGGCCGACGAACTGGAACAATTGTGCGGCCGCGCCGACTGGGTGCTGCAGCATCGCCAGCATCTGATGGAACAGCTGGGCTCGCTGTGCTTCGAGTTGACCGACAGCCTGACCGACCTGGCCGAAGACGACAGCTGGGCGCGCGGGCAATGCGAAGCGATTCGCGCGCGCCTGGACGACGGCCTGACCGCGCGCGGCGTCAAGTCGATCAGCGAGTTGCTGCGCACCACGCGCGAGCGCCAGGCCGAGCTGCGCATGGCCCGCGACGGCGCACGCCAGGCCTTGAAATCGATGATCCACGACATGCTGGCCGAGCTGGGCGAACTGGGTCAGCAGACCGGCCGATTCCAGGACCACGTGGGCCGCTACGCCAGCGTGGTCGAAAACGCCGACTCACTGGAGAGCCTGGCCGACGTGGTGCGCGAGATGGTGGTCGAGAGCCGCGCGGTGCACGACCTCGTCAGCCAGACGCGCCAGCGCCTGAGCGACGAGCACAGCCGCGCCAGCGCATTGACGCAGCAGGTCGAACAGCTGGAGGGCGAATTGCGCCGCCTGTCGAACGAGGTCTCGACCGACCCGCTGACGCAGATCGCCAACCGGCGCGGCCTGATGCAGGCCTTCGAAGCCGAGCAGGCGCGCAGCGAGCGCGGCGGCGCGGGCTTGTCCGTCGGCCTGCTGGACATCGACAACTTCAAACGGCTGAACGACGAACTGGGCCACGCGGCCGGCGACGAGGCGCTGACATCGCTGGCCGCCGTGGTCAGCCGCACGCTGCGCCCGACCGATGTGGTGGCCCGCTACGGCGGCGAAGAATTCGTGCTGCTGCTGCCAGACACGCCGCTCGACGAGGCCGTGCTGATCGTCACGCGGCTGCAGCGCGCGCTCAGCGGCGGCCTGTTCATGCACGAGCAGAAAAACGTGCTCGTCACCTTCTCCGCCGGCGTCACCAGCTACCGCGAAGGTGAACGCCTGGAGGACGCGCTGGAACGCGCCGACCAGGGCCTGTACGAGGCCAAGCGAACGGGCAAAAATCGCACTTGCGTGGGTTGATTTCCCGGCGGTGGCGCGATGCAGCGTAGCGTCGGCCGGAACGACAAATGACCGCTGGCTGGCCTTCACTTCGAGCTGACTTCTTTCGTCATCGAGCCCGGCGTGGCAGAACCAGTCGCTGGACCACGCATCGTGCGCTGCGCGTGCCGGACCGGTATGTGAAGTGAGCCTCCGCGACGGTTAGCGCGAGAGCCACGTGGTGGAAGCGGTGAGATTCGAACTCACGGTGGAGTTACCCCCACGGCAGTTTTCAAGACTGCAGCCTTAAACCGCTCGGCCACGCTTCCAACGGAGTGCGATTGTATCGAGGCCTGCGCCGTCAGCCGGGTCGCTGCGACTGCTTGCAGTCGACCTGGAAGATCTCGCTGCGGCCGCCGTCCACACGGGCTGCGGTCAGGCGGCCGCCCCAGACACAGCCGGTGTCCAGCGACAGCAGGTCGGGCCGCTGCAGCAGGCCCAGGGTGGACCAGTGGCCGAAGGCGATGGGCACGCCAGCGGTCTGCCGCTGCGGCGCGTCGAACCATGCGGTGTGACCGGGCGGCGGGGCGGCAGCACCGTCCTTGGTCTGCAGTTCCAGCGTGCCGTCGGCGGCCACGAAGCGGATGCGGGTGAACACGTTCACCGCGAAGCGAAGCCGTGCGTCGCCGGCCAGCGATGCGTCCCAGCGCGCGGGCTCGTTGCCGTACATCACGCTCAGGAAGGTTTTCAATTCGTCGCTGCGCAAATACTGCTCCACCTCGCCGGCCAGTTGCAGCGCGGTGGTCAGGCTCCACTGCGGCGCCACACCGGCATGCACCATCAGCCAGCCGTCGTCGAACAGCGCCAGTCGTCGCTGGCGCATCCAGTCGACCCAGGCCTCGCGCTCGGGCGACGCGAGGATGTCGCCCAGCGTGTCGTTGCGGTGTGCCTTGCGCACGCCGTGCGCCACCGCCAGGAAGTGAAGGTCATGGTTTCCGAGCAGGCAGGTGGCCGCTGACCCGAGGCCGCGCAGGCGCTGCAGCGTGGCCAGGCTTTGTGGGCCGCGGTTGACCAGATCGCCCAGCACGGTGAGGCGGTCGCGCGACGGCGAAAACGCGATTCGGTCGAGCAGCGCATCCAGTGCGCTGCAGCAGCCCTGGATGTCTCCGACGAGGTAATGCATTGGTCGATTCTGCTACGCTGCGCCCCTGTTTCCCTCGCGCGCTCCGCATGGACGTTGCCCTGCTGATCTTCCTGATCCTTCTCAACGGGCTGTTCGCCATGTCGGAAATGGCGCTCACCGCGAGCCGCAAGGCGCGTTTGCAGGTGATGCTGGAAGCCGGCGACGCCGGCGCGCAGGCCGCGATGGACCTGCACGACAACCCGACCAAGTTCCTGTCCACGGTGCAGATCGGCATCACCTCCATCGGCGTGCTGAACGGCATCGTCGGCGATGCGGCGTTCTCGGCGCCGTTTGCCGAATGGCTCAGTAAAACCTTTGAAATCCACGACCGCGCGGCTTCAGTCACGGCGACCGCGATGGTCGTGGTGACCATCACCTTTCTGACCATCATCTTCGGCGAACTGGTGCCCAAGCGCGTCGGCCAGTTGTACCCCGAGGTGGTGGCGCGGCGGGTGGCGTCGCCGATGAACTGGCTGTCGCTGGTCGCGCGGCCGTTCGTCAAGCTGCTGACCTTCTGCACCGTCGGCACCTTGCGTCTGATGGGCATCCGCGGCGGGCCCACGCGCAGCGTGACCGAGGAAGAAATCGCCGCCAGCCTGGAGGAAGGTCTGGACGCCGGCGTCATCGAAGCGCAGGAACACCAGATGGTGCGCAACGTGTTTCGGCTCGACGAGCGGACGGTCGGCTCGATGATGATTCCGCGTGCCGAGATCGTCTGGCTCGACGCGCTGGCCACGCTGGACGAGACGCTGAAGGTGATCAGCTTGGAGGAGCATTCGCGCTACCCGGTGTGCCGTGGCGGCTTGAGCGATGTGCTGGGCCTGGTGTCGGCACAGAGCCTGCTGCAGCAGTCGATGCAGGGCCGCACGCTCGATGTGATGGAGCGCCTGCAGCCGGCCGTCTTCGTGCCTGAAACGCTGTCGGGCATGGAGTTGCTGGACCAGTTTCGCGCGTCGAGCGCGCAGCTGGTGTTCGTGGTCGACGAGTACGGCGAGGTGCAGGGCATGATCACCGTGCGCGACGTGCTGGAGGCCATCACCGGCGAATTCACCACCCCCAGCGATGAAGATTCGTGGGCGGTGCGCCGCGATGACGGCAGCTGGCTGTTCGACGGCCTGATTCCGGTGCCCGAACTGAAAGACCGGCTGGAGCTGAAAGAGCTGCCCGAGGAAGACCGGGGGCGCTACAACACGCTGGCCGGCATGGTGATGTTGTTGCTCGGTCGCCTGCCGCGCACCACCGACGCGGTGGAATGGGAAGGCTGGCGTTTCGAGGTGGTTGACCTCGACGGCAAGCGCGTCGACAAGGTGCTGGCGTCGGCCCTGCCTAGACCTGAAAGCAACGGAGAAAAGACTTGATTCAATCCGCGCTGTACCGTGACCCCGTGCTGGTCGACTCGGTCCTGCACCGCCACAAGAAGCTGCTGCCGCTGACCGATTTCTCGATTGCTGGCGGCATGCATGCGGTGTTCATCACGGCCACCGAATTCCCGCAGGCCGCACTCGACTTCCCGCTCGTGTTCATCAACGTCGGCGACGCATCTGCCACCACCGAGGCCGAGCGCACGCTGCTGACACCGATCGCGCTGCTCGGCGTCTCGGCCGACGAGAACCTGCACGTGGACAACGGGCGCTGGACCGGCCGCTACGTGCCGGCCTTCATCCGTCGCTTTCCGTTCATCGCGGCAGCGGTCGACGGTGCCAACGCGCCCGGCGTGTTCATCGACGCCGGCTGGCCCGGGTTCAACGACAGCGCCGGCGAGCCGCTGTTCACCGAGCAGGGCGAACCGGCCGAGACGCTGACGCGGGCGATGGAATTCCTGGAGCGTTTCGAACAGGAGGCGCAGCGCACCCGCCAGTTCTGCGCCCGCCTGGCCGAGCTCGACCTGCTGAAGGAAATGCAGGCCGACGCCACGCTGCCCACCGGCGACGTGGTGCTGGTCGACGGTTTCCTGGCGGTCGACGAGTCCAAGCTGCTGGCGCTGCCCGACGCGGTGGTGCTGGAACTGCACCGCAATGGCATGCTGACCCTGCTGCATGCGCACCTGATGTCGTTGGCCAACCTGCGCTACCTGGTGCAACGCAAGGGCGACCGCTTGGCGGCCAACGCGGCGCCCGTCGCATGACAGGCGGGCGCGTGCGATGCGCGTGCGCGCCGACGCAGCAGCGGCGTTAGCATCACGCGCCGCCTGCGCCGCAGGCCCCGGGAAAGCACATGTCCGCAATGGTGTTCGAGAGCTTCCTGTCCACGCCCGAGGTGCTGGCGGTGTTCAGCGAGACCAGCCTGGTTCAGGCCATGCTCGATTTCGAGGCGGCGTTGTCGCGGGCGCAGGCCGCCGAAGGCGTGGTGCCGACGGCGGCGGCCGCCAACATTGCCGGCGTCTGTCGGCACGCCTTGTTCGACGTGCCCGCCATCGTTGCGGCCAGCGGCCGTGCCGGCAGCCTCGCGATTCCGCTGGTGCGCCGGCTCACCGACACCGTGGCCCTGTTCGACGCCGAGGCAGCCGGCTATGTGCACTGGGGCAGCACCAGCCAGGACGTGATCGACACCGCGATGTGCCTGTTGACGCGCCGCGCCCTGGCGCTGATCGATCGTGACCTGGGCCGCCTGATCGATGTCTTGCTGGTGGTTGCCGAGCAGCACCTGCGCACGCCGGTGCTGGCGCGCACGCTGATGCAGCCGGCGCAGGTGGTGAGCCTGGGCTTCAAGCTGGTGGCGTGGACGGCGCCGCTGCTGCGCTGCCGGCAGCGCCTGCGAGACGCCGCTGCCTCCAGCCTGCAGTTGCAGCTGGGCGGCGCGGTGGGCACGCTGGCGGTGATGGGTGAGGCGGGCGCCGCGGTGGCGGCCCGCATGGCGGCCGACCTGTCGCTGGCGCTGCCCGCCGGTGCCTGGCACACGCAGCGCGACGACACCGCCACGCTGGCCTGCCAGGTGGGGGTGTTGACCGGCGCGCTGGGCAAGATCGCGAAAGACATTTCGCTGATGGCGCAGGCCGAAGTGGGCGAACTGGCCGAGCCCTCGGGTGACGAGGGCGATAGGCGGGGCGGCTCGTCGGCGATGCCGCACAAGCGCAATCCGGTGGCCTGCATGCTGGCGCTGGCGGCCGCAGCGCGCACGCCCCACCGCGTGGCCGCCATCCTGGCCAGCATGCCGCAGGAGCACGAACGCGGCCTCGGCAACTGGCAGGCCGAACTGGCCGAAACGGCCGGTCTGTACATCGCCGCCCACGGTGCGGTAAGGGCGCTGGCCGACATTGCCGGGCACTTGCAGGTCGACGCGCCGCGCATGCGCGCCAACATCGAGTCGCTGCACGGCCTGGTGTGCGCCGAAGCGGTGGCGATGCGTTTCGCCGCGCGCATCGGCAAGGCGCAGGCGCACGCGCTGTTGCAGGCGCTGTCGCAGCAGGTCGGTGCCAGCGGGCCGCACCTGCGCGATCTGTGCCTGCAAGCGCTGCACGACGACGCGCGCCTGCGCGGGCATGTCGAGCCGGCGGACATCGCCGCGATGTTCACACCCGAGATCGCCGCCGAGGCCGCCGTTCGCATCGCCGCGCCCCGCCTCGACGCCTTGCGGCAGGCCGCGCAGCAACAACATCAGCAGCCCTGGGCCGCCTGGCTCGACGCATAAGGAAATCGCAGCATGACGCAACGAGACGATGTCGACCGCGGCCTGGCGAACCGCCGCGCCGTGCTGGGCGATGCGTGGGTGGACCAGTCGCTGAACCGGGCGACCACCTTCAACGCCGAGTTCCAGAGCTTCATCACCCGCTATGCCTGGAACGACATCTGGGGTCGCCCGGGGCTCGACTCCACGACCCGCCGGCTGCTGGTGCTGGGCATGACGATGGGCCTGGCGCGCTGGGAGGAATTCGAGCTGCACTGCAAGGCCGCCATCCGTGGCGGCGTGCCGCTCGACACGATCAAGGAAACCTTGATGCAGGGTGCCATCTACTGCGGTGTGCCGGCGGCCAACACCGCGTTCAAGATCACCATGGACATCCTGCGTGAAGAAGGCCTGTTGCCGGCGCCGCAGCCGCTGTCGGCCGACCTGCGCGTGGCCACCCACCACACCTTCAGCGAACCGCAGTTGAAGCTGGCCGTGCAGGGCCGCGGCGCACCTGTCGTGCTCAGCCACGCGCTGGGTCTGGACCTGCACATGTGGGACGACCTGGCCGCCGCGCTGGCGCCAACGCACGAGCTGCTGCGCTACGACCACCGCGGCCACGGCGGCTCGGCGGTGCCGGCCGGGCCGTACACGATGGACGCGCTGGTCGACGACGCCGCCCGGCTCATCCGCGAATGGGGCCGCGGTCCGGTGGTGTGGGTCGGCTTGTCGATGGGCGGCATGGTGGGGCAGGGGCTGGCCATTCGCCACCCCGAACTGCTGCGCGGCCTGGTGCTCGCCAACACCGCCGCGCAGTACCCCGCCGCAGCCCAAGCGGCCTGGACGCAGCGCATCGCAGCGGTCGAGTCCGGCGGCTTGGCGGCCATTGCCGACATGGTGATGGAGCGCTACTTTCATGCCGGCTTCCGGGCCGCGAATCCGGGCGTCGTCGCCGAGGCGCGGCGCAGCCTGTTGCGCACGCAGGCGGCCGGCTACGTGGCGGCCTGCCATGCGGTGGCGGCGGTCGACTGGCTGGACCGCCTGCCGCAGGTGGCCTGCCCGACGCTGGTCATCGCGGGCAAGCTCGATGTGGGCGCGCCGGTGGCGTTCTCACAGGCCATCGCACAGCGCATCGCCGGCGCCAGGCTGGTGGTGTTCGACGAGGCCTCGCACCTCAGCGTGGCCGAGCAACCGGCGCAGTTCAAGCAAGCGCTGAGCGACTTCCTGGCAGGCTTGCCGGCGGTGTGATGCCGCTTGAACCGGAATGAGCCTCGCCCGGGCACAACATGCGGCCGCCAACAACGCGAGTTGGTGCAACGCGGTCTGCGCTGCCCACGGGCAGCCGAGTCGCATCGATGCCGGGCTGTGGTGGCATGGCGGGCCGCTTCCTCGCTTCTATCCGAACGCGGTCACGCTGCGGGCGCAGCCGCCGCAGCTGATGCCGCGCTTGCAGGCGATGATCGACACCCGACAGGGCGCCGGTTGGAGCCTGAAGGACAGCTTCACTTGCCTGGACCTCAGCACGTTGCAGTGCCGCGTACTGTTCTCGGCGCAATGGCTGTGGCGCGCCGGCGCGCCAGGCCCCGGCGAGCCCCGCGCCGGCCTGTCGTGGCGCAGGCTTCGCAGCGCCGATGACCTGGCCGCCTGGGAGCGCGCCTGGTCCGCCGACGCGCCGGCACCCGAGCGCGTCTTTCTGCCGCCGTTGCTGGGCGACACAGCCACCTGCGTGATCGCGGTGGAGCGTGGCGAAACCCTGGTTGGCGGCGTCATCGTGCACAGTGCTGCGGGCGTGGCCGGGCTCACCAACCTGTTCACCTGCGGCGACGATGCGCAGGCCATTCGCGACGCCTGTCTGGCCGCAGCGTCGGCCTGCTTTCCGGCCGCGCCGCTGGTCACCTACGAGGTCGACGCAGAGGTGGCGCTGTTCACGCGGCTGGGCTTCGAGCCCGTCGGCGGGCTTCGGGTCTGGCTGCACGACCCAGCGTGATGGGCGGGGTCGAGCCCCGGTTCAGGCCCCGAGCTGCTTCGACAATTCCTTCGCGCTGCGCAGCAGCGCCTGCGCCAACGGGCCGTCGAGCCGAGCGTCGAAGATGGCGCTGGGGCCGATCACGGTGAGGCTCAGCACGATGCCGCCGCGCTCGCCGAACACCGGTGCCGCCATCGCGCTGATGCCGGCCACCGCGCCACCGTTGACGCGGCTGAGGCCGTGCTGACGGATCACCGCCAGATCGGCGTCGAACGCCGCATCGAT
This sequence comes from Burkholderiales bacterium, assembly GCA_031386065.1. Lineage (GTDB taxonomy): Bacteria > Pseudomonadota > Gammaproteobacteria > Burkholderiales > Burkholderiaceae_C > JANYJJ01. The sequence goes on from JANNBZ010000417.1 coordinate 20,208, forward strand.
ATGCGCTTTGAACTTTGCCGGCACCGCCTCGCCACGGGCACGCAGTTCGGCGGCGTGCTCGTCGGCCAGGGCGGCCAGCACCTGCTCGCGCGGCAGGTGCGCCGCGAACAGCCGACCCGAGGCGGTGCCGCGCAGGCTCATCACCGTGCCGTGCCGCATGTTGACGTGCACGGCCGACGGTGCTTCCTCGATTCGCACCAGCGTCGGACCGCGGTCGCCCCACACCGCGATGCCCACGGTGTGCCCGAGGGCCTGCGCGAGTTCGGCGATCACCGGTGTGGCCAGCCGCACCGGGTCGAACTGCTGCAGGCTGATCAAGCCCAGCTGCATCGCCAGCGGGCCCAGGCCGTAGCGGCCCGAGACGGGGTCTTGCGCAATCAGACCCAGCTTGCCGAAGCTGACCAAGTAGGGATGCGCCTTGGCAGCGGCCATGCCGGCGTCGCGGGCCAGGTCTTTCAGCGCCATCGGCCGGCCATGGTGGGCCAGCGCCAGCAGCAACTGGCCGCCGACCTCGACGCTTTGAATGCCACGCTGGCCGCGTGCCGGCAGGGGCAGGGCGGGCTGCGCGGGAGACTCAGGCTTCTTTTTGGCGGTGGGCATGTTTGGGAACCGGCGGACAACGTTCTGGGTTCGCAGTTTCGCCCAGTTGGGCCGGAACTGCGGCAGCTGGTGAGCGTTGCGGTTCTAGGGATCGAAGCGCCGCCGCGTCGGCGATACAGTCCTCTCGTAACTTTTTGTCGATAACTCCGGGGAGACTTTCAATGAACATTCGCCTTGGTTTGAAACTGGGCTGTGCGTCCGTCCTGGCCGGCCTGCGGAGGGCCGGCGCGCCGGTGCACGCTGCATCGCTGGTGCTCGACGACTTCTCGGTGCCTGGTGTGCCTGTCTTGCAAACGCCCACCGGCACCGGCGCGCAGTTCTTCGACCGAACCTTCGACACCTTCGGCGGCGTGGCCGGGCAGGTCCGCGAGTCGAACTACAACCTCTATTCCGACCCGCTGTCCAGCGGCGCGAACGTGCTGCTGGGCGGCGGCATTGCAGCGGTGGTGGCAGGTACCGAGGCACTGGGCGAGTTCGTCTTCGCCTACGGCGCCTTCACCCGGCCCAGCGGCGACCCGAATGTCGGCGGACCGCTGATGGGCCTGGACCTGACGGCATTCAACAACTTTCGCGCCGAGTTCAGCGGGGTCGGTCTGCCGCTGAACCTCAACGTGGTGCTGTACACCAGCGCGCCGAACCTGCTGCCCGACAGCACGCCGCTGTACTACCTGCAGTCGGGCATCAACATTGCCCCGGGCGCACCTGGCGATCCGTTGACGGCAGACCTGTTGCTGAACGCGCTGAACCCGATTGCCGCTCCGTTCGCGCCGTACTTCAATTTCTCGCAGGTCGACGGCATCGTGTTCCTGATCGACCGCTCCGGTTCCAACCCCGGAAATGCGTACGCGCTGGACACACTGCTGTTCACCCAGGCCGTGCCCGAGCCGTCGGAGTGGCTGCTGATGCTGGGCGGTTTGGCATTGATGCTGGGCGTGGCGCGGCGCCGCAAGGTCTGAATCTGCCAGCCGGCCGACCGGTACCGCCACGCTTCAAGTCGCGGATCGAGTTTGCAAAAAAGGGGCGCCATCGGCGCCCCTTTTGCATTTCAGGTCCGCAGCGGCTGCCGCAGACACCGATGTTGAATGCATTAGACATTGACGAATTCCGGCGCTAAGATCGACCTCGCGCTGCAACCGCCTGCGGCCCTCGAAGTCCCCCATTTTTTCGGAGTTCCCATGAGCAAGGCATTCGCGTCCCAGGCCGATCTGCAACAGAAGAAGGTCAGCTTCACCAAGCTGTCCGACAACGCCTATGCCTACACCGCCGAGGGCGATCCGAACACCGGCGTCGTCATCGGCGACGACGCGGTGATGGTCATCGACACCCAGGCCACGCCGGTGATGGCGCAGGACGTGATCCGCCGCATTCGCGAAGTCACCGACAAGCCCATCCGGTACGTGGTGATGAGCCACTATCACGCGGTGCGTGTGCTCGGCGCATCGGCCTACCAGGCGCAGCACATCATCGCCAGCCAGGACACGCGCGACCTGATCGTCGAGCGGGGCGCGCAAGACATGAAAAGCGAGATCGAGCGCTTTCCGCGCCTGTTCCAGGCGGTCGAAACCATTCCCGGCCTGACCTGGCCGACCCTCACTTTCAAGGGCGAGATGACGCTGTGGCTGGGCAGCCTGGAGGTCAAGCTGATGCAGGTCGGCCGTGGCCACACCAAGGGCGACACCATCGTCTGGCTGCCGCAGCAAAAAATCCTGTTCAGCGGCGACCTGGTCGAATTCGATGCCACGCCGTATGCCGGTGACGCCTACTTCAGCGACTGGCCGCAGACGCTGGACGCCCTGGCCGCGATGCAGCCGCTGGCCTTGGTGCCCGGTCGCGGCGCGGCTTTGACCACGCCCGAGATGGTGCAGGCCGGCCTGGCCGGCACGCGCGCCTTCGTCAGCGACCTGTATGCCAGCGTGAAGGCCGGAGCCGCGGCGGGCAAGGACCTGCGCCACATCTACAAAGATACCCACGCCGCGCTGAAGCCGAAGTACGGCCAGTGGGTGATCTTCGACCACTGCATGCCGTTCGACGTGACCCGCGCGCTCGACGAAGCCACCCAGCACCCCGACCCGCGCATCTGGACCGCCGAGCGCGACAAGGCGATGTGGGAATCGCTGGAGGCTTGAGCGCGATGGGCGCACGTGTGGAAAGCGATTTCCAATCGCCAGCGTTCGAGTACCGACGGTCGCCCGACCAGTCTGCCGGGACGCCGGCGTTGCACCCGGTGGTCGTCGTCGGCGCCGGCCCGGTCGGGCTGGCGCTGGCCATCGACCTGGCGCAGCGCGGTGTGCGCGTGCTGCTGCTCGACAACGACCACAAGCTGTCCAGCGGCTCGCGTGCCATCTGCTTCGCCAAACGCACGCTCGAAATCTTCGACCGGCTCGGGCCCGGTGAACGCATGGTGCGCAAGGGCGTGTCGTGGAACACCGGCCATGTGTACTTCAAGGACGCGCCTGCCTACAGCTTCGACCTGCTGCCCGACACCGGCCCCGACGGCCCGCGCACGCAGCAGCGTCCCGCCTTCATCAACCTGCAGCAGTACCACGTCGAAGGCATGCTGGTCGAGCGTGCGCTCGAACTGCCGAACGTCGAGATCCGCTGGAAGAATTCTGTCGTTGGCGTGCAGCCGCACCGCGACGCCGCAGAGCTGACCATCGACACCCCCGACGGCGGCTACACCCTGCATGCCGAGTACGTGGTGGCCTGCGACGGGTCGCGCTCGGCGGTGCGTTCGTTGATGGGGCTGGAGAGCAGCGGCCGGGTCTTTCGCGACCGCTTCCTGATCGCCGATGTGCGCATGGACGCCGACCTGAACGAGGAGCGTCGGTTCTGGTTCGACCCGCCGTTTCATCCGGGCCAGAGCGTGCTGCTGCACAAGCAGGCCGACGGCATGTGGCGGGTCGACTTTCAACTCGGCTGGGATGCCGACCCCGAGCGTGAACGCGACCCGGCGCGCATCGCGCCGCGTGTGCGCGCGCTGCTCGACAGCATCGGCGCCGGCGGCGTCAGCTTCAGCATGGTCTGGGCCAGCGTCTACACCTTCGCCTGCCAGCGCATGCAGCGCTTTCGCCACGGCCGCGTGGTGTTCGCAGGCGATGCGGCGCACGGTGTGTCGCCGTTCGGTGCGCGCGGTGCCAACTCGGGTGTGCAGGATGCCGACAACCTGGGCTGGAAGCTGGCCCTCGTCGCACGCGGCGAAGCGCCCGAGGCCCTGCTCGACAGCTATGCCGACGAGCGTGAATTTGCGGCCGACGAGAACATCCTGAACAGCACCCGCGCCACCGATTTCATCACCCCGAAAAGCGAGGTCAGCCGGCTCTTCCGCGACGCGGTGCTGGCCTTGTCGCGCGAGCATCCCTTCGCCCGCAAGGTCGTCAACAGCGGACGCCTGTCGGTGGCCACGACCTTGCTCGGCTCGGTGCTGAGCACGCTTGATGTCGATGCCTTCGACGGCACGATGGTGCCCGGCGCGGCAGCGCTCGACGCGCCCTTGCTGCACCACGGCGCCGCCACCTGGTTGCTGCGCGAACTGGGCCCGGACTTCACGTTGCTGGTGTTCGGTGAACCCCCGCCGTGGGCGCAGGGCTTGCCGTTGACGACCGTGGTCGTCGGCGACGCGGGACTGCAGGACGCTGGCGGCTGGGCCATGTCGCGCTACGACGCGCGGCCGGGCACGGCCTATCTGTTTCGCCCCGACCAGCATGTGTGCGCCCGCTGGCGCGCGCCCACCGATGCGCTGATTCGTGCCGCCATTCGCAGGGCCACGGCATGCTGAACACCGCGTTGAACACGGCGTTGAATACGCAGCCCAATCTCGAAGCGCCCGACGACTTCTACGAGGCGCTGATCGACGTGCACCGCGAACTGTCGCCGGCCCAGAGCCAGCAGCTCAATGCAGCATTGATCCTGCTGCTGGCGAATCACATCGGCCAGCAAACTGTGTTGAAGCAGGCCTTGAAAGCCGCGCGCGACACCACGCTGAGTCATTTGTCCCACGGAGCCACGCCATGACCCTCAGCTACCAATCCGGCTTCGGCAACGAGTTCGCCACCGAGGCGGTGGCCGGCGCCTTGCCGCAAGGCCGCAACAGCCCGCAGGTGGTGGCGCACGGCCTGTACGCCGAGTTGTTCAGCGGCACCGCGTTCACCGCGCTGCGGGCCGACAATCGGCGCAGTTGGCTGTACCGCAGCCGGCCGTCGGTGGGTGTGGGTGGCTACGCGCCGCTGGCGCAGCCGTGGTTGAAGACCGGTGCAAAAGACGGCGTCGCAGCCCCGCCCGATCCGATGCGCTGGGCCGCGCTGCCGGTGCCTGACATTGCCGATCAGCCGCTGGACTTCATCGACGGCCTGCGCACGATGGCGCTGAACGGCGATGTGGAAATGCAGACCGGCATGGCCGCGCACCTCTACCTCGTCAACCGCTCGATGACGCAGCGCGCCTTCGTCAACGCCGACGGCGAAATGCTGCTGGTGCCGCAGCAGGGCAGGTTGACGCTGACGACCGAGCTCGGCGTGCTGGCCGTCGCGCCGGGCGAGGTGGCTCTGCTGCCGCGCGGCATGGCCTTCAGCGTGGCGGTCGACGGGCCGTCGCGCGGCTACGTGTGCGAGAACTACGGCGCGCACTTCAGGTTGCCCGAGCTCGGCCCCATCGGCAGCAACGGGCTGGCGAATGCCCGCGACTTTCTGGCGCCGGTGGCGGCGTTCGACACCACCCCCGGCGCGCCATGGCAGATCGTCAAGAAGTACGCTGGAAGCCTGTGGGCAGCCGTTGCTGCGGCCTCGCCGTTCAACGTGATTGCCTGGCATGGCAACCTGGCTCCAATGAAGTACGACACGGCCAACTTCATGGTCATCGGCTCGATCAGCTTCGACCACCCCGACCCGTCGATCTTCACCGTGCTGACGTCGCCCAGCGACACGCCTGGCACCGCCAACTGCGACTTCGTGATTTTTCCGCCGCGCTGGCTGGTGATGGAGGACACCTTCCGCCCGCCGTGGTACCACCGCAACTTCATGTCGGAGTTCATGGGCCTGGTGCATGGCCAGTACGACGCCAAGCCCGAAGGCTTCAAGCCCGGCGGCATCAGCCTGCACAACAGCATGGTGCCGCACGGGCCCGACGCCGAGGCCTTCGACCGCGCCACGCAGGCCACGCTGGCGCCGCACAAGCTGGCCGACACGCTGGCCTTCATGTTCGAGAGCCGCTGGCGATTTTTGCCCACCGAGTTCGCGATGAATTGCGGCGCGCTGGATGCGAACTACGCCGACTGCTGGAGCGCGCTCGGGGACAGGTTTTCGACCTGACCCGCAGCGCTTGCCACCCCCTCGACGGCGGGAGGAAGTGGCGACAATCGAGAACACCCGAGGAGACCCCATGACCACACGCCAGAACCCTCCCTTCCGAGCCGACCATGTGGGCAGTTTCCTGCGTCCGAAGTTCTTGCTCGACGCGCGCGAGCAGGCCGCCAAGGGCGAGATCACGCCGATGCAACTGCGCACCGTCGAAGACCGCGCCATCACCGAGATCGTCAAGTTCCAGCAGGACGCCGGCTTGCAATCGATCACCGACGGCGAGTTCCGCCGCACCTACTTCCACATCGACTTCCTGCAGCAGCTGGGTGGCGTGAAGACCGACATCCCGGTGCTGATCCGCAAGCCTGACGGCACCGAAGAACTGGCGCCGCCGGTGATGCGGGTGGTCGACAAGGTGCGCCACGTGAAGGACATCCAGAAGGCCGATTTCGAGTACCTGCAATCTCAGGTCGCTGCAGGGATGACACCCAAGGTGACCATCCCGTCGCCGACCATGCTGCACTTTCGCGGCGGGCGCGCCGGCATCAGCCGCGCGCACTACCCCGAGCTGGACCCCGAGTTCTACGAAGACGTGGCCAAAGCCTATGGCGAAGAGCTGAAATCTTTGTTCGACGCTGGCTGCCGCTATGTGCAGATGGATGACACCAACCTGGCCTACCTGTGCGACGACAAGATGCGCGAGGCCGCCCGCTCGCGCGGTGACGACCCCGACGAGCTGCCGCACCGCTACGCCGCCTTCATCAACCGCGTGGTGGCGCGCAAGCCGGCCGGCATGACGCTGGCGGTGCACCTGTGCCGCGGCAATTTCAAGAGCACCTGGGCCGCGCAGGGCAGCTACGAGCCGGTGGCGCAGGCGCTGCTGTCGGAGATGAACGTCGACGGCTACTTTCTGGAGTACGACGACGCGCGCTCCGGCGACTTCAAGCCGCTGCGTCACCTGCCCAAAGGCAAGACGGTGGTGCTGGGGTTGGTGACCACCAAGCTCGGCCAACTGGAGAACAAGGACGACCTGAAGCGGCGCATCGACGAGGCCGCGCAGTACGCGCCGCTGGATCAGTTGGCGCTGAGCCCGCAGTGCGGTTTTTCGAGCACGGTGCACGGCAACAACATCGCCGTCGAGGCGCAGCGCGCGAAGCTGCGGTTGGTGGTCGAGACGGCGGCCGAGGTCTGGGGCTGAACTGAGATGCGCTGAAGCGCGCCGGGCGCGGCTGACGGCGTCAGCCTGCGTGCGTGCCCACGCCGAGCCAGCGGTCGAGCCGTTCGCGGTCGGCCAGCAGTTCGGCGCTGGTCCCGGCGTGCACCACCGAGCCTCGGTCCAGCACCACCGCGTGCTGGGTGATCGGCAGGATCAGGCGCGGGTTCTGCTCGACGATGATCGCGCTCATGCCTTCGTCGCGCACCACGCGCGCGATTGATCGCAGCAGCTCCTGCACGATGATCGGCGCCAGCCCCTCCAGCGGTTCGTCGAGCAGCAACAGCTTCGGGTTCAGCACCAGCGCACGTGCCACCGCCAGCATCTGCTGCTCGCCGCCCGACAGCTGGTTGCCCATGTTGCCCTTGCGCTCGCCCAGGCGCGCAAACATCTCGTAGGCGCGCGCCACCGTCCAGGGGCCGGGGCGCGCCACGGCGGTAAGGTTCTCGTGCACCGTCAGCGACTTGAAGATGTTGCGCTCCTGCGGCACCCAGCCGATGCCGGCGGCGGCACGCTGGTGCGGCGCCAGCGCGGTGATGTCGATGCCGTCCAGGTGAATGCGCCCCGCGTGGCGACGCGTCACGCCCACCAGCGTGTTCAGCAGCGTCGTCTTGCCGGTGCCGTTGCGGCCCAGCAGCGCCAGCGACTGGCCCTGCGCCAAGGCGAGATCAATGCCTTGCACCACCACCGCCTCGCCGTAGCCGGCGCGCAGGCCTTCCACGCGCAACAGTTCAGCCATGGGCCGTCTCGCCCAGATACACCGCCTTCACGCGCGCATCGTTCGCGATGGACTGCACGTCGCCTTCGGCGAACACCGCGCCGTTGACGAGCACCGTCACGCTGTTCGCGAAGTTGAACACCAGGTCCATGTCGTGCTCGATCAGCAGCACCGACACCTCGGTTGGCATCGCGTTGATGATGTCGAAGATTTCCTGGCGCTCGCCTTCGGGCACGCCGGCCACCGGCTCGTCGAGCAGCAGCACGCGCGGCTGGCAGGCCAGCGCGGTGGCGATCTCCAACAGCCGGCGCTTGCCGTAGGCCAGGTGCTTGACCTGCTGGTTCATCGCATCGACGAGGTGGAACTGCCGCAGCAGCGTGTCGCAGATCGGCGCCACCCGCGGGTCGTGGCCCAGCGGCTGCCACCAGCGTGCGCTTATGCCGAGCTGCGCCGACACGCTGAGCGCCAGCGACTGCAGCGGCGTCAGTTCACCGAACAGCTGGTTGATCTGGAAGGTGCGCACGACGCCGCGCCGCACGCGCTGGTGCGGTGCCAGCTGGGTGATGTCCTGGCCGTCGAGCCAGATCGTGCCGGCGGTCGGTTCGAGCACGCCGGTCAGCAGGTTGATCAGCGTCGTCTTGCCGGCGCCGTTGGGGCCGATCAACGCGCGGCGCGCGCCGGTCTCGACGGTGATCGACACGTCGTTCGTCGGCGTGATGCCACCGAAGCGCTTCAGCAAGCCGCGCGTTTCAAGCACCGTGCTCATCGCGTCCACCAGGTCCAGGGGCGCGTCAGTTTTTCGCGCCCGACCAGCACCAGCACGACCAGGAACAGGCCGAGCCAGAAGTTCCAGTACTGCGGCGTCCAGGCCGAGATCAAGTCGTGCAGCAGCTTGAAGACGACCGCCCCGAAGACGCCGCCGTACAGGTAGCCGGTGCCGCCGATCACCAGCACCAGCAGCACCTCGGCGCTGCGGTGAAAGTCGAACACGTCGAGCGAGGCGAAGCCGCTGGTCTGCGCCAGCAGCGCACCGGCCGCCCCGGCCATCGCGGCAGCGACGGTGTAGACCGCGATCAGCCGCACATTCACCGACAGGCCGATGCTCGCCGCGCGCAGCCGGTTGTCGTGCAGCGCCTGCAGCGAAAAGCCGAACGGCGAATGCACGAGCCGCCGGGCTGTCAGCAGGCACAGCACCAGCACCAGCAGCGTGTAGGCATAGGCGGTGCGGCCGGACAGGTCGAACTCGAAGCGGCCGAACGGCGTCAGCAGCGGGCCCATCACCACGCCTTGCAGGCCGTCGGCACCGCCGGTCAGCCAGTCGAGCTTGTTCGCGAGTTCGTACAAGATCAGCGCCACACCCAGCGTGACCATCAGCCGCGTCAGGTCGGAGCCGCGCAGGATCAACAGGCTGCACAGCGCGCCCAAAGCGGCGGTCAGCGACACCGCCACCAGCAGGCCCAGCCAGGGGTCGGGCATTACCAGCTTGGCGAACAGCGCCGCCGCGTACGCACCGAAGCCGAAGAACGCCGCGTGGCCGAGCGAGACGATGCCGGCGTGGCCCAGAATCAAGTCGAGCGACAGCGCGAACAGCGCCAGGATCGCGATCTCGTTCAGCAGCAGGGCATGCGACGGCAGCAACAGCCACGACAGCGCCAACACCGCGAACACCGCGGCCTCCCACCAGCGCCACCGCGCGCCGGCCTTCAGCCCGAGCGCCGCAGCACTCACTTGCCGCCTCCACTGCGCGCGAACAGACCTTGCGGACGCAGCATCAGGATCACGATCATCAGCGTGTAGACGATAAAGGCGCCGAGCTTGGGCACGTAGTACTTGCCGGCCACGTCGGCAATGCCGAGCAGCAAGGCGGCCAGCAGCGGGCCGGTGATGGTGGTGGTGCCACCGACCGAGCAGACGATCAAAAAGTAGATCATGAATTTCAGCGGAAAGGTCGGATCCAGGCCCAGCACCTCGGCACCCAGCGCGCCGCCCAGGCCGGCCAGCCCCGAGCCCACGGCAAAGGTCAGCAGGAAGATGCGGTTCACGTTCAGGCCCAGCCCGCCGGCCACCCGCGCGTCGTCGACCGAGGCCCGCAACTGGCTGCCGAAGCGCGTGCGCGACAGCACCCACTGCAAGGCCAGCGTCAGTGCGCCGCACACCACGATGATGAAGAGCCGGTACTTGCCGATGCCGACCCATTCGATGTCGAAGCGGCCGCGCAGATAGGCGGGCAGTTGCACGTTCTGCTGCATGCCGCCGACGAAGTAGTCGACCGCCGTGACCGCCATGAACACCAGTCCGATCGAGAACAGCACCTGGTCGAGGTGGCTGCGGCCGTACATGCGCCGGTACAGCAGCGGCTCCAGCAGCGCGCCGATCAGCGCGGTGCCCAGGAAGGCGATCGGCAGGCACAGCAGGAACGGCACGCCGAGCCGGTTCATCAGCAGCACGGTGATGTAGCCACCGGCCATCGCGAAGGCGCCGTGCGCCAGGTTGATGAAGTTCATCAAGCCCAGCGTGACCGCCAGGCCGACGGCCAGCACGAACAGCAGCATGCCGTAGGCGATGCCGTCGAAGAGCAGGGTCAGCATCGCAGGCGAGAGGGCAGTGGCGCGCCGGCATGCCGACGCGGAAAACTCACTTCGTCTTGCCCGGGTCTTTCACCGCCTTGATAACGTCGAACTCGACGTTGTAGAGCTTGTTGCCCAGGGCGGGCACGCGCTCGACCTTGCGGATGTAGACGTCCTGCACGATGTCGCGCGTCTGCGCGTCGATCATCACCTGGCCGCGCGGGCTCTCGAACACCTGGCCCTTCATCGCTGCCAGCAGGGCTTCGCCGCCGGCGCCCTTGGTGGCTTCCAGGGCCTTGTAGATCACACGCATGCCGTCGTAGCCGCCGACGGCCATGAAGTTCGGGCGCATGCCGTTGTTCGCGGCCTGGAAGGCATCGACGAACTTCTTGTTGGTGCCTGAGGGATGCGCCGCCGAATAGTGATGAGAGTTGACGACGCCCAGCGCCACGTCGCCCATGTCGTTCAACTGGTCGTCGTCGGTCACGTCGCCGGTGGCGATCAGGCGGATGCCGCTCTTGTCGAGGCCGCGCTCGGCGAACTGCTTCATGAAGGTGGCGCCCTGGCCCGAGGGCAGGAAGACGAACAGCGCGTCGGGCTTGGCGTCGAGCACCTTTTGCAGCACCGGCGCGAAGTCGGGGCTGCGCAGCGGCGTGCGCAGCTTGTCCATGATCTGGCCGCCGTTCAGGCGGAACTGGCTGTCGAAGAACTTCTCGGCGTCGAAGCCGGGGCCGTAGTCGGCCACCAGCGTGACCACCTTCCTGATGCTGTTCTTCGCGGCCCAGTCGGCAATGCTGATCGTCACCTGCGGCAGCGTGAAGCTGGTGCGAATGATGAAGGGCGAGGCCTCGGTGATGCTGGACGTGGCGGCGGCCATCACCACCAGCGGCGTCTTGCTCTGAGTGGCGATCGGCGCGGTGGCCAGCGCGGTCGGTGTGATGCCGAAGCCGGCGATCACCGACACCTTGTCGTTGACGATCATCTCCTGCGCAATGCGCTTGGTCGCGTCGGGCACGGCGCCGTCGTCCTTCAGGATGATCTCGACCTTGCGGCCGGCGACCTTGTCGCCGTTCTGCGCCACCCACAGCTTCACGGCGGCTTCGATCTGGCGACCGGTCGAGGCCGACTGCCCGGTCATCGGCAGGATCAGTCCGATCTTGATCGGCGAGGTGTCCGCAGCCCAGTTGGTGGAGGCGCCGGACGCCACAAGCAGGCCGGCGACGAGCTTCAGCAGATGACGTTTCGAGGGCATGGAGTCTCCAGGTTTTGAGCGCGGTGCGGCATGTTAGCGGAGGTGTCGGCGGCCAGCCGGTTGAAACTGCGTACGCCGGTTCGGCTGTGCGAGAGGCGAACGTCCACACACCGCAGGCTCACTCTCACCTCATGCGGACGCAGCCGGCGACGCATGCGCGCCGCCCAGGAACAGGCGCTCGATGTTCGGGTCGGCCAGCAGTTCGTCGGCGTGCCGGTGCAGCACCAGCCGGCCCGACTCGAGCGCGATGGCTTCGTCGGCCATCTTCAATGCGCTCTTCACGTTCTGCTCGACCATCAGCACCGTCGTGCCTTGTTCGGCCAGTTGCCGCAGCAGCTTGAACACGTCCTGCACCACGATCGGCGACAGGCCGATCGACGGCTCGTCGATCAGCAGCACCTTGGGCCGCAGCAGCAGCGCGCGGCCGATTTCGAGCTGCTTCTGCTCGCCGCCCGACAGCGCAGACGCCGGGCTGCGCAGCCGCTGCTCGATGCGCGGGAACAGCGCCAGCACCTCGGGGATGCGCTCGTGCGTGGTCTTCATGCCCAGCGTGATGCCGCCGAGTTCGAGGTTCTCGAACGCGGTCAGTTGGCCGAACAGGTTGCGGCCCTGCGGCACGAAGGCGATGCCGTGCTTCACGAGCAGGTCTTTCGGCGTTGCGCCGGTGATGTCTTGCCCGTCCAGCCGGACCCGCCCCTGCCGAACTTTCAACATCCCGAACAGCGTCTTGAGAACCGTCGACTTGCCCGCGCCGTTGGGCCCGAGCAGCAAGGTGATCTTTCCGCGCCTGGCCTTCAGGCTCAGGTTGTTCAAGATCATGAAGTCGGCGTAGCCAGCGACGACGTTTTCGAGTTCGATGCAGGTGTCGCTGTCCACGTCAGCCCCCCAGGTACGCATCGAGCACTTGCTTGTTCGCGCGAATCTGGGCCGGGGTGCCGATGGCCATCACCGTGCCTTCGACCATCACCATGATCCGGTGGCACAGGTCCATCACGAAGTCCATGTTGTGCTCGATCACGATGAAGCTTCCGGCACGCGTTCGGTTGAGTTCTTTCAACAGCGTGCTGATGCCGCCCACCAGGCTCGGGTTCACGCCAGCACAGGGCTCGTCGAGCAGCACCAGGTCGGGCTCGCTCATGAAGGCCATCGCGATGTCGACCAGCTTCTGCTGGCCATAGCTCAACTCGCCGGCTTTCTTGTGCGCCACCGGCGTGATGCGGAACTGCTCGATCATCGCGTCGGCCTTGTCACCCAGCCCGGAATCGCCGTGCGCGAACATGCGGCCGGCCATGCTGCCGTGGTGCTCTTGTGCCGCGACGATCAGGTTGTCGCGCACGCTCATCTTGGCGAAGACTTGCAGCGTCTGAAAGGTGCGCCCCACGCCGCGCCGGCTCAGTTCGAGCGGGCTCAGGCCGGTGATGTCGCGGCCGTTCAGTTCGATGCGGCCGCTGTTCGGGCTGATCTGGCCGAGCACGCTGTTGAACATGGTGGTCTTGCCCGAACCGTTGGGCCCGATGACGCCGAAAATTTCGCCCGGCATGACCTCGAACGAGACGCCGGCCACGGCCTGGATCGCGCCGTACGACTTTTTCAGGTCGGTCACTTTCAGCAGCGGAGCGCTCATGGCTGCACCGCTGCCGCTGCACGCGCGGCCGATGCAGCCTTGGCCTGGCGCCGCGCACTCAGCCGGTCCGGGATGCTCAGCAACCCGTCGGGCAACCACAGCATCAACAGCACCACCGCCGTGCCGAAGACGAACAAATACCAGGCCTGGGCGAAGCGCAGCCACTCGGGCAGCAGCACGCCGACGGCGGCGCCGACCAGCGGCCCGAAGAAGTAGCCCGAGCCGCCCACCACCACCATCAGATACATCATGATCGACGCACCCACCGTGAACGGCGCCGGCTCGATGAACTGCACCAGGCAGGCGAACAGCGCACCCGCCACGCCGGCATACACCGCGCCGATGGCGAACGACAGCAAGATGTAGCGCTGGATGTCGATGCCCAGGCTTTCGGCGCGAATCGGGTTGTCGCGCAGCGCGGTGAAGGCCTTGCCCCACGGTGAATTCAACAGCCGCCACAACAAGCCGCACACCACCAGCGTGACCGCCAGCACGAAGTAGTAGAACGGCAGCGCGCCGTCGAGCGCGAAGCCGAACAGGGCCGGCCGCGCGATGTTGTTGATGCCGAAGGTGCCGCCGGTGAGCCACTCTTCATTGCGCATCACCAGCCACACCGCCGTGTTGAAACCGAGGGTGGCGAACGCGAGGTAGATGGTTTGCACGCGCAGCGCCGGAAAGCCCAGCCCGAGGCCGATGACGAAGCAGCCGAGCATCGCCACCGGCAGCCCGAACCAGAAGCTGAAGCCGGCCTTCATCAGGATGGCCACCGTGTAGGCACCGATGCCGAAGAACGCAGCGTGGCCGAGCGACTTCTGGCCCGCGTAGCCCACAGTTAGATTCAGCCCCATCGTGGCGATGACGAAGATCAGCCAGGTGGTGAACAGGTAAATGCCGTAGCTCTTCAGCATTGTCGGCACCGCCACCAGGGCCAGCAGGCCGATGCCCAGCAGAACCAGGCTGCGCCGGTTCATACCTTGCGCTCCACGCGCTTGCCCAGCAGGCCCTGCGGCTTGAACAAAATGACGAGCATGAAAATGACCAGCGCCACCGCGTCCTTGTAGGCGGCCGAAATGTAGGCAGCGGCCAGGTTCTCGCACACGCCGACGATCACGCCGCCCAGCAGCGCGCCGCGCGAGTTGTTGAAGCCGCCGATGATGGCCGCGAAGAAGGCCTTGTTGCCCAGCGACTCGCCCATGTCGAACTTGGCCAGGTAGGTCGGTGTGACCAGCAGCGCGGCGGCGCAGGCCAGCACCGCGTTGATGGCGAAGGTGTAGAAAATCATCCGTGGCACGTTGATGCCCAGCACGGTGGCGCTCTCGGTGTTCTGCGCCACCGCCTGCATCGCGCGGCCGGTCACCGTTTTGGCCAGGAAGGCTTGCGTGGCGAACACCAGCGCCAGCGCCAGCAGCAAGGTGCCCACGTCGGCCAGCGTGACGGTCACGCCCGCAATGTTGAACAGCTTGTCGGCGAACAGGCTGGGGAACGGATGCGCCTCGGCGCTGTAGCCGGCGCGCACGCCGTTGCGCATCGCAATCGCCAGGCCGATGGTCGCCACCACGATGGGCATCAGCCCGTACTTGAACAGCGGGTCGACCACACCGCGCTTGAAGCCCCAGCCCAGCACCAGCACCGCCACCGCACAGGTCAGCACGAAGCTCAGCAGCAGCGGCAGACCGAGCGCGTTGAAGGCCAGCATCATGAAGGCCGGCAGCATCACGAATTCGCCCTGCGCGAAGTTGATGGTGCCCGAGGCCTGCCACAGCAGCGTGAAGCCCAGCCCCGCCAGCGCATAGATGCTGCCGGTGGCCATGCCGGAGAGCAGCAGTTGGAGGAAGTCGGTCATGAAACGGGTGCGCCGTCTGCGCCTCGGGGCTGCGGGCCTTGGGTTTACTTCTTGCCCAGCGCCGGCAGGATTTCCCTCACCTCCTGCTTGCCGTTCTTCACCTCGACCACGAAGCTCTCGCGGTCGAGGTCGCCGTTGGCGTCAATGCTCACGTCCATCAGCACGCCGGGGTTCTTGGCGGCTGTCACCTGCATGCCGTGCAGCGTTTGCGCGACGAGTTTGCGGTCGAGCTTGCCGGCCTTTTCGATCGCCGCCTTCAGCAGGTATACGCCGGTGTAGCCCTTGATGCCGTTGTGGTCCGAGATGTATTTGTAGTCCTGGTAGAAGCGCGCCTTGAACTTCAGCATCAGCGGGTTCGGCGCGTCGACCGTCAGGCCGACATGGGCCACCGCGCCGTTGGCGGCGTCGCCGGCCAGTTCGATCACCTTCTGCCCGGTCAGCGTGGTTTCGCCGACGATGGGTTTGGTCCAGCCCTGCTTGCGCAATTCGCGCAGCGCGCGCGCCGACTCTTCCTCATTCGTGTAGATGAACAGCGCGTCGGCGTTCGACTGCTTGGCCTTCAGCACCGGGGCCGAGAAGTCGACTTGGCCCGAGTCGGTGGAGATGTCGGCCACCACCTTCACGCCGACCGCCTCCAGCGCCTTGGTGACGGCGTCGCGACCGCCCTTGCCGAAGTCGTTGTTGACGTAGATCAGGGCCACCGTCTTCGCCTTCACGCCGCTGGCGATGTAGCGGGCCACCTTGGGCATCGCGGTGTCCTGCGTGAAGCTGGTGCGGAAGATGTACGGGTTGCCTTGCTTGGTGATGGCGGCTGCCTCGCCCCCGGTAAAGTTGGGCACTTCGGCGCGCCTGGTCTCGGCCATGCTGACCATGATCGACCCCGAGAACACCGGGCCGAAGACCGCAAACACGCCGTCGTCGACCGCTTTCTGCGTCAGGCCCTTGGCCACGCCGGGATTGCTTTGGGTGTCCAGCGTGGTGGTCTCGATTTTCTTGCCGAGGATGCCGCCGGCCGCGTTGATTTCCTTCACCGCCAGTTCGACGCCGTTCTTGAAGTTGGTGCCGGCGGTGGCGCCAGCGCCCGACAGCTCCAGGATGTTCGAGATCTTGATCGTGTCGGCGGCCGCGAGGGCGCCGCCGCCGAGCATCGTGAAGGCGGCGAGTGCCAGCGCGCTGCGGCGGTTGAATCTGCAGATGGATTGCATCGAAAGTCTCCGTTGGTTTTTTGAAGTCAGGGATCAGGATGCCGACATCGACGGCGCGAGCGCAGGCGCTGCCACGTTGGGATAAAGCAGGGCGCGCAATTCGGCGGGGTCGTCCTGCACCGCCTGCGCGAGTTCATGCAGGCCGAAGAAGCTCAGGTAGTCGGGCATCTGCTGCAGCATCATCTCGAAGCCGGGGTGGGCGCTGATGCTGCGCGCTGCGCAGGCGCGAAGCAAGGGCGTGGGCTGGTTCTTCATCAGGATGTCGACCACCTCGGCGGTCGCGTCGAGGCGCGACACGTCGAAGGGCAGAGGGTCGCCCGCATTCAGGCCCAGCGGTGATGCGTTGACCACCAGGTCGAAGCCGGCCGGGTCGGCGCTGACCGGCGCGCTGACGGGGCTGCCGAACGCGCTGCGCAGTTGTTCTGCCACCGCCGAAGCGCGGCCCGGCATGGCGTCGAACAGCGCCAGTTCGGCGCAGCCTCGGTGGGCCAGCGACGCCGCAATGGCCACGCCGCCGCCGCCCACGCCGACCACCAGCACGCGCTGGCCGAGGGTGCGGATGCGGAAGCGGTCCAGCGCTTTGACGAAGCCGATGCCGTCGAACAGCGCGCCTTCGATGGCGCCGTCGGCATTGCGGCGCGCCGCATTGACGGCACCGGCCACGCGGCCCAGCGTGTCGCAGTGGTCGAGCAGCGGCAGCATGGCGCTCTTGTGTGGAATGGCCAGCCACAGGCCGTCGATGTTGTCGGCCGTCAGCGCATGCCTCACGAATGCGGCGAAGCGCTCCGGTGCCACCTTGGCCGGCACCAGCACCGCGTTGACGCCATGCCGGCGGAACAGGTGGTTGAAGGCTTCGGGCGCGCGCACCTGCGACACCGGGTCGCCGAGGATCAGAAAAACGCGCGTGTTGCCGTCGATGTTCATGCGCTGTGCGGGAGTGGAGAGGGCAAGGGAAGTTCGGCTGCCGGGCTGTGAAGTCGACCGCTGGAAGATAGGCATCTGAACCTGCCGACACAAGCGACGCGCTTGCTGATTGCGCGATAATCGCGCACGCGGCACGGGGTTCGCGGACTTCAAGGGTTAGCCCCAGCATGGCTGTTGCAGCGTTCAGCATCGACCGCAAGGACGTGATCGAAGGTCTCGGCAAGGGCCTTCGCGTGATCGAGGCGTTCGACGACGACCACCCGCGTCAAACGCCCAGCCAGGTGGCCGAGCGCACCGGCATCACCCGCACCGCCGCGCGCCGCTACCTGCTCAGCCTGTGCCACTTCGGCTATGCGCGCAGCGACGGCAAGCAGTTCTGGCTGTTGCCGCGCGTGCTGCGGCTGGGCCAGAGCTACCTGGCCGCGGCGCGCCTGCCGCGCCTGGTGCTGCCGTTTCTGCAGCGCCTGGCGACGACCTGCGGTGAAACGGTGAACCTGAGCGTGCTCGACGACCACGAGGTGGTGTACCTCGCGCGCAGCAACAGTCCGCGGCTGGTGAGCATCGGGTTTCATGCCGGTGCGCGGGCGCCTGCGCATGTGGTGACGCCGGGCGTCGTGATGCTGTCGACCTGGACCGATGCCGATCTCGACCGCTGGATCGCCGTGCATGAATTTGCCGGCTTCACGCCGCACACCATCACCGACCCGGATCGCTTTCGGGCCACGGTGCAAGCCGCCCGCGCACAGGGTTACTGGATGACCGAGCAGTGGCTCGACCTCGGGCTGCGCGGGCTGGCGGTGCCGCTGAAGGACCGCAAGGGCGAGTGCGTCGGCGCCATCGGCGTGACGCTGCAGTTGCAGCAAATGAGCGCCGAGCAAGCGATCGAGCGGCTGCTGCCGCCGCTGCTCGACACGGCCCAGGCGCTGCGGCCACTGGTTTGATGTTTCAGAAACTGGCTCGCGACCTCAGCGCGGCAACACCAGCTTCAAACTGCCGCTGCGCTCCCAGGCCAGTGCCTCTTCACGCAGCAAGTGCAGTGTGCGCGGATGGGTGTCGGCCCAGGCCGGCGTGAACGTCAGCTGGGCTTGACCGCCCTCGCGCTTCAGGCGCAGGGCCGACGTGTTCACCTCGGCACGCGCATGGCACTTGATGATCGCCAGCCGAAGGCACAGCACCTGCCAGGCGAAGCTCTCGCTGGCCAGGGCCGACTCGACCTTGCGCAGGCCGCCGCGCTGGGCCAGCACCAGTTCGCCGAGCTGGCGTTGCTGTGACTGCGAAAAGCCCGCCGCGTCGACGTTGGCCAGGATATAGGCGCTGTGCCGGTGGTGGTCGTGGTGCGAGACCATCATGCCGACCTCGTGCAGGGCGCAGGCCCACTGCAGTTCGAGCTGCGCGTCCAGCGGCGCCGACGGCTGCGCCTGCCGATGCAGCGCGCGCGCCAACTCGCTCACGCGCCCGGCTTGTGGCACGTCGGCCAAGAAGCGGCGCTGCAACTCGCGCACCGACACGTCACGAATGTCGTGGCCGGCAGGCCGGTCGGCGGCGGCTTCCAGGCGCTCGTCGAGGTCGAAAATCACGCCCTGGCGCAGCGCGCCACGGGCCGGCTTCAACTCGTCGATGCCGAAGTGCATCGCCACCGTGTACAGGATGGACAGGCCACCGGCAATGACGGCGCGCCGGTCCTCCTTCAGCCCCGGCAGCGCGAGCTTGTCGACGCGTCCGGCACGCAGGCATTGCTGCATCAGCCAGCGCAGCGCATCGGGGGTGATGCGGCCGTCGGTGACGCCGCTGGCCGACAGCAGTTGCGACACCGCGCCGACCGAGCCCGACGAGCCGAGTGCCTCTTTCCACTGGCCGGCCGCGAACGGCACCAGCGCTTCTTCGAGCTCGGCCCCGGCCGCGACCTGCGCGCTCCGAAAGGCGGCTTCGGTGAAGCAACCGTCGCTGAAATACTTGAGCGACAGGCTGACGCTGCCGACCTGGAACGACTCGGCCCGCTGCGGCACGCGGCCGCGGCCGAGGATCATCTCGGTCGAGCGGCCGCCGATGTCGATCACCAGCCTCGGCAGGTCCGACGGCTGCAGCCGCGCCACGCCGGCGAAGATCAGCCGCGCTTCCTCGCGCCCGGAAATCACCTCGATCGGAAAGCCCAGCACCGACTGCGCGCGCGCCAGAAAGGCGTTGCGGTTGCGCGCCTCGCGCAGCGTTTGCGTCGCAACCGCGCGCACCTGCCAACGCTCGTAGCCTTTCAACCGGGTGGCGAAACGGGCCAGGCAGGCCAGGCCGCGCAGCACGGCTTCTTCGGTCAGCATGGCCTGCTCGTCCAGGCCGGCGCCCAGGCGCACGGTTTCCTTCAGGTAGTCGACACGGCGGTAGCGGCCCTGGTGCAACTGGCCGATCTCGAGCCGGAAGCTGTTCGAGCCCATGTCGATGGCGGCCAGTTGGCCGGGCCAGGCAATGCCGGCTTTGGCGGGCGTGACGGGCGTGGCGGGCGTGGCGGCGGACGGGTTCGGTGGCGCGGACATGGCCGGCATTGTCGCGGCAAACCATGACGCCGCGATGGCCGCGCACTTCCTAGAATCGGCGTCCTCGTCGCCACCTTTTTTCACGGAGATTTCCATGCTTCGCACCGACATCGACAGCCTGCTGCCGCAGCGCGACTTCAACCGCCGCGACTTCGTGAGCACCGCCGTGGGCAGCGGCTTTGCCGCCGCCGTGCTGCCGGTGAGTGCGCAAACCATCAAGACCGACAGCGCCGGGCTCGAAGCCGGCGAGGTCACCATTGCGGTGGGCGACTTCCGCATGCCGGCCTACCGCGCCGCGCCGGCCGGCAAGACCGGGCTGCCGGTGGTGCTGGTGATCTCGGAGATCTTCGGCGTGCACGAGCACATTGCCGACGTGGCGCGGCGCTTCGCGAAGCTGGGCTACCTGGCCATTGCGCCCGAACTGTTCGTGCGACAGGGCGACGCGCAGTCGTACGGCGAGATCGCCAAGCTGGTCAGCGAGGTCATCAGCAAGGTGCCCGACGCGCAGGTGATGGGCGACCTGGACGCCGCCGTGGCGTGGGCGCAGGCCCATGGCGGCGACACCAGGCGGCTGGGCATCACCGGCTTCTGCTGGGGCGGGCGCATCACCTGGATGTACACCGGCCGCAATCCGTCGGTGAAGGCGGGCGTGGCCTGGTATGGGCGGCTGGTGGGCGCGCCGTCGGCCTTGTCGCCAACCAACCCGGTTGACGTGGTCGGCACGCTGGGCGGGCCGGTACTGGGGCTCTACGGCGGTGCCGATGCCGGCATTCCGCAGGACACCGTCGACCGCATGAAGGCCGCGCTGGCCACCGGCAATGCGGCCGCCAAGGCGTCGCAGTTCGTCGTCTACCCCGACACGCCGCATGCGTTCCACGCCGACTACCGGCCGAGCTACCGCAAGGAGGCGGCCGACGACGGCTGGAAGCGCTGCGTCGCGTGGTTCAAGGCCAACGGCGTGGCCTGATACTGCCGGCTCGGGTTACCGCCTTGCCACGCGGCCGCATCCAGCGGCCCATTTTCTTGATCGCGACCAGATGATCCTCGCCTACATCGTGCTGGCCACCTTTGCGGGCGGTGTCGTGTCCGTCGTCATCGCCGCCAGCCTGACGGTGAGCCTGCTGAGTCGGGTGGTGCGCCACTTGGTGAGCCTGTCGACCGGTGTGCTGCTGGGCACAGCACTGCTCAACGTGCTGCCCGAGGCGTTCGAGAGCAAGGCCAGCCCGCAGGCGCTGTTCGGCACCTTGCTGGGCGGCTTGCTGTTCTTCTTCCTGCTGGAAAAGGCCGAGCTGTACCGCCACCAGCACCACCACGAAGGCGACGACCACCATCACCACCACGGCTTCGATGCGCAGCAGGCGGGGCGCGGCGGCTGGAGCGTGCTGCTGGGCGACAGCATCCACAATTTCTGTGACGGCATCATCATCGCGGCCGCCTTCCTGACCGACATTCGGCTCGGCGTGGCGACGTCGGTGGCCATCATTGCCCACGAAATTCCGCAAGAGGTCGGCGACTACATCGTGTTGCTGAACGCCGGGTTGTCACGCCGCAAGGCACTGCTGTACAACGCCGCCTCCGGGCTGTCGGCGGTGGTCGGCGGCGTGGTCGGCTACTTCGTGGTCGGGCCGTGGGAGGCGCTGTTTCCGTACCTGCTGGTGGTGGCGTCCAGCAGCTTCATCTACGTGGCGGTGGCCGACCTGATCCCGCAACTGCAGCACCGGTTGCCGCTGAAAGACACGCTGGCGCAATTGGGGTGGCTGGGCGTCGGTCTGGCCATCGTGCTGACGGCGATGCTCGGCCTGCACCACGGCTGACGTGGCGCGCGCGTCAGCGCCCCACCCTGAAGCGCTTGCCGCTTCAGCGCACCACCAGCACCGGCACCCGAGTGTGCGTGAGCACCTTTTGCGTCTCGCTGCCCAGCAACAGCGCCGACACACCGCGGCGTCCGTGCGATGCCATCACGATCAGGTCGCAGCCCATGGTCTTGGCGTGGTCGATGATGGCTTCCCACGGATGCAGCGCCTCCACCGTGTGCGCATGGCAGCTCAGGCCGGCGGCCTTGCACAGTTCCGACACGGTGTTGACGCGCGCATTCGCGATGCGCTCTTGGGCGTCGAAGAAATCCTGCGGCGGCGTGGGCTGCATTTCCGAGATTGCGCTGTACGGAAACGGCTCCTTCACGCTGACGATGAAGACCTCGGCCGCCAGCGACTGCGCCAGCGCAATGGCGGTCTCGGTCGCCTTGCCGGTGATGTCCGAGCCGTCGGTGGGAATCAGGATGCGCTTGAACATGGTCAGCTCCAATAAGGCAGGCCAGGGTTGACTTGCAGACGGCGCCAGTGTTCCCCGAAGCGGTGGCCGCCGGTTTGACCTGCGTCAAGCCGGGTCAGCCGGTTGCGACGGGCCGACCGGGGTCCGACGACCATTCGCTCCACGAACCTGCGTACAGCGCCGAGCCGCCGAGGCCGGCCACTTCCATCGCCAGCAGGTTGTGACAAGCGGTCACGCCCGAGCCGCACTGGTGCACCACCTCGGCCGCGTTCGACACACCCACCAGCGGGGCGAATTCGGCGCGCAGGGTGGCCGCCGGCTTGAAGCGTCCGCTGGCGTCGAGGTTGTCCTTGAAGAAGCGGTTGCGGGCGCCGGGAATGTGGCCGGCCCGCGCGTCCAGCGGCTCGACCTCGCCCCGAAACCGCTCGGCCGCGCGGGCGTCCAGCAGCGGCGTGCGGCCCAGCCGGGCCAGCAACTGGTCGGCGTCCACCAGCGCGGCGAGCGGCTCGCGCGGCGGGTAGGGCGGCGCCGTGTTCGCAGTGGCGGGCGTGATGGTGTCCAGCGCGCCGCCCTCGGCCGTCCAGGCCGCCACGCCGCCGTCGAGCACGGCCACGTTCTCGTGGCCCAGCCAGCGCAGCATCCACCACAGGCGGGCCGCATACATGCCAGCCTGGCGATCGATCGCCACCACCTGCGTCGCCGGCGTGATGCCCAGGCGGCCGACGGTGGCGGCGAACACCTCGCGCGCCGGCAGCGGGTGGCGGCCGTTGCGGCCCGTCTTGGGGCCCGACAAGTCGCGCTCCAGGTGCAGGTAGTGCGCGCCCGGCAGGTGGCCCTGTGCGTGGCTGCGCTCGCCGGCGGCCACGTCGGCGAGGTCGAAGCTGGTGTCGACGAGCACCAGAGGCTCGCCCACATCGAGGCCGGCGCGAAGTTGGCGGGCGCTGATCAGGGTGGTGAAGTTCATCCGGTGCTCCTCAGGATTCAAGGGTGCTGCTGGCAGCTTCTGCCGGCGTGCCCTGGCGCAGCCGGGTCGCCGCCACGCCGGCACCGACGATGAGCAGCATGCCGAGCAAGGCCATCCATGTCACGCGGTCGTCGAACAACAGCACGCCGTAGACGAAGGCAAAGGCGATCCCCAGATAAGCCAGGCTCGCGTTCACCAGCGTCGTGCCATGCGCGTAAGCACGCGTCATCATCAATTGCGCGGTGGTGGCCAGCACGCCGACCGACAGCAACAGCAGAATGCCGCGCACCGTGTGCGCGTGCCAGCCGGTCCAGACGCTGACCAGCGAGCCGGCCACGACGCCGCCGACGGAAAAGTAGAAGACGATTCGAAACGGCGGCTCGCCGGCGCGCGCCAGGCCCGCGACCTGCAGGTACGCAGTGGCCGCGACAATGCCCGACAGCAGGCCCATCAGCCCATGCCAGAGCTGCTGCTGTTCGATGGTGGGCCGCAGGATCAGCGCCACGCCGGCGAAACCCAGCAGCACCGTGGCCACCAGCCGCCCGTCGATGCGCGCGGTGCCCAGCATCACTGCCCCGCCGATCAGAAACAGTGCCATCCACACCGACGACATGTAGTTCAGCGTCATCGCCGTGGCCAGCGGCAACTGCCCGATCGCGTAGAACCAGAGGCACAGCGCGGTGACGCCCGACAGGCTGCGCCAGAAGTGCATCGACGGCACCGAAGTTTTCAGCGAACCGCCACGCCAGCGACTCACGAAAAGCATCACCAGCACCCCGATCAAGCCGCGATACAGAACGATCTCGCCAGTGGCGTACTGCACCGACGCCAGCTTCACACAGACCCCCATCGTCGCGAACAGGAACGACGCCCCCACCATCAGCCACGCCGAGGAATTCACAGGCGAGGCACCAGCAAGCGCAGCGAAGCGCCCATCAAGCAACAACCGTGGACGGGTCTCCCGGCTGCTGGGTTGGCGCCCCCCCGGGGGGCAGGAGCGAAGCGATGTGGGGGCTCATCCTGTTCCTGTACCAGCCATGAAACTGCTCCATGCCGTCTTCCATCGGGCTCTGGTACGGGCCCGACTCGTGGTCGCCGCGGGCATGCAGCGCGGCGCGGCCCTGGTCCATGCGCAAGGCGATCTCGTCGTCCTCGACGCAGGTTTCCAGGTAGGCGGCCTGCTGGGTGTCCATGTAGTCGCGCACGAAGGCGTGGATCTCTTCCGGGTAGTAGAACTCGACCACGTTGGTGGTCTTCTGCGGCCCGCGCGGGTACAGGGTCGACACCACCAGCACGTTCGGGTACCACTCGATCATCACGCCGGGGTAGTAGGTCAGCCAGATGGCGCCGTGCTTGGGCGGCGTGCCGGCCTGGAAGCGCAGCACCTCGTCGTGCCAGTGGCGGTACACGTCGGAGCCGGCCTTGCCCAGCGCTTCGCCGGCGGAATGCGCCACGCCCACGGTCTGCACCGAATAGTCGCGGCCCATTTCCCAGCGCAGGTTGCCGGCGTCGACGAAGTTGCCCAGGCCGGGGTGGAACGGGCCGACGTGGTAGTCCTCAAGGTAGACCTCGATGAAGGTCTTCCAGTTGTAATTGCACTCGTGCATGTGCACCCGGTCAAGCACGTGACCGCTGAAATCGAGGTCACGGTGCGGGCCCAGCGCCGCCATGTCGGCAGCGATGTCGCGGCCGTTGTCTTCGAATACCAGGCCGTTCCAGCTGCGGGTCTTGTAGTTGTTCAGGTGCAGGCACGGCGACTCGGCGAAATGCGGCGCCCCGACGAGCTGCCCTTTGAGGTCATAGGTCCAGCGGTGCAGCGGACACACGATGTGGCTTTGCGTGTTGCCGCGCCCGTGCAGCATCAGCGCCTGGCGGTGCCGGCACACGTTGGAGATGACCTCGACGCTGGTCGGTGTGCGCACCAGCGCACGGCCGTCGCCTTCCTGCGGCAGGGTGTA
>JANNBZ010000031.1:0-3880 GCA_031386065.1 Burkholderiales bacterium
GAAAACCTACGGGTTCCTCGGTTACGCCGACGCCTACGGCGAAGCCTGGCTGAAAGACCTGGCGCCGCTGGCCGAGAAGGCCGGCATCAAGCTGCTGGCGACCGAGCGCTTCGCGCGCTCCGACACCAGCGTGACCGGGCAAGCGTTGAAACTGATCTCGGCCAACCCCGATGCGATCCTCGTCGTCGCCTCCGGCAGTGGTGCGGCCATGCCGCACAAGGGCCTGGTCGAGCGCGGTTACGCCAAGGGCAAGATTTACCAGACCCACGGCGCGGCCAGCTTCGACCTGATTCGCGTTGGCGGCGCAGACGTAGAAGGCTCGTTCGTGGTCTCGGGCCCGGCCGTCGTCGCCGGCAAGCTGCCCGACAGCAACGCCAGCAAGGCGCTCGGCGTCAAGTACGTCACCGAGTACGAAAAGGTCTACGGCAAGGGCCTGGCGAACCAGTTCGCTGCGCACGCGTTCGACGTGGTGATCGTGCTCGAAAAGGCCGTGCCGCTGGCGCTGAAGAAGGGCAAGCCCGGCACCAAGGAATTCCGCCTCGCGCTCAAGGAAGCGCTCGAGACGATGGGCCGCACCCCGGTTTCGCAGGGCGTGCTGAACTACACCGCGACCGACCACTTCGGCTACACGCCGGAAACCGGCGTGATGCTGAAGATCGTCGGCGGCGAATGGCAGGTGGTGCCGAACTGATCGAGGCGCCAAAAAACTGCACATACCCGCTGCACCCCCCCGCTGCACCCCCCGCCGCACCCACCCGCCGCCATGGACTTTTCAATCGCCAGCATCCTGATGCTGGACGGCATCACCAACGGTGCGATCTACGCGCTGCTGGGCCTGGCCACCGTGCTGGTGTTCGCGGTCACGCGTGTCATCTTCATCCCGCAAGGTGAGTTCGTGGCCTACGGCGCGCTCACGCTGGCGCTGCTGCAGCTTGGCAAGGTGCCGGGCACCGTCTGGCTGCTGCTCGCGCTGGCCGTGCTGGTGGCGGTGCTCGACGTGGTGGCCGGGTTGAAGCGCGGTTTCCCGGCGCCGAAGGTGCTGGGCTCGGCAGGCAGATCGCTGGTGTTGCCGGTGGTCGTGACGGCCGTCACCTGGTGGGCGGCACCCCTGAAGCTGCCGCTGCTGCTGCAAAGCCTGCTCACGCTGGCGATCGTCACGCCGCTCGGGCCGCTGGTGTACCGCCTGGCCTATGAAAAACTGGCCGACGCGACGGTGCTGGTCTTGCTGATCGTCTCGGTCGGCGTGCACTTTGCGCTGACCGGGCTGGGCCTGGTGTTCTTCGGTGCCGAAGGCTTTCGCAACCCGAGCTTCTGGGACGCGCGCTTCTCAGTCGGTGCGCTCACGCTGTCGGGCCAGACCGCCATCATCTTCACGATTTCGATCGCGCTGATCATTTCGCTCTACCTGTTTTTCGAGCGCACGCTGCGGGGCAAGGCCTTGCGCGCCACCGCCGTGAACCGGCTCGGCGCGCGGCTGATGGGCATCTCGACCTCGGGCGCGGGGCGGCTGAGCTTCGGCCTGGCCGCATTCATGGGCGCGCTGTCGGGGCTGTTGATCGGGCCGGCAACGACGATGTTCTACGACTCGGGTTTCCTGATCGGCCTGAAAGGTTTCGTCGCCGCGATCTTCGGCGGCCTGGCGAGTTACCCGGCCGCAGCGGTGGGCGCGCTGTTCGTCGGCCTGCTGGAAAGCTTCGGCTCGTTCTACGCCAGCGCGTTCAAGGAAGTCATCGTGTTCACGCTGATCCTGCCGGTGCTGCTGTGGAGAAGCTTCCAGCACGGCCACGCGGACGAGGAAGAGTGACACGATGAGAAAGTATTTCCTCATCGCCTTCGTCGCTCTGCTCGCACTGATGCCGGTGCTGCCAGTGCCCGAGTTCTGGATCACGCAGGCCAACTACATCGGCCTGTACACGCTGGTCGTGATCGGCCTGGTGCTGCTCACCGGCATCGTCGGCCTGACCTCGTTCGGCCAGGCTGCGTTCGTCGGGCTCGGTGCCTACACGGCCGCCTACCTCACGCTCACGCACGGTGTGTCGCCGTGGTTCACGGTCTGGATCGGCCTCGTCGTCACCGGCCTGGCGGCGCTGGCACTCGGCTGGCTCACGCTGCGCATGTCGGGCCACTACCTGCCGCTGGCCACGATTGCGTGGGGGCTGAGCCTTTACTACCTGCTCGGCAACATCGACGCGCTCGGCAAATACGACGGCCTGCTCGGCATCCCGGCGCTGCGCTTTTTCGCCACCGAACTCAATACGGGCCGCAGCTTTTTCTACCTGCTGTGGACCATCGTCGTCTTGGCCGCCATCGCCGTCACGCACCTGCTCGACTCGCGCGCCGGCCGTGCGCTGCGCGCGGTCAAGGGTGGCACAACCATGGCCGAGGCGATGGGCGTGAACACCTTCCAGACCAAGGTCACCGCCTTCGTGCTCGCGGCCCTGCTCGCGAGCGTGTCAGGCTGGCTGTTCGCGCACTTCCAGCGCACCGTGAACCCGTCGCCGTTCGGTTTGAAGATGGGCATCGAGTACCTGTTCATGGCGGTGATCGGCGGCGTGGGCCACGTGTGGGGCGCGCTCGTCGGCGTCGGGCTTGTGAAGCTTCTCGAAGACCAGTTGCAGGTGCTGCTGCCCAAGCTGCTGGGCGGCAGCGGCAACTACGAGATCATCGTGTTCGGCATTCTGCTGGTGCTGGTCTTGCAGTACGCGCGCGACGGTGTCTGGGCCTTCATCGAAACGCGACTGCCGCGCGTGCTGCGC
The DNA here is from genome assembly GCA_031386065.1 of Burkholderiales bacterium. Taxonomy (GTDB): domain Bacteria; phylum Pseudomonadota; class Gammaproteobacteria; order Burkholderiales; family Burkholderiaceae_C; genus JANYJJ01. Next base: position 2,757 of record JANNBZ010000031.1, read on the forward strand.
AAGAACGACTGGGCCGATGCCGCGGCGTTGCCCGAGCGAACGCGCCCGCCGCACGGCGACGTGGTGCTCGACGTGATCGCAGCGCGCAAGGAATTCGGCGGGCTCGTGGCCGTCAATGATGTGAGTTTCCAGGTGCGCGCTGGCGAGATCCTCGGCCTGATCGGGCCGAACGGCGCCGGCAAGTCGACCACCTTCAACCTGGTGACCGGCGTGTTGCCGGTGACCCGCGGCACGGTGACTTTGCTCGGGCGACGCATCGACAGCCTGCCCTCGCGCGAGATCGCGCGGCGCGGCGTGTCGCGCACCTTCCAGCACGTGAAGATGGTCGCCGGCATGACGGTGCTGGAAAACGTGGCGCTCGGCGCGCACCTGCGTGGCAGCCGCGGTGTGGCGTCGGCGATGTTCCGGCTCGACCGCGCGGAAGAGCGCCAGCTGCTGAAAGAAGCACAGAAGCAGCTGCGTCGAATCGGCATGGAAGCCAGCATGCACGAACTGGCCGGCAACCTGGCGCTCGGGCCGCAGCGTTTGATGGAAATTGCACGTGCGCTGTGCGCCGACCCGACGCTGTTGTTGCTGGACGAGCCGGCTGCCGGCCTGCGCCTGAAAGAGAAACAGGGCCTGGCCGAAGTGCTGCGGCAGTTGCGTGACGAGGGCCTGTCGATCCTGCTCGTCGAACACGACATGGACCTGGTGATGGGGCTCGTCGACCGGGTGGTCGTGATGGAGTTCGGCACCAAGCTGATCGAAGGCACGCCCGAGGTCGTGCAGGCGAGCCCCGCGGTGCGGGCGGCTTATCTGGGTACCGAGCATTGATTGGGGGCCTGAGTTGATCAACGCTGGTTTTCACCGCCAAGGCGCAAAGGACGCCCAGGACGCCAAGGAAAAGACAGAGGAATCGATCTCTTCTTGGCGTCCTTTGCGCCTTGGCGGTAAGGCTTCAATGCACGACACCAGACCCCACCCATGAGCGAACTCATCCTCATCGTCAAAGACCTGCACGCCGGTTACGGCCGCGCCGAGGTCTTGCACGGCCTGAACCTCAGCGCCAAAAGAGGCAGCGTGATCACGGTCATCGGCCCCAACGGCGCTGGCAAGTCGACGATGCTCAATGCGCTGATGGGCGT
>JANNBZ010000129.1:0-4660 GCA_031386065.1 Burkholderiales bacterium
GCAGGCTTTCTGGCCGGTGCCGGCGGCATGTCGTACATCGTCACCCACGGCACGTTCAGCCGGGCCGCGGCGATCGCTTTCAGTCTTTGGGGTGCGGTGATGATGCTCAGCTCGGTGATGGCGTATGTCCATGCACGCGCCCGGAGAATCGATCGGCATCGTGCGTGGGCCATCCGCCTGTTCGCGATGGTGGTGGGTTCATGGCTGTTCGACATCGAGATCCAGGCATGGACTGACTGGGCCGGCGGCATCGGCATGAACGCAGACGGCGCCAGCGGGCCGTTCGACCTTGCCCTGCTCGTCTTGTTCTTCGTTCCCAACCTGCTGATTGCCGAGGTCTTCATCCGCAACATGCACAGGCGGCTCATCCTGCCTGGCCGCCTGAAGTGGCCAGCCGTGGTCGCGCTCGGGGCCGTGGGTCTGGTCTTCGCGCATGCGATCGTCATGGCCAGCGCCACTCACACGGGGAAATTTGGGAAGCACCTCCTGCCGATACTGGGCGCATAGCCACGGGCAAGCCGGCCTTTGCCTCAACACTGGACGACGTCTTTACGGCGACGAACACGATGCTGCGAAGGTCCCTGATGGGTCGAAAGCGACCCATCATGCGAGATGCGCTTTTTTCGCACACACCCCAAGAATGTCACGCGGTCGGGCGCTGATCCCCACTCCTGACAAATGCCGCTGTCGTTCAAGACACCCAGCACGGCGAACGCGTGCGAACAACTCGTCCTCGACAAGCATCCATCGGGCTGACTGCCTTCCGGCCTGTCCTCCAGGGTGAGAAGCGCTGCCAGCATTTCCAAGCCAACAGCCCGCGGCAGACCAGTGCTTCGCACCGCCGCGCCGAGCGCGGCCTGCTTGGCGCGCTGGGTCGGTGCCAGGCCCATGCCCACCATCGTGTCGCCGAGCAGCGCGCACTGGCCTTCGAACGCGACGATGGCTGTACAGCAGGGCCTGCCCGGCCCTCACAGCTTCTGCGTCCCGGCCTACCTGGCCAGTGCCTTGTCGAAGGTGGCCAGCGGCAGGTGCCCGGCTTTGCGGGCGATCTAGAGCACCAGGCAATCCGAGAAACCCAAAGCCGGCCGGGCGCGGAAATTCGCCAGGGCGCCAGTCACCACATCGGCATCCTGCAACACGAGGGACTCGTGCACCAGCAACAAATCCAACGCGGCGATCAGTTGTTTTGCGGTGCGCGCATAAACCGTGTCGAGCACCCAGGCCGCCTCGGCCAGCACCAGGTGCGACACCCACGCGCCTTTGGCGACGGCCTGGTCGGCAGCAGCGGCTTGCCTGGCATCGTCACGCGCCAGCAGGCGCACCAGCACGGTGGCGTCAACGGCCAGCATGGCGGCGCTGTGTGCGCTGGCGAATGCCTTGCTTGAGCTCGGTGAGGGTCTTGGCCGGCGAGGCGGGTAACGCCGGTGCAGCGCCTGCAAACAGCGCCTGGTGCACGTCGCTGGTGGTGTGGCGCGTGGCGCGCTCGACCACGATGCGGTCGCCCTCTTGCGACCAGACCAGCACCGAACCGGGCATCAGGTGCAGGAAGCTGCGCACCGCCGCGGGCACGGACACCTGCCCTTGAGACGTGAGTTTGGCCTGGACTTTTTGCATAGGCGAGTGCCAGCACTTTATCGGGGCAATGGATTCCCGTCCGCACTCCGGAGTTGGACCCACTGGTGATCTGACGAGTCCGACTTCCCGTCAAGCGTCGATGGTTCTGAACACACCGAGCAGCAGCGCGCGCATGCGGCCGATCTCGTTGTGGTGAACGATGTCGATCGGGAACGCCGCGTCGTCCGACAGCGACGCGAAGCGGCGGTCGACGACGCCCGCCTCGGTCAACTGCGCGAGGCTGGCGTTCGGGTCGATCTCGCACGACTTGACGACCACCAGGCGCTCCGCATTCATCCGGCGCGCCAGGTCGAGCGCGATGCTGTCCGAGGTGACATCCCAATCGGTGTTCGCGTCCGGCTGATCGCGTTGCAGCTCGAAGGGCAGCCACAGCGCCGTCTGGCCGTTGTGCAGCACGCGCCGGATGTCGGCCTTGCTGCGCGTGAGCTGCAGCGCGGGGTTCAGACCGTGCATCAGGTAGGCGGTCTGCGCCATCGCCAGCACGGCCATGTTGTGCGCGCTCAGATCGCTGAACCGCCACTGCGCCTGCGAACGCCGGACTTCATCGGCAAATCCGCCGCCGCCGCACACCACGGTGACGCGGCCCCCGCCGCACTGCGTCAGCAGGTCCAGCCACGCCGGCAGCAGCGGGTTGCTGTTCAGGCTGCCGCCGATCTTGACGATCCACATCAGCGGTGCTCCATGTCGAACAGTGTGGCCACGGCAATGCAGGGCGCACACACCTGAGCCCAGCCTTGAACGGTGGCTTGGCCGGCCTGAATGTTCACGGCCACGCGTGCCACCTCGGTGCCGTAAGCCACGAGGCGGTGAACAGACGAAGGCACGGACGAGGGCGACGCAGTGGACGCCCCGGTAACCGCATGGGCAAGCACATCACGCACCAAGAAATCGCCGCACCCGGCGCTGACGACGACGGCCTGCGGCCCCAGACCGTGGGCTGCGATCACGCGGCGCAGCTCATCGCCCAACACGGCCACCTGGGCCGCCCGCCACGAGCGCGCGAACGCGAGCCAGTCGTCGGCGCTGCCGTCACGCTCGTCGAGCCCGACCATGCGGGCCAGCCGCTGGTGGGTCGCAGCCAGGTGCTTGGCGGCGTTATCGGCGCTCGGGTACAGGTCGTGCGCCGGGTTCAACTCACCAGTGGCGCGGTACACGTCGGCTGCGGTGGCGAAGAATTCATTCATCACGTTGTGCGGTGTGCCGCGCCAGTCGACCTGCTTCGCCACCGCGCACAGTGGCGTGCGAACCACGCCGTGGTAGACGAGCTCGCCGCCGGCCAGGCGCTGCGCATCGGTGCGGCTGCGGGTGAGCACGCGTTCGTTCCGGAACGCGATGATGTCGGTCGTGGTGCTGCCGATGTCGACCAGCACGCCCTGGTCGAAATGCTGCGCGGCATGGCCTGCGGTGGCCAGCCAGTTGGCCGACGCGATGGACTCCCACTGCGTGCTCACGTCGTCGGCGCTGCACCAGCCGGCGTCGCCGGCGTAGAAGGCCACCGAGGGTGGGTTCAACGACCGCGCCGACGACCGCGGCAACGACCGCCCCAGCGACTGCACCAACGCTTCGGCAATGCGCCGCACGCCGTCTTCGCGGTTCGCGAACAGATCGACCATCTCGCCCGTCATCGTGACGGCGTGCTGCGCGGCGCCGAGGCCGGGCCAGCGCGCGGCCGCCGCGTCGAGCGCCGTGACGAGCTGGTCCATGCCCTGCCACAACGGGCAGGCCCACTGAGCCACATCGACCACCTCACCGTGCTGCATCAGGCAGGCCTTGACATGGGCACCGCCAATGTCCCAGCCGATCACCTCGTGTTGCTGGCGGGTCATTGAGCCACCGCTCGTCCGCAGGCGGCGATGACTTCCGTGGCCAGGTTGCGACCCAGCGCGTGCGACAGCCCGACGTAGGCGCAGGTCACGCGCGGGTTCACCTCGATCACCACCGGCCCGCGTCGCGCATGCCACACCAGGTCGATGCCGACGAAGCCGCGCAGGCCGGGAACGGCCCGCGCCACACGGCGGGCCAGATCGTGCAGCGTGGCCGCCTGCGCATCGGCAGGCGACAGCGCAGCAAGAAGCGGCAGCGCATTCACCTCGACCCCGCAAAACGACAGCCTGCCGTCGGCGTCGATATTCAAACGCTGGTGATTGATGCTCAACAGCGTGAAGCCCGCGTCGCTGCAAATCATCGACAGGCTCATCGGCTGGCCTTCGACCCACGGCTCGATGACCACCGCCGCACCCGAGCGCCGCGCTGCATCGTTCACTGCGGCTTCCGGGCTGCGGTGCAGGCGCGTGTCCATCGCGCCGGCACCGTCGTCCGGCTTGACGACCCAGCGGGTGATTTCCGGCGCCTGCTCGAACGCCAACGGCGTGGTGATTCCCACCTCGGCCAGTCGCATCAGCGTGCTGCGCTTGCTGGATGCGAGCGCGATCGATGCAGCGTCGCAGCCCAGCCAGCGCGCCGGGTCGATGCGGCGCTGGAACTGCGCCAGCAGTCCATCTGTTTCTGGTGCCACCAGCCACACCGCATCGTGTGCGTCGGCGTGGCGGGCGACGAACGCGAACGCCGTCTCGAAGTCGCGCGGCCGAACCGCCGTGGCGGCTTGCGGCACCGGTGACGCCAGGGCGCAGGTCGCCACCGTGACCTGGCAATCTTCAAGGGCCAGCAGATCGGCCGTGATGGCGTTGCGCATCGACTGGCCCATCGCCAGCAGTTCGGCGCTGGCAGCGTCGGTGCCGGCGTCAGTGTCAAGGCCAGCGCCAGCCATCAGGCCACCGCCGCTCAAGTACTCGTAGACGAAAATGCGCTGCGTCGCCTTGCGCTTGTGCTCGCTCTTGACCGCGCCCTTGCTGTTGTCTTTGCCGCTGCCCTGGCCTGTCAGTGGGCCCCCGTTCGCTGTGTTCTGGCTCATTGATTGGTTCGTTCCTTCAACATGAATCTCATCCCCGTCATCGACATCATGCAGGGCCAGGTGGTGCGTGCCGTGCGCGGAAATCGCCACGCCTATCGGCCCATCGTCTCGACG
>JANNBZ010000185.1:0-2952 GCA_031386065.1 Burkholderiales bacterium
GGACGGGCCCATCGGCTTCATCGACGCCGTCTCGTATGTCAATAACAACGTCTTCAGCTCGGTCGACAAGACCACCGGTCGGCCGACCTATGTCTCGGCGCGAACCCCGGGCGTGGGCAAGGGCGTTGTGAACTTCTGCCCGTCGCTGTGGGGCGGCAAAGACTGGCCGCCCGAGGCCTGGAACCCAAAGACGGGCTTGTTCTACATCCCGGCCAACAACAACCTGTGTTCGGACCTGCCCGAGCCCGAGGTCGTCAAGTACAAGAAGGGCGATCTCTATATCGGCTATCCGATCGACAAGGTGCTCGGCGGCCTGCGCTACCAGGACGGCAAGGCGCCCGCCACCATCGGCGAGCTGCAAGCCTGGGACCTGAAAACCGGCAAGCTGGCGTGGGTGCACAAGTTCCCGACCTTCAACTGGGGCCCGCTGCTGACCACCGGCGGCAACCTGGTGTTTGCCGGCGGCACCAACGACCGCAAGTTCCGCGCGTTCGACGCCAGCAGTGGCAAGGTGCTCTGGGAAACGGCCACGCCATCGGGCGTAACCGGCGTGCCGAGCTCGTTCGAAGTCGACGGCGAGCAGTATGTGGCTGTGCAGTCGGGGTGGGGTGTCGACGCGCAGCGCATGCAAGCCGGCATCGACACCCTCACGGGCAAGCCCGTCGGCGTGCCGCAGGGCGGTTCGGTGATGGTCTACAAGCTGGCCAAGTAATCGGGACTGCGGACGGAACTCAGAGGGAGGGAGTTTTTCAGTCTCGCTCCCTCACTCATTTGAGTCGGGACCCGAAACTGCTCCTTCCCCTTTTCAAAGAACTCTCACGCTCTCAGCCTTGCCGCCACTTCCACTCGGCGTCGTCCCAGGCGCCCAGCGCCTGCAGGTCGGGCACCCAGGCCAGGCCGGACTTGGCGTCTGACGACACCGCCTCGGGCGTGACCAGCACGTCGAGCAGCGCCGGGCGCCCTGCACGAACGACGGCCAGCGCGCGCTGGATCGCGGCGGGCAAATCCTCGGCCCGCTCGACACGTTCGGCGTGCAAGCCGAAGGCGCGCGCCATCGCCGCATGGTCGGCAAACTGCAACCGTGTGCCCACCACCTTGCCATGCGTCTCTTGCTGGTCGCGCACCTCGATGGCCCAACTGCCGTTGTTGGCCACGACGATCAGCACCGGCGCCTTGTGGCGCGCGGCGGTGTCGATCTCCATCGCGTTGAAGCCGAAGGCGCCGTCGCCGGTGGCGACCACCACGGTGCGCTCCGGGCAGGCCAGGCTGGCCGCCACGCCGAAGGGCGTGCCGATGCCGATGCAGCCCAACGAGCCGGGATCGAGGTAGCTGGTGGCCGGCAGGCCCACGCGGGCGAAGCTGAGGAAGTCGCCGCCGTCGGCGACCAGGATGGCGTCGCGCGGCAGGGCGTCGCGCATCGCGGCGAGCAGACGGTTGGGGTGCATCAGGCCGTCACTGCCGGGCGCGGCTTGCGCCATCGACGTGACCAGCTTGTCGGCACGCGCCAGGTGCTTGGCGCGTGTGTTGCGCGCCCACTCGATGTCCGTAGCCGGGGTGCGGTCGCCGGCGCGCGCGAGGATGGCTTCGAGTGCTGCGGCCGGGCTGGCGTAAATCTCGGCCGCGCCGCGCCGGTTGTCGCGCAGTTCGGCAGCGCAGTCGGCAATGCGCACGAAGCGCGCGTTGCCGAACACCGCAGGCGAGCCGTAGGCCAACTGGAAGTCCAGCCGGCGACCGACCGTCACCACCACATCGGCCTCGCTCATCACCGAGCCGCGCATCGCTGCCACCACCGACGGGTGCTCTTCGGGTACCAGGCCGCGGCTCTCGCCGGTGTCGAGATACAGCGCGTTCAAGCGTTCGAGAAGGCGCTGCAGCGGCGCCCCGGCGGCGCGCGCGCCTCGGCCGGAAATGAACAGCGGTCGGCGCGCCGACCACAGCAGATCCACCGCCTCTTCGATGGCCGCCGGGTCGGGCAGCATCTGGCGGCGAGGGCGGGGCGCCATCAGCTCGGGCAGTTGCACCGCAGGCGACACCTCGGCACGCAGCGTGTCGACAGGAAAGTCGAGGTACACCGGCCCCGGTTCGCCGGCGTGGCCGAGCGCACGCGACACGGCTTCGTCGAGTTCTTGCAGCGCCAGGTCGGGCTCGCGCACGGTGCGGGCGTAGCGGGTGAGCGGGCGCACGAAATCGGTGTGCACCATGTCCTGCAAGGCACCGCGGTTCTCCTGAGCGCGCGGCGGCGTGCCCGAAAGCACCAGCACCGGCGCCTTGGCGACGTGGGCGTTGGCGATGCCGGTCATCGCGTTGGTGACTCCGGGCCCGGCGGTGACGATCGCCACGCCCAGGCCGCCGGTGAGTTCGGCATGGGCGTGCGCCATGTAGACGGCGGCGCGCTCGTCGCGCACGTCGATGATGCGGATGCCTTCGGCGTCGAGCCGCATCCATATCGGCATGATGTGGCCGCCGCACAGCCCGAACACGCGGTCGACGCCGCGCGCCTTCAGGAAGCGCGCCACCAGCGCGGCGGTGCAGGTGGCGGAGACGGTGGGGCTGCTCATGGTGTCGGGTCCTTGCCTGCGCTTCAGAGGGATTTGGGATTCAAAGAAAGCCGGTGGAGATCCACGGCACGGCGGTGACGATGGCCAGGCCGACCAGCAGCGCGAGCACGTAGCCGACGATGGGCTTCATGCCGTCTTTCGGGTCGACGCGGCCGATCGCGCAGGCGGCGTAGTAACCGACACCGAAAGGCGGCGCGAACAAGCCCACGCCCATCGCCAGCACCACCACCATCGCGTAGTGCACCTCGTGCACGCCGACCTGGCGGGCGATGGGAAACAGCAGCGGCCCGAACAGCACGATGGCCGGAATGCCCTCGAGCACGCTGCCCAGCACGATGAAGGCCACCACCGAGACGAACAGGAACATGCCCGCGCCGCCGGGCAGCGCGCCCAT
>JANNBZ010000227.1:0-2992 GCA_031386065.1 Burkholderiales bacterium
ACGGCGTCGGGCTTGGTGCCGCGGTCGGCCAGCAGGCGCGCCAGCCGCTTCGCCACGATGGTGGCGATCTTGCGGCCCAGGCCGATGTCGGTCATCAACTCGTCGCGGCTGCGGTTGCCGCTCCAGCGCGTGAGCTGCTGCCAGATGCTGGGTGACGCGGCCGAGGAAGGCGACTCGGGCGCGTCGATGGCCGGCATCGCCAGGCCCTCGGCGCGCACCGCCTGGGCCAGCATCTTGGCGCCCAGTTCCTGCGATTCCTCCAGCTCCATCGTCTTCAGGTAGTGGCGAATCTTCGAGCGCGCGCGGCCGGTGCGCACGAAGTTCAACCAGGCCGGGTTCGGCTTGGCGCCGGGTGCGGTGACGACCTCGACCACGTCGCCGCTGCGCAGTTCGGTGCGCAGCGCCACCGGCTCGCCGTTCACCTTGGCCGCCACACAGTGGTCGCCCACGTCGGAGTGAATGGCGTAGGCAAAGTCCACCGTGGTGGCGCCGCGCGGCAGCGCCAGGATCTTCGACTTCGGCGTGAACACGTACACCGCGTCGGGGAACAGGTCGATCTTCACGTGCTCCAGGAATTCGCTGGCGTCGCGGGTTTCGTCCTGGATGTCGATCAGCGACTGCAGCCACAGCGCGCCCAGCCGCTGCGCTTCCTGCGCGTGTCCGGCCCCGTTGCCCTTGGTCTTGTAGAGCCAGTGCGCGGCGATGCCCTTTTCAGCCACCGCATGCATCGGCTCAGTGCGGATCTGAAACTCGACCGCCGTGCCCAGCGGGCTCACCAGCGTGGTGTGCAGCGACTGGTAGCCGTTCGCCTTCGGGATCGCGATGTAGTCCTTGAATCGACCCGGCAGCGGCTTGTACAACTGGTGCAGTACGCCAAGCGCCAGGTAGCACTCGGGCAGGGTGGCAACGACGATGCGAAAACCGAAGATGTCGCTGACCTGCGCGAAGCTGAGGTGCTTCTCGCGCATCTTGCGGTAGATCGAAAACAGCGTCTTCTCGCGGCCGTGCACCTGCATCGCGAGCTTTGACTGCGTGAAGGATTTTTCCACGTCGCGCTGGATGCGTTCGACGATGTCGCGCCGGTAGCCGCGCGCCTTTTGCACCGCCTTGGCCAGCGCCACATGGCGCCACGGACGCAGGTGCTGGAACGACAGCTCCTGCAGTTCGCGGTAGGTCTGGTTCAAGCCCAGGCGGTGCGCGATCGGGGCATAGATGTCCAGCGTTTCGCGCGCCGTGCGAACACGCTTGGCCGGCAGCACCGCGTCCATCGTGCGCATGTTGTGCAGCCGGTCGGCCAGCTTGATGAGGATCACGCGCACATCGCGCGACATCGCCAGCAGCATCTTTCGAAAGCTCTCGGCCTGCGACTCTTCGCGGGTCGAGAACTGCAGCTTGTCGAGCTTGGTCAGTCCGTCGACCAGGTCGGCCGTCGGGGCGCCGAAACGCTCGATCAACTCCGGCTTGGTGATGCCGCAGTCTTCCATCGCGTCGTGCATCAGCGCGGCCATGATGGCCTGCGCGTCGAGCTTCCATTCGGCACACAGGCCGGCGACCGCGATCGGGTGTGTGATGTAGGGCTCGCCGCTGGCGCGGAACTGGCCCAGGTGCGCTTCATCGGCGAAGCGGTAGGCGTCGCGCACGCGCTTGATGTCGGCGGCGTCGAGGTAGTCGAGCTTGTGGGTCAGCGCAGCGAACGAGGCCGCAGCCGCGTCGGTGTTCGGCTTCAGCGGCACAGCCCGTTTCCTCGTGCGAACGGCAGGCTCGGCAGCAACGGTGGAGGATCTTTCGCCCATCCCCCGAATTTATCGCGGAATCATTCCAGGCAGGGTTGGCCCAGACAATTGGAAACGGCCCCGAAGGGCCGTTTCTGCGACGCAGTCAAACCGCTCAGAGCGGCACCTTGCGCAGCATCTCGATGCCGATCTCGCCAGCGGCAATCTCGCGCAGCGCGGTGACGCCGGGCTTGTTCTTGGTTTCGATCTTCGGCGCGTGGCCCTGGCTCAGCATGCGAGCCCGGTAGGTGGCCGCCAGCACCAGCTGAAAACGGTTCGGAATCTTGACGAGGCAATCTTCCACGGTGATGCGGGCCATAGGGTGCTCCAGAAGGGGTGTCTAGCTGAGGTCGAGGGCGCTGAACACAGCGGGCTTGCTTCGAAGCTGGGCCGTGTATTTGAGCCGCTGCGAGTGGACAACCGTTTTCAGGTCGAAGACCGCAGATTCGAACAGAGCATTGATTATAACGAAGTCGAAGTGGCGGGCCTGGGCCACTTCGTGGCGCGCATTCGCCAACCGCATCGCGATCACCTCGGGGCGGTCCTCGCCGCGGCGGTTCAGCCGCTGCGACAGCTCTTCCCAGCTCGGCGGCAGCACGAACACCAGCACCGCGTTCGGGAACAGCGTCTTGATCTGCAACGCGCCCTGCCAGTCGATCTCGAGCACCACGTCCTGGCCACCGGCCATGCGCTGTTCGATCGAAGCCCGCGAGGTGCCGTAAAGGTGGCCGTGCACCTCGGCCCATTCGAAGAAGTCGCCCGCCGCGACCTTCGCCTGAAATGCGGCCGGCGGGATGAAGTGGTATTCGCGCCCCTCCTGTTCCTGGCCGCGCGGTTCGCGCGTGGTGTGCGAGATCGACACCACCAGGTGCGAATCGACCTGCAGTAGCGCGCTGACTAGGCTTGACTTGCCCGCGCCGCTGGGCGCGGCGACGACGAAGAGGTTGCCCGGGTACTCCATGCTCATTCCAGGTTCTGCACCTGCTCGCGCAGTTGCTCTATGGCCACCTTCATTTCCACCGAAATGTTCGTCAGCTCCAGCGACGAGGCTTTCGATCCCAGCGTGTTGGCTTCACGCAGCAACTCCTGGATCAGGAAGTCGAGTCGCTTGCCGCCTTCGCCGCCGGCTTTAAACAGGCGCGTGGTGTGGTGGAGGTGGGCGCGCAGCCGCGCCCACTCCTCGGCCCCGGCGAGGGGAATGGCGGAGGCGGCGGCGTGGT
>JANNBZ010000278.1:0-8719 GCA_031386065.1 Burkholderiales bacterium
ACCCGGGTGATGGTGTGTGCCGATTTGAGCGGCGCAACGCTGCCCCAGTGGAAAGACCCACACCGAATCGAGCGCGTCGGACATGAGATGTTTGCGACCCTCGTCGGCCACTTGCGTGGCTCACCGCTGGCCCAACGGCAGGCGCATTCGCAGCGGCTTTCGCTGTCACCTGTGCCGTTCCAGGGTTTTGTCATGAAGGACGATGCAGGGTTGGTCGTCTGCTGCGGTCAGATCGCCATCGAAGCCGGCTTGGTGGGGCTGTATGACGTATTCACCGCCCCAGCACATCGCAGCCTCGGCCTAGCGCAACGGTTGTGTGAGCACATGCTTTCCATCGCAGGCTCGCAGGGAGCCGAGGTCGGCTATTTGCAGGTGGAGGCTGACAACCACCCGGCCCGGTCGGTGTATCGCAAGTTGGGCTTCACCGACGCCTACGCTTACCACTACCGCGCCCCCGCCTCACAACTGTCGGAGTGAGGGGATGCGTCAAAGGCCCAAGGCCTCGTCGACGCCCAGGTGTACGTTCATGGCCTGCACTGCGGCGCCGCTGGCACCCTTGCCCAGATTGTCCAGTCGCGCCATCAGCATCACCTGACTGTCGTTCGCGAAGACGAACAGGTCGACACGGTTCGTGTCGTTGCACGCCTGCACGTCAAAGAACCCGGCCTCCAGCGTGGCCGTATCGCGCAACGGCATCACGCGGATGAACCGCTCGCCAGCGTAGTGATGCTGCAGCGCCGACTGAATTTTTTCGGTTGTCGCACCGGCGCTGAGCTGCGAGCGGTGCAAGGGCACGCTCACCGACAAACCCTTGTAGAAGTTGCCCACGATGGGTTGGAACACCGGCTTCACCGACAAGCCGGTGTGCGCCATCATTTCCGGCAGGTGCTTGTGCGCCAGCGTCAGCGCGTACGGACGAGGCGATGCAAGCCGGGCGTCGCCGCCGGCTTCGTACTGCTCGATCATCTTCTTGCCGCCGCCCGAATACCCCGAGATCGACGTGGCTGCGGTCGGCAACCCGGCGGGCAGCAGACCTGCCTCCACCAGTGGCCGCATCAACAGGATGAAGGCACTGGCGTGGCAACCAGGGTTCGCGATGCGCTTGCTGTCGCGGATGCGCTCACGCTGCCCGGCGGTGAGCTCGGGCAAACCGAACGCCCAGCCAGCGGCGGTGCGGTGTGCGGTGCTGGCGTCGATCAGGCAGGTGCGCTCGTTCGTCACCAAAGCAACCGCCTCCTTCGCCGCAGCATCGGGCAGGCACAGGAATGCCACGTCGGCGGCGTTCAGCAGGCGTGCGCGCTCGCCGACGTCCTTGCGGCGATCGGCCTCGATGCGCAAGACCTCGACGTCCGCACGCTGCGCGAGGTACTCGTGAATGCGAAGGCCGGTGGTGCCTTCCTGGCCGTCGACGAATACCTGGAACTTCATCGCTTTGCCCCCAACTTTCTGCCAAGCCGCAAGGATAAGCCAGTGTGTGAACGGCGTGGCTGAACCGCTTGATTTCGTGCACCCATTGATCGCCGACAATTCGGCCATGGTCACCAAGAAACCCAAAGGCCTCGGCCTCGGACTCGAAGCCTTGCTCGGTCCCAAGGTCGTCGATGCGGCACCCGGTACATCTGATGGTTTGCCGCACACCCTGAAGCTGTCGCAGTTGCAGCCTGGCAAGTACCAGCCGCGAACGCGGATGGATGAAGGCTCGCTGTACGAACTGGCGGAAAGCATCAAGGCGCAAGGCGTGATGCAACCGATTCTGGTTCGCCCGGTCGGCTTGAATCGATTCGAGATCATTGCCGGCGAGCGACGCGTTCGCGCTGCCAAGCTGGCCGGGCTCGACGATGTGCCCGTGCTCGTGAAGGCGGTGTCGGACGAAGCTGCCGCCGCGATGGCGTTGATCGAAAACATTCAGCGCGAAGACCTCAATCCGCTGGAGGAAGCGCAAGGCCTGAAGCGCCTGACCGACGAATTCGGCCTCACGCACGAGCAAGCCGCTCAGGCGGTGGGCCGCTCGCGCAGCGCCGCCAGCAACCTGTTGCGGCTGTTGAACCTGAGCGAACCGGTGCAGCAAATGCTGATGGCCGGGGACATCGACATGGGTCATGCGAGGGCCTTGCTGCCGCTCGATGGTGCACAGCAGATTCTCAGCGCGACCGAGATCGTGGCCAAGAACCTGAGCGTGCGCGAAGCCGAAAAGCTGGTGGCGCGCGCAGGTGCATCGGCACGGCAGAAACCGCTGCTGCGCCAGGCGCAACAGAAGTCGCGCGACCTGGTGCGCATCGAACATGAACTGTCTGATGTGCTGACGGCGGCGGTCGAAGTGCGGATCAAAAAGCGAACCAAGCGCGGTGAGCAGGGCGAAGTCGCGATTGCCTTCGGATCGCTGGACGAGCTGAACGGGCTGCTCGAAAAGCTGGGGCTGGGCAAGCGATAGACGACTTCCTGCGCCACGCGTCCACCGCATGCTGCCGGCCTGCGTTGTAGGCTCGTGCTGCGGAACTAAGCACCTTCATACCGGCTCCGAAAACAGTAGACGATGACGCGCTTGCGCACCGCAAGGCACGCGACTTGCTGACAAGGTTCGATGAAGCGTGTTTTCGTGCCGCTACTCGCTGCATGAATGGCTTCTGAAATCGACGAAGCTTGACGAAAGACAGAGCTGATCCGAAAGGAAAGCTCTGATGAAGCCCTGAAGTAAGGACCTCATCAGAACTTCCCCAGACGGTGCAGGAAGAATCGCTTCCCTGCGCCGCCTCCTTGAACCGCAGGAGAGATCAGCATGGACGTCATCAGCCACCTCATGGCTCGCTTCGAGCGAACGCGCGAAGAAGAGCTTTCACTCGAAGACTATCTGCTCGAGTGCAAGCGAAATCCAGTGGCCTACGCCACGGCCGCCGAGCGAATGCTCAAGGCCATCGGCGAGCCGCAAACCGTCGACACGCGCAACGATCCGCGGTTGTCGCGCCTGTTCGCGAACAAGCTGATCAAGATCTATCCTGCCTTCGCCGAGTTTTACGGCATGGAGGACGCGATCGAGCAGGTGGTCAGCTACTTCCGCCACGCGTCGCAGGGACTGGAAGAGAAAAAGCAGATCCTGTACTTGCTCGGGCCGGTGGGCGGCGGCAAGTCGTCGATCGCCGAGCGCTTGAAGCAGTTGATGCAGGACGTGCCGTTCTACGCCATCGAGGGATCGCCGGTGAACGAGTCGCCGCTGGGCTTGTTCGATGCCGCCGAAGACGGCCCCATCCTGGAAAGGGAATACGGCATCCCGCGTCGCTATTTGCAGCGCGTTTTGTCACCCTGGGCCGTGAAGCGTCTGGAAGAGTTCGGCGGCGACATCCGCCAGTTCAAGATCGTCAAGCGCCACCCGTCGATCCTGAAGCAAATAGGCATTGCCAAGACCGAGCCCGGCGATGAAAACAACCAGGACATCAGCTCCCTGGTCGGCAAGGTCGACATCCGCAAGCTCGAAACGTTCTCACAGGACGACCCCGACGCCTACAGCTATTCCGGTGGCCTGAATCTGGCCAACCAGGGGCTGCTGGAGTTTGTGGAAATGTTCAAGGCGCCGATCAAGGTGCTGCACCCGTTGCTGACCGCCACGCAAGAAAGCAACTACAAGGGCACCGAGGGATTCGGCGCCATTCCGTTCGACGGGATCGTGCTGGCGCACAGCAACGAAAGCGAGTGGAAGACCTTCCGCAACAACAAGAACAACGAGGCCTTCCTCGACCGCATCTACATCGTCAAGGTGCCGTATTGCCTGCGCGTCAGCGAGGAAGTGAAGATCTACGAGAAGCTGCTGCGCGGCTCCTCGCTGGCCAAGGCCACCTGCGCTCCGGGCACGCTGAAGATGATGTCGCAGTTCGCGGTGCTGACCCGGCTGAAGGAGCCCGAGAACTCGTCGCTGTATTCGAAGATGCTGGTCTACGACGGTGAAAATCTGAAAGACACCGACCCGCGCGCCAAGAGCTTCCAGGAGTACCGCGACTACGCCGGGGTCGATGAAGGCATGAGCGGCATTTCGACCCGCTTCGCGTTCAAGATCATCAGCAAGGTATTCAACTTCGACAGCACCGAGGTGGCGGCCAATCCGGTGCACCTGATGTACGTGCTCGAACAGCAGATCGAACGCGAGCAATTTGCGGCCGAGACCGAGCAAAAGTACCTGGCCTTCATCAAGGAGCACTTGTCTGTGCGCTACGCCGAGTTCATCGGCAAGGAAATCCAGACCGCTTACCTCGAAAGCTACAGCGAGTACGGCCAGAATATTTTCGACCGCTACGTGACCTATGCCGACTACTGGATCCAGGACCACGAGTACCGCGACACCGACACCGGCGAAGTCTTCGACCGCGGTTCGTTGAACGGCGAGCTGGAAAAAATCGAGAAACCTGCGGGCATCAGCAACCCGAAGGATTTCCGCAACGAGATCGTCAACTTCGTGCTGCGTGCGCGTGCCAACAACGCGGGCAACAACCCGCTGTGGACCAGCTACGAGAAGCTGCGCACGGTGATCGAGAAGAAGATGTTCTCGAACACCGAGGAGCTGCTGCCGGTCATCAGTTTCAACGCCAAGGCCAGCGCCGACGAAGCCAAGAAGCATGAGGACTTCGTCACCCGCATGGCCGCCAAGGGCTACACGTCGAAGCAGGTTCGGCTGCTGTGCGAGTGGTACTTGCGTGTCCGCAAGAGCAGTTGATGCGCTGCCACCTTGTAGAGCGACTGGAGTGGTCAAGCGGACGCCGCGGAGCCGGCTTCGCCGGGCCGGTGGCGGCGCCCCCCTGGGGGGGTGCGCCGAAGGCGCTCCGGGGGGGGGCCTGATGCAGCAAATCATCGACAGACGCCTGGCCGGCAAAAACAAGTCGATCGGCAACCGCGAACGCTTTCTGCGCCGCCACAAGGAGCAGATCCGCGAGGCCGTGAAGCGCGCGGTCGATGGCCGCGGCATTCGCGACATGGCGCAGGGCGAGGACGTTCACATCCCGAAGCGCGACATCAGCGAGCCGGTGTTCGGCCATGGTCAGGGCGGCTCGCGCGAAATGGTCCACCCCGGCAACCAGGACTACGTGCGCGGCGACCGCATCGAGCGACCCAAAGGCGGCGGCAAGGGCGGCGGTGGCGGTCAGGCCAGCGACTCGGGTGAGGGCGACGACGACTTCGTTTTCCACCTCACGAAGGAAGAGTTCATGCAGGTCTTCTTCGACGACCTTGCGTTGCCCAACCTGGCGCGAACCACGCTCGCCGAAACGCCGGAGTACAAAACTCACCGTGCCGGCCACTCCAGCGACGGCACGCCGAACAACCTGCACGTGCTGCGCTCGATGCGTGGTGCGCTGGGCCGGCGCATCGCGGTGGGCAGTGCGTCTCGACGCGAACTGCACCGCCTGGAAGACCACCTGGCGGCACTGAAGCGCCACCCCGAACCGAACCCCCACGCGCACGACATTCCCCCGCTCGAGCGCGAGATCGAAGCCTTGCGCGCCCGGCTGTCGCACATCCCCTACCTCGACCCCATCGACCTGCGCTACCGCAGCCGGGTGCGCACGCCGGTGCCGACATCCAAGGCGGTGATGTTCTGCTTGATGGACGTGTCGGGTTCGATGGACGAGACGCGCAAGGACCTGGCCAAGCGCTTCTTCATCCTGCTGTATCTGTTCCTGACGCGGCACTACGAGAAGATCGACATCGTCTTCATTCGCCACCACACGCAGGCGCAAGAGGTCGACGAACAGAACTTCTTCCACGCCACCGAAACCGGCGGCACCGTGGTTTCGAGTGCGCTGGTGTTGATGGACGAAATTGCCCGTGCGCGCTATCCCACGGCCGAATGGAACATCTACGGCGCGCAGGCCAGCGACGGTGACAACTGGCACCACGACAGCGGCCGCTGCCGCGCGCTGCTGGCTGAAAAGATCCTGCCGCTGTGCCGCTATTTCGCCTACGTGCAAGTG
Source organism: Burkholderiales bacterium (assembly GCA_031386065.1). Classification (GTDB taxonomy): domain Bacteria; phylum Pseudomonadota; class Gammaproteobacteria; order Burkholderiales; family Burkholderiaceae_C; genus JANYJJ01. The sequence continues at coordinate 5,952 of JANNBZ010000278.1, forward strand.
GCCGAAGAAGAGCAGAACCTGTGGGACGAATACGCAGCGCTGGCTGCCGAGGTGAAGTCGTTCGCGGTGCGCAAGGCGACGCAGGCCGCGCAGATCTATCCGGTGTTCCGTGACTTGTTCAAGAAGGAAGGCACCGCCGCATGAAGAGCATCCCGACCCGCAAGGCAGCGACCCTCGTCGATCCGACGCCCGACTTGTTCGACGCTACGGCGCCCCCTTCAACCGACATGCCCGGCCGCGTCAGGCGCGCTGCCGATGTGGTCACGCCGCCGCGCGCTGCGCAGCCCTTGCCGGCGCCCAACGACTGGTCGTTCGAGCTGATCGAGCATTACCACGCCACCATACGCGCCACCGCGCAGCGCTTCGGCCTCGACACCTACCCGAACCAGCTGGAGATCATCACCGCCGAGCAGATGATGGACGCCTACGCCTCGGTCGGCATGCCGGTGAACTACCGGCACTGGAGCTACGGCAAGGAGTTCATCTCGACCGAGAAGAACTACCGTCGCGGCCACATGGGCCTGGCCTACGAGATCGTCATCAACGCCAACCCCTGCATCAGCTACCTGATGGAAGAGAACACGATGGCCATGCAGGCGCTGGTGATCGCGCATGCGGCGTACGGTCACAACAGCTTCTTCAAGGGCAACTACCTGTTTCGCATGTGGACCGACGCATCGTCCATCATCGACTACCTCGTGTACGCCAAGAACTACATCACCGACTGCGAAGAGCGGCACGGGCTCGACGCGGTGGAGCAGATGCTCGACAGCTGCCACGCGCTGATGAACCACGGCGTCGACCGCTACCGCCGGCCCAGCAAACTGAGCCTGGCGCAGGAACAGGCGCGGCGTGAAGAGCGCGAGGCCTATGCGCAGCGGCAGGTCAACGACATGTGGCGCACCTTGCCGCAAAAAGTCGGCAAGGCCGCGGACAAGGCAGACGACAAGGACAACCGTCGCTTCCCCGAAGAGCCGCAGGAAAACCTGCTGTACTTCATCGAAAAAAACGCGCCGTTGCTGGAGCCGTGGCAACGCGAGGTGGTGCGCATCGTGCGCAAGGTTGCGCAGTACTTCTATCCGCAGCGCCAGACGCAGGTCATGAACGAGGGCTGGGCCACCTTCTGGCATCACCACCTGCTGAACACCATGTACGACGACGGGCAACTGACCGACGGCGTGATGATCGAGTGGCTGAAGTCGCACACCAACGTCGTCTACCAGCCGCCGGTCGGGCACCCGGCCTACAGCGGCCTGAATCCCTACGCGCTGGGCTTCGCGATGTACACCGACATCAAGCGCATCTGCGAAAACCCGACCGACGAAGACCGCCAGTGGTTCCCCGACGTTGCCGGGCGCGACTGGCTGGAGACCATCGACCACGCGATGCGCAACTTCAAGGACGAGAGTTTCGTGGGCCAGTACCTGTCGCCCAAGTTGATGCGCGACTTCCGCCTGTTCAGCATCACCGACGACGAAAAGGAAAGCGAGCTCGAAGTCGCCGCCATCCACGACGAGGCGGGCTATCGGCGGGTGCGCGAGGCGCTGTCACGCCAGTACGACCTGGCGCAGCGCGAGCCCAACATCCAGGTCTGGAGCGTCAACCTGCGCGGCGATCGATCCCTCACGCTGCGCCACGTTCAGCACAACGACCGGCCGCTGCACGACAGCGCCCAGGAAGTGCTCAAGCACGTCTCGCGGCTGTGGGGGTTCGGCGTGAATCTGGACAGCGTGAACAGCGCTGGCGAAGTGAAAAAACACTGGTCCGCGCCAGCGCACGTCTGACCGCAGATCGGGAATGAAAAACGGCACCACACGGTGCCGTTTTGTTTGGCGATGGCGGCGACTACTTCGAGTCGCTCATCTTGCATCCCTTGCTCAGGAACAGATTCGTCAGGTGCTCTTTGCGTGCCTGCGCCTGCTGCCCCAGCGCTGTATCCGCCGAGGCTTGCTGTGACACGGGCAGGGTCGCCGCTGCGGGCGCCGCCTGCTGTGATGCGCCTGCGGCCTGCACCAGGCCACTCAACAGTCCGCCGAACCCGCCCAGGCTGCCGCCGCGGTTGCCGGCCAGTGCAGCCGCTTGCTGCGCCAGCGCGTTCTGCGTTGCGACGTTCGACCCCGCCTGCTGCGCGGCCAGCAAGGCTGCTGCCTGTTGCAGTGCCTGCGCTTGAGCCACTTGTTGGGTGGGTGCGCCACCACCGCTGAACAGACTGCCCAGCGAGCCCAAGCCGCCTCGCGCGGCCAACTGCGCGAGTGCCTGTTGCGCCACCTGGCCGCCGACGCCCGAGGTGTCTGGCGCGGCGGCAGCTGCCGCCGGCACCATCTGCGGCGAAGGCAGGGCGGCGCCGCGAGCAATGAAGCTGTCCATCATCGAGGCCTCGGCCACGATCTGGCGGCAGCCAAGGTCGTTGTCGGACATGCGCACGCGCTCGATGGTCTGGGCGTGGGCAAGGGAACAGGCCGCTGTGGCCAGGATAATCAAGGTGCGTTTCATGGTGAGAACTCCGTGGGACGTGACGTAAAAGCAGATCGCAGACTCCCTCAGGCGCGGCGGCCTGGGGGAGTCCTGTCTGCTTACGCCGCGCGAAGTCGCGCCGAGGCTCACACGCTGAAAATCTTCCCCGGATTCATGATGTTCTTCGGGTCGAGTGCGCGCTTCACGCTGCGCATCATGTCGACCGCGCCGGCGCCGGCTTCGGTCACCAGAAAGCCCATCTTGTGCAGCCCGATGCCGTGCTCGCCACTGCAGGTGCCGCCCAGTTTCAGGGC